>JAYTUG010000324.1:0-6307 GCA_043744695.1 Gemmataceae bacterium
CGGGTCGACCGCGACCGATTCGGTGACGGCCTGAAGGAACCGCTCCCAGGCCGTCAGGGTCGCCTCGGCCACCGCATCCTCCCGGTCTTCGCGCGAGCGGACCGAACGGAAGACGCGAGCCCCCTCGTCGAGGACCACCGGAAGGATGGACGCGAATCGAGCGTGGAGCGCCGCCAGGGGCGCGCGGGTCGTGGCAATCGCGACAGTCATGATCGTGATCTCCGTCGAGAGTGCGGGCCCTTCAGACTCGAAGGGCCACGTCAAGTGAAGCGAGCGGGTAAATGGGTCGAGGCGGACAGCTATCCCGTACCCAAGAATTGTGACGAAAAAGCGAGGTGATTTAAGCTGTTTTGAGGCGAGTGTCAGGTCGTCGGCCATGAAGGGTAAAGGGCTCGTCACGACCGGGAGCTAGATCTGGGCGGCCCCGCCGCCCACGAACAGGTCGACCCCGGTCACAAAGCTGCGGTCGTGGACGCGAGAAACACCACAGCCTTCGCGATTTCGCTGGGCGTCTCCGTAGCACAAAGATAGGGCTATCTGAGCGACAGGGGCGTGCAGTTCACCGTGGTCGGCCGACAGATTGCAATATTTCGCACAGGTCGTGAACCCTCCGGCCTGTGAGCAGGCTTCGCGAAAGTCACCCGATCTTCAAAGCAACGTCCACAGCCAGATCGAGGTTCCGTTCGGCATACAGCTGAGTGACATCGGCCTTCGCGTGCCCGAGTGCAACTTGAGCCGCCTCAAGTCCATGATCTCGCCGAACCTTGGTTGCAAAGGAATGTCGCAACTGGTTCGGGTGCCAGCGATGGGCCTTATGCCACGATTTCACTTCAGATTTCAGAACGACCGTGAGCCTCGCCCACCATGAGGCTTTACTTTCCCTCAACTGTTTTGCGAGTTGGGCCGGAAGGGGAAACGCCTTGTCGCACGCTCGAATGATCGCGTGATCGTAGCTCGTCACATTGTAAAGTCCCGCAGGCTTCCGCTTGGGGTTTACGATCCTCTTGCTGGCGTTGCGCTTGAGGTGACTCGGGTAACGAGGCGTCTTGCGTTCGGCAGTCCGGCGAGCGTGGAATTCGTCAACAGCGAGCCTGGGCGAGAAAAGATAATCGCTCAGATTCGGCGTGAAGAATTCTCTGAGATGGACCTGTGCCTTGGGTCCCAGCGCAATCACCCGCGATTGCCCCCGCCAACTTCCCTTGTGCTGCAACGGACGGTACAGCCAGACTGTTCCGCTCATGTCGAGATCGGCGCGCCGAATCGCACAGGCCTCGCCAGGCCGACAACCGGTGAGGCGTTGCAACTCGGTAATTCCACGAACATGTCGAGGAAGAAATGGCAGGGTAGCATCGACGCGTTCGTCCGCGACTGGCTCAATCGCTGCCGTATCACGGACCTTCGACCGACCCCGCTGCAGGCCCGGCACTGCTGCAAGAGCTTGGTGAACGGCTGGAGGAACCAGTTCTTCCGCGACTGCCCACTTAAAGATTCTGCGGATACGGTTGGCACGCTGATTCACGAGTGATCGGCACCAGCCGGTATCGATGAAGCGCTGGCGGACAGATTTGAACGCCAGGGGACCGAATCGACTGGCAGGTGAAATGCCATAGAGGTCGCAAAGGAACCGAGCCACGACCCGATATTGCGAGACCTCGTGTGTGGTCGATCCATCCGCTCGGACGTAGTGGCTTTCCGAGAAATCCAGGAAGGCGAGTACGACCTCATTGACACTGGGTTCGTTGGGTCTTGCGTTCGCGCTCAGGACGGAATGAGGAGAGGTCTCTAATTCCAGAAGGAGAGTAGCGAACGCGGTCCGCGATTCGGGTGAGTCGAAGGGACCGGGGAGCAAGCGATCGCGACGGATTCCAAAGGTATCAGTCCAGACGGCACGGGCGCGGCCGGATGCGGAATGTGGCAAATAGCTGGGAGTTGGTTTGCGTCGGGTAGACAAATGCGGGTTCCTCCGAGGCGAACTGTGGAATGATTCCACAGTTCGCGTAGTTCGGAAGCCGCATTCCCCACGCAGGGAAGTAAGCGCAAATCGCTTCGGCAAAGGACCTTCTATCGAGTGGGCAGTCCCGGGGTTGAACCGGGGACCTAGCGATTTTCAGTCGCTCGCTCTACCAACTGAGCTAACTGCCCAAGGCTTCGCTTTTATACCTCGACTCGCCGCATCGTCAACCGTCTGCTGCCGGGTTGAAGTCGCGAGCCAACCGCACCACCGCCCCCACCAGCATTAGCATCACCGTCAACAGGACGATGTTCCCAATCGTTGTGGGTTGAGCCAGGAAAACCAACAGCTCCGCATTCCACACTTGCTTCGGCGGCTTCGGAGCATCCTCGCGGCCGATCAGACGCATCTCAATTGCCGAAGGTTTCACCACCTCCGCCGGGGCCCGATGCTCCGGTTCCACTTCCGGTGCATGAACGCCATAAGCGGTCGGCACGTCGTCCTCAGAGGCAGGACGCGGGTCGGCAGCTTGCGGTTCGCGATTGGCCGATTCGGCCCGAACCCGCTTCCGCGGACGAGGATGATCGTCCTCGAACTTCACGTCGTAACCACTGAGTGCCGGATCGTCCGGCGTTTGAAGCGGAGGCAACTCGCTCGGCTGCATGAACTCTTCCTCCTCCGCAACCTCGTCCCGCGGCGGCGGTTCACCCGCGAAGTTGGTTCGTGGATCGCTCGCGTCCGACGCTTCCTCGGTGCGCGGTTTCTTCTTTTTCTTGCGGTTCAGAATCGACCGCGTGAACATGAGTGCGAAGGCGAGCCGTCCGAGAAGCCGAGCGTACATCAAGGCCGCGACCACGAACAGGGGAGCGCCTACGAACAGCCACATGAAGCCGGTGGCGTTGAACGTCCAGTGGAAGCCGAGGCCGAAAGCCACGAGTACGGCTCCGCTGAGGGCGAAGAATCCGATGAGGACGTCTGGCTTGCGGGCCAGTCGGCCGAAGACGTCGTGATGTAACGGGAGCCAGATACTCGGCCCGCTCAACGACGAGAGTTGACTAATTGGGTAGCAAATCCAAAACACGGACAGCGGTACCGCGTAGCGCATCCACGGCAAATCGGAGCCGGTCGCGAAGGCTCGACCCAGGAACCACGCTGGCCCCAGCCACAGACCGATCAGCCACCCCAGATAGAAGACCTTCCAAAAACTGTCGATGAACGGTTCGGATGGCCACGTGATTTGCTTGGCTCCGGAGCCGGTGCTCTGCAAAACGGTGAGGTAGTGCTGGGCCGCGAAGATGGAAAAGACGAAGCCGAAGACCGCGCTGGCCACGAGCGCGGGAACGAATATCAACGCGCCCATGAAACAACCCGATCGGAAGGTGTGCGAGTCGCGGAGAGAGTATGATACCAAACGTCCGCGCGAGGCACGCATCTCACAAAGAGAGGAAGTGTGTCAGAACACCGGCTGGAAGCCGGTGCCACCGCGAACCAATTGCTTGCGTCGCGAGCCACACCCAAAACGCGAATGTAACGTTCTCCACCGTTCCAACAAGTTTAGAGTAAGACGCGAACCTCGGGCTCGCCCCGAGGCTCAACTCTACTTCACGTCCCGAACCGCAGGAGTATCCCATGTCGCAACCCACCCTCGAACTGATCCCGCTTCGGCCCGCCGTCCGTAAGGATGCCCCGACCACCCTCGATGTCCTCCTTAAGATTACGGCCCCCGACACCCCTCTGAACGCTCCGCGGCCGCGCATCAACCTCGGGCTCGTACTCGATCGTTCGGGCTCCATGGCCGGCGCGAAGAAGATCGAGTTTGCCCGCGAGGCCGCCGTCTTCGCCGTTCAGCAACTCCTCCCGAGCGACCGCGTCAGCGTCACGATTTTCGACGACGCGGTTCAGACCGTGGTTTCGAATGCGCCTGCCGAGAACAAGGCTGCAATCGTGGAGGCGATTCGTCGGGTTCAACCCGGAGGCAGCACGGCCCTGCACGCCGGTTGGAGGGAAGGCGGCACGCAGGTTCGCGGGAACCGGATCGAGGGCGGCTTGAACCGCGTGATCCTCCTCTCGGATGGCCTCGCGAACATCGGCGAGACCAGCCCGGACGCGATTGCGACCGACGTGAACCGCCTTGCCCGCGAATCGGTAAGCACTACCGCGATGGGCCTCGGCGACGAGTACAACGAAGACCTTCTCGAAGCGATGGCGCGCTCCGGGGACGGCAGCTACTACTACATCGAGAACGCCCGCCAACTCCCGGACATCTTCCAAACCGAACTTCGCGGCCTCATGGCCACGTTCGGGCAGAGCGTGCAACTCGGCCTCGAACCACAGAATGGCGTTTCAATCGCCGACGTGCTCAACGATCTGGATCGCACGCCGGACGGCCGGTTCAAGTTGCCGAACCTCGTGGCGGGGATGCCGGTGCAAGTGGTCGTGCGGCTGAACGTCCCGCCGATCGCACGGGAAGCACCGCTCTGCCGGTTCAACCTGACCTGGACCACTCCGAACGCGTCCGGACCGCAGCAGGCGACCACGACGCTCGCGTTGCCGACAATCGTCGGTTCGCTCTGGGAATCGCTCGCGGCGAATGTGGATGTGGAGGAGCGGGCGGCGCTGTTGCTCCTGGCCCGGTGCAAGAAGGAAGCGACGCTCTGCATCGATCGCGGCGATCGGGATGGGGCCTTGCGCTGGCTAGCAGAAGGGAAGAAGATCCTGGCGGCGGCTCCGGCGACTCCCGAACTGCAGTGCGAGGCCGCAGCGTTCGCTCAGGTCGAATCGCTGCTCGCGGATGGCGAGGTCCAGAAGTTCTCGAAGCACGCGAAGTTCCAGGCGCACTCCCGTCGCCACAGCCGCCCGTACTCGTAGCGAAGCCAATGGCGTGGAGGCGGGATACACTTTTGGAGGGAGTTCCCCTGCCTTCGTAACCCGAGACCGTTCCCATGCTCGTCGATCGGTACATCGCGGCGTTCCCGGGCTCCCAAACGCGATTTGAAACGGCGAAAAGCATCTTCCCCACGGGCGTCACGCACGACACGCGGATGATGGAGCCGTTCCCGCCGTACGTCACGCACGCTCAAGGGGCGTACAAGTGGGACGTGGACGGCCACAAGCTCGTCGATTACTTCGTCGGCCACGGTGCCCTGCTCCTCGGGCACTCGCCCCCGGATGTCGTCGAAGCCGTGCGCGAACAGATGGCGAAAGGCACGCACTACGGTTCGTGCCACGACCTCGAGATCGAATGGGGTCAACTCGTTCAGAAGCTCGTTCCCTCGGCGGAGAAAGTCCGCTTCACCGGCAGCGGCACCGAAGCCACGTTGATGGCGCTTCGCCTCTCGCGGCTCTACACGGGCCGGCCGAGGTTCCTCAAGTTTCGCGGCCACTTCCACGGCTGGCACGACTACGTCACGGTCGGCTCCGATCCACCCTACGATGCCCCGGGCGTGCCGGGCGTGCCGGATGGGGTCGCTGCAAACTGCGTGGCGGTGCCGCCGAACGATTTGAACGCCGTCGAGGACGCCTTGAAGCGCGACGCTCAGATCGGCGCGGTGATTCTCGAACCGACCGGCGGCCATTGGGGTGCCGTGCCAATGCGCGGCGAGTTCCTCCACGGCCTGCGCGAACTCTGCACCCGCCGCGAGTGCGTTCTCATCTTCGACGAAGTGATCACGGGGTTTCGCGTCGCACCGGGAGGGGCGCAAACTTACTACGGCATCGCTCCCGACCTCACCTCGATGGCGAAGATCCTGGCGGGGGGATTGCCCGGCGGCGCGCTCGGAGGCCGAACCGACATCATGGCGTACCTCGAACCGCGAGCGGGCAAGCCCAAGATGAAGCACCCCGGCACCTACAACGCAAACCCGCTCTCGGCCGCCGCCGGCGTGGCCGCCCTGAAGCGAGTGGGCACCGGCGAACCGTGCCGCCTCGCCACGACCGCTGCCGTTCGCCTGCGAAATGGCCTCAATGCACTCTTCGCAAAGCGCGGATGGCCGATGGCCGCGTATGGCGACTTCTCGATGCTGCGCATCGTGACGGGCTACACCGGCCCCAAGCCGAAGCTCGATGCCGGGGCCAACGACGGGCTCATCCCCTACGACGGCGATCTCGACGCACTCGATGGCCCCAAAAACGCAAGGCAGCTTTACTCCATGCGGCAAGCGATGCTCGTTCACGGCGTCGATCTCTGGGGCTTCGCCGGCATGACGAGCTGCGAACACACCGACGCGATTGTGGACGACACCATCCGCGCGGTGGAAGCATCCGTGGAAGATTTGCTGAAAGAGGGAATTGTGTGAACTGGCGCGGTCGCCGACCGCCGATCCTCTCGATTAGAGCACTTTCAATAATCGAGGCGAG
>JAYTUG010000325.1:0-6281 GCA_043744695.1 Gemmataceae bacterium
CACCATCTTGAGCGCGTTGTCGTCGCAGACGGTGACGCACTCGGCGCAGCCCTTGCACTTGGAAGGGTCGATGATGATGTTGAACATGCCGCCGACGCCCGCGTTCTTCTTGGCCCCGCCATCGTAGTACTTCTTGGTCTTGGCCCACTGGGCCTTGAACATCTCGCGGTCGGCCTCGGGCACGATCTTCAGTTTCTCTTCCCACTCGGTTTCGCCGAGCACCTTACCCAGAATGGCGGTGTCCGGGCACTCGGTGACGCAGTCCATGCACCCCGTGCAGTTCTCGGGCAGGTACTCGGGAATTTCGGGTGCGATGTAGCTGAAGTCGCGGAGCGACGCGGTGCCGGCGGGCACGAGCGAGCGGGCCAGGGTGAGGTCGGCTGGGAGGTACTTTTCGCCGTAACCTTCCTCGTAGCCGCGGACGATGCGTTCGTTGAAGTCGTTGACATCGAGTACGGGCAGGCTGAGGGTTTTGTACGGGCGGTCGACGAGCGTGCCGTAGCAATTGTTGTTGTAAGGATCGCGATCGCTGGCCTCGTTGAGGGAGGGAGCGACGGGAGAGGCAGTGGCCATATTGAAGAACTCCGATTGTGTGTAATTTAAACTCGCGATTTCCAGACTAATGATTCCCGGGAGCCATGAGCGACAGCGATCACCTCGGTTCGATCCCGATACACGACGTAATAGAGGACATAGCGGAATCCTCGAACACGGACCGCACGCACCGTTCGCCAAACCTTTGCATACATGAACGGCATCGATTCGACGCGCACAAGTAACGCCGCGAGCCTCGAATCGAACTTGACTGCGGCACTTTCCCGCCGCTGCCTCAGGTAATCGCGAATCTCGTGGACGTCCTCTCGGGCCACAAGTCGAACAATCACCGGACGACTCATGGCGACTTCCGCAATTCTTTGAGGAACTCCTTAAGTGGAATTCCTTCGCCAGGTTTGGCCTCAGCCTCGGCGAGGCGTTCTTTCAACAACTCGATGTGCCAGTCTGGGACCTCCGACGCCTCCAGCGACTCGGGAAGACTGTCCCAGAGACGGTCGATGAGCTTCCTTCGATCTGCAATGCTTAGCTTTAAAAGCGTTGGCATGAGCGTATTGACGGACATCTCATCTCCTCGATCTTGAAGCGGCAAGTGTCTTATGCGTTGATTGCAGTCGCCGGGATCTCCTGCATCTCGCCGTAGCCGCGCTTGATGCAGATCATGTTGTCCGCCACGACCTGAGCGCCGCGCTTGCCGAAATACTTGGTCAACGCCTTCTCGACGCCCGCATACACCTGCTCTTCGGTCATCTCGGCTTCCTGCGAATAGGGCGTCAGCTTGAGGAACGCCCCGAGCAGCACGATGCCCTGCATGCGCATCTGCAAGTCCGGTTCGCTCGCCACCTCGCGGGCAATCTTCACCATGTCGCAGAAGTAGACGCGGGCCTTCTTCTCGCGGATCGCCTTCTGATTCGCGGCGGGAATCCGCTTCCAAACCTCGATGGGATCGGACTGCGCGGATTGCATGAAGATCGCGCCGCCATTCGACAGGCCCTTGAGCGTCAACGGGCTGAGAATCGCGGTCGGATCGTTGATGCAGAGGAGTTCGACCTTCTCCAACTCGCAGTGGATGTAGACGTGCGAATCGGCCACGGTGAGGTAATACGTCGTGGGCAGGCCCTTCTTCTCGGACCCGTACTTCGGATAGGCCTGCACGTCCTTACCGAAGACGTTCCCGGCGATGGTCGCGATGACCTTGTTGGTGGTGACGCTGCCGAAGCCGCCGACGGAGTGGCCGCGCATCGAGAAGCCGCCCTTCGGGCGTAGATCCGGATCGTCGCCAATCTTGAGAGCGAGTGGATGGTCGATGCCGAGGCAGAAGTAATCGGGGCCGTCCTTGATCATGTTGTGGATAGCGGAGATCAGGTCGCCAGGCCGCACGTCGCGGCTGCCGAGCCCCGCGGCACAGTGATAGATTTTCGGGATCGAGTCGAGCCGCTCCTGACCGTTTTGTCCGGTCACGGCATCGCAGAACGCAGCCTTGATCTCGCGGGTCAGGTGGTTGCCCGTGGTCGAAAGCGGATCGTCCATGCGCTCGATAATGGTGATGGCCTTGGCCCCGGCGAGTGCATCGACGATTTGTCGGGCGGGGAACGGACGGAACGTGAGAACCGACATGCACCCGGCCGCGATGCCCTTCTTCTCCCGCAAATAATCGACGACGACCTGCGCCGTCTCCATGTAGCAGCCGATGCCGACGAGGATGAACTCGGCATCCTCGCAGCGGTACGGGCCGACGTGCCCGTAGTGTCGGCCCGTCTTCTTGCCGAAAATCTCGAAAGCCTCCTCCAAGGCCGGCATCACGCGGTCGTAGTACCAGCGCTGCGCGATCTTGCCCTTCATGTACGAATCTTGGTTCTGCACCACTCCGGACATCAGCGGGTTCGCGGGGTCCATGAGGTTGGTTAGCTTCACCTTGGGATCGCCGACGTATTCCTTCATCAGGTCGTGTTCGATCAACCGCACCGTCTCGACGGTATGCGTGGTGAGGAAGCCGTCCTGGATGTTGAAGAATGGCGTTTGCGTCGCTTCGGCCACCCGTCGCGAGATGAGGCAGAGGTCGCCGGCTTCCTGAGCGTTGCGAGCGAAGAGCATGCCCCAGCCGCAGTCGGCCACGCTCATCACGTCGTCGTGACCGGCATGCACGTTCAGGCCCTGGCTCGTGAGCGCCCGCGACCCAATGTTCATCACGACTGGCAGGCGCTTCCCGCTGATCGTGTAGAGCACTTCCTTCATGAGCACGAGGCCTTGCCCCGAAGTGAAGTTCGTGACGCGGCCTCCGGCCACGGCGAAGCCTTCGCACACGCTCGCCGCGGAGTGCTCGCTCTCCGGTTCGAAGAACATGAGCGCATCGCCGAACAGGTTCTTGTCGCCGTTCATGACTGCGGCGTTGAACCCGCCGCCCATCGCGGTGGAACTCGTGATCGGGTAGGCGCCCGCCGCCTGGCTGATGGCGACTTCCACGTGAACCACGGCTTCCGAGCCGTCGCACGTCGTGGGAATGCCCGGATATTGGTAGCGGTGTTGAATCGGCTGGCCGACGGGTTCGGAAGTGCGTGTCGGTTCCTTCGCCAAGGCGATGCTCATGGGTTCTCTCTTGGACTCGTTACGGAGAAAGACGAGGACGCAGTAGAGTGAACGGTTGCTCGGACACTGCGGATTATAGGAGTTGTGCCGCTACCCGTATACTCCGTCTTCGCGACGAACTTTCGCCTGGGTGTGCAGCTCTTACTTGGTGGGAACCCGATCATTATGGGGCAATTCTATCAGGGTTTAAGCAACACCATCCTTGTCCTTCTTTCCCCGGAGGTTCTCGTGCCCATCCCAACGCCTTCTCCAGCGACTCCATCGGAAGCCCGATCACGTTGCTCGCGAAACCCTCCTCCACGGTGAGGTAAGGGTCGTTCGGCAACTCGATCGCGTAGGCCCCGCTGCACCCCTCCCACTTCCGCGTCTTCAGGTATGCGTCGATCTCGGAGTCGCTCAGCGGCTTCATCCGCACGAGGCTGCGTTCCTGCCAGGTGAACTGCCAGTTGTCGGGGCGAAGCCAAAGGCAAACGCCGGTCCAGAGTTCGTGCACGGTGCCGGAGAGCGAGGTAATGATGCGGCGCGCGTCGGCCTCGTCTTCGGGTTTGCCGACGACTTTACCGTGCAGCCAACCCACGGTGTCGGCCGCAATGATGAGTCCGTCGGGTTCGTGCTTGGACACGGCCTCGGCCTTGAGCCACGCCAGTTCCGCGACGTAATGCCGGCAATCGCCGAGGCGAGCCTCCGTCGGTTCGTCGATGTGGGAAGGTTTGACTTCGAAGGTGTAACCGGCCTGTTCCAGGAGCCAGCGGCGGCCTTGCGATCCGCTCGCCAGGATCAAGCGGAACGGCAGTTGTTTTTCGCCCATGTCTCGAGCACCTCGGCAAGCTTGGACCCGAGACGAGCCGGCGTCAGCTCGGGCATGCAGATCATGTTCGGGCAGGTCTTGAGGTAGCTGCCGGCGCACGGCACGGTCGTCTCGACGGCACCATGCAACGCGCCGTACGGCCCGTGCTTCGCGACTCGGG
Source organism: Gemmataceae bacterium (assembly GCA_043744695.1). GTDB lineage: Bacteria > Planctomycetota > Planctomycetia > Gemmatales > Gemmataceae > Urbifossiella. The sequence goes on from JAYTUG010000325.1 coordinate 4,107, forward strand.
TACAGGTATACGGGGCGACGCAAGGCTTTCCGAGCGCCGCCGCCAGGTGCAGCGGGCCGGTGTCGTTGCCGACCATGACATCGGCAGAAGCGAGCAGTGCGGCGAGTTGAGGTAGCGTGGTCTTGCCGGTGAAGTCGCGCGATGGCCTGGGCAGCGAATGAATCACTTCGAGTGACATCGCGGTGTCATCGCCCGTGCCGACGAAGAGGCAAGTTCCTTCAACCTGTCTGAGAAGTTCGGCGAAGTGGCTCGGCGGCCAGCGTTTGGTGACCCACTTCGCCCCGACCGCGACTGCGACGATCGGGTGAGGCAGGGATCGAACTTCCGCCTCGGCCCAGTCTCGCGCTTCCGCCGAAATCGGCACGTGAAAGCGCTTCGCGACATCGCCCGCTCCGAAGGCTTCCACCACTCGCCAGTATCGATCCACCGCGTGGATCCGATCCGCATCGGGAACGCGAATCCGATCCGTATAGGCGAAGCGGCTGCCTTCCCGGGCGCTCGCGAATCCGACCGCGCGGGGCGAACGTGTCGCGAGGCACATCAGGCCGGTTCGCAACAGTCCTTGTAAGTCGATGACCAGATCGAACCGCCGGCTGCGGAGTTCGCGCGCGAATTGAACCGCGTACGACGCGGCACCGATGAGTCCTCGCTTCCGCGCTCCCCGATCGAAACTCAACGTATCCGTCAGGTCGGGATGCCCGGCGAGCAGTGGCTCGAAAGACTTGTTGACGACCCAGGTGATTTCGGCTTGTGGGAACTTGGTGCGAAGGGCGGAGAGCACCGGCAAGGCGTGAACGATGTCGCCGAGCGCGCTGGGTTTGATCAGCGCGATCCGTCGCGGATTGAGTTCCGCCAGCGGAACCATCGGATTCCCTTCCCCTCGCGAAGCCGCAAGCGGCTAGGAAGTCTTCAACCGCGGCAGCAACATCAGCACCACCGCCAACAGCCCAACCGCGAGTGCAAACGGCAGTGTGCCCGAGGCGTTCACCTGGAACAAGATCGAACCGAGGAGCGGCCCGAGAATGCGGCCGAGCGATGCGAACGACTGATTCACGCCCATGACTTCGCCTTGCCGAGCCGGATCGGATCGCTTTGAAACCAGCGCCGAGACCGAAGGGTTCACAAACGCAAAGCCGATGACGGCAAGCGACATAGCAATATAGAAATAGACTTTCAGGCCAGGAATCTCGACTTTGTCGTTGGTCGCGGATTGGATCATGGAGCCGTACGCGACTCCCCCGAGCCCGGCGAGGCCGACGATCATCAGCACCACTCCGACCTTCAGCAAATTCGCTTCGGTGTACCGCTTCAACATGGGCCGATACGAGCCGCCGGCAAACAGGAGCACGAATCCGACCGTGGCGAACACGAGGAAGTTGTCGTCGTCCGACATGCCGAACGCGGACTTGGTGAGCAGGGCGAGCGTGGCCTCGAAGTTGGCGAAGGCGAAGATCGCCAGGAAGTAGATCAGGATCAGCGTGCCGACGGTGGGCATCCGCAGCACCTCCACGCTTCGTCCGATGCTGAAGAATTCCTTGCCGGCCTTGTTCTCCGGATTGCGGGTTTCCTTGAAGCTGAGCAGCGCGACGATGAGCGCGATAGCGGAGAGCACGGAGGCGAGCGCCCCGACGCCCCAGCGTTGATCGTCGAAGAGTGCGAGTCCGAAAAAAGCGATGAGTGGCCCGAGCGTGAACCCGGCACCGAAGGCGATGCCGATGAGGGCCATACCCTTGGCGCGTTTCTCCGGCGTCGTGCAGTCGGCGATCACTGCGGCGGCCGTGCCCACGCTGGCTCCGGCGATGCCGGCTCCCACACGCGATACCAGCAACAGTGCCACGGCCAGGGTCGCCTCGCTCGCCGGCAGCGTGACCGCGTAGCCGTAGAGCGCGTAGAACACCACCGAGCCGAGCAAGCTGATGAGCAGCACCGGCCGCCGGCCGATGCGATCCGAGATGCGACCCCAGACCGGTGAGAAGATGAATTGCATCAGCGAGAACGACGAGAACAGAATGCCGATCATCGCACCTTTCGCTTCCGGCGAAAGATCGGTGAGGTAGCGATCGACTTGCCGAGGCAACACCGGCAAGACGATGCCGAAGCCGAGCAAGTCGATGAACACGACGAGCCAGACGATGAAGAGGGCGGAGCCCTTCCGTTTCGATTCAGTCGGTACAC
>JAYTUG010000326.1:0-6268 GCA_043744695.1 Gemmataceae bacterium
CAAGGCCAAGTCGGTCATCTTCATCTTCTGCTACGGCGGGCCGAGTCAGGTCGATACCTTCGACCACAAGCCCGAACTGTACAAGCTCGACGGCAAGACCATCCCCGTGAAAACCTTCGGCCGCGGCGGGCACAAGGCCGTCGGTCGCGTCGTCGGGCCCAAGTGGCAGTTCAAGCCCTACGGCAAATGCGGCAAGCTCGTCTCCGATCTCTTCCCCAACATCGGCTCCTGCGTGGACGACATCGCGTTCCTCCACGGCATGTACGCCGAGAGCCCGATTCACGGCTCGGCTCTGCTCATGATGAACAGCGGCCGACTGCTCAGTGGGCATCCGTCTCTCGGCTCGTGGGTCACCTATGGCCTGGGCAGCGAGAACGAAAACCTGCCCGGCTACGTCGTGATGTTGGACAACAGCGGCGGCCCGATCAGCGGCCCCAAGAATTGGTCGAGCGGCTACATGCCCGCCGCGTACCAGGGCGTGACCATCAAGGCGGACAAGACGCCGATCCACGACCTCGCGCTCCCGCCCGGCACCACCCGCGAGCAGCAGCGCGACCTGCTCGATCGACTCAAGGAGAAGAACGACGACCACCTCGCGTCGCGGAAGGACAACTCGGAACTGGCCGCCCGCATTGCCAGCTACGAACTCGCTTTCAAGATGCAGCAGCACGCGCCCGAAGCCGTGGATTTCGCCAAGGAAACCGCCGAGACCAAGGCGCTGTACGGCGTCGGCGAACCGAAGACGGACGAGTTCGGCAAGAAGTGTCTGCTCGCTCGCCGGCTCGTCGCACGCGGCGTCCGCTTCATTCAAATCTACTCCGGCGGCAACCACAACGATTTCAACTGGGACGCTCACTCGGACATGGTTCGGAACCACTCGCTGCACGCCGGTGCCACGGATAAGCCCATCGCCGGGCTTCTGAACGACCTCAAACGCAGGGGCCTGCTCGATAGCACGCTCATCATCTGGGGCGGCGAGTTCGGTCGTCAACCGACGGCCGAGTACGCTCAGGGCACCGGACGCGATCACAACTCGTCCGGCTTCACCATGTGGATGGCGGGCGGCGGCATCAAGGGCGGCATCAGCGTCGGCAAGACCGACGAACTCGGCAACAACGCCGTCGAGGATCGCTTCCACGTCAAGAACCTGCACGCCACCGTGCTCAACCAGATGGGCCTCGACCCGAACAAGCTCGCTTACTTCTTCGGCGGGCTCGACCAGAAGCTGGTCGGCGTCGAAGGTGCCGAGCCGATCAAGCAGGTGATTTGAACCATGCCCCAAGTTTGGTATCTCGTACTCGCGGTTGCGGTCGGGGCGTGCTTCGCGCTACAAGCTTCCGCGAACAGCAAATTCCGCATCAACCTCGGCAGCCCGATGTGGGCCGCGTTCTTCTCCATCTGCGGAACGTTCGTCACCGCCATCACGGCGATGGTGGTACTTCGGCCGTCTTCACCGGCGAGCGATGCGATCCGCGAGACGTCTTGGTGGAACTGGATCGGCGGGCCGCTCGGTGCTCTGATCGTGCTCGGAGGCGCGGCCCTCGTGTCGGAACTGCGGCCCGCGCTGTTCATCGCGCTGGTCGTTGCGGGGCAACTGCTCTGTTCGCTGCTGTTGGAACACTTCGCGCTCCTCGGCTTGCCGGAGCAACCGATCACGCTCGGCCGCATGATCGGAGCGGCACTCGTGGTCGCTGGCGTCGTCTGCATGAAGTACTTGTGATGGACGAACGCGAGTTGCCCGGCCTCGAAGCGTGGCGGTTAGTACGAGTAACGTCATGCTCACCAAGTTGCTCGAACTGATTCGCTTCAGCCACACCATTTTCGCGTTGCCGTTCGCCGCGATCGCGGCTCTACTCGCGTGGCAAGACGAGACGTTCCGCGAAACGGACCTCCTCGGCATCGTTTTGTGCATGGTTTTCGCACGCTCCGCCGCGATGGCGTTCAACCGGCTCGTCGATGCCAGCATCGATGCGAAGAACCCGCGCACCGCCGGGCGGCACCTCCCCGCCGGGCTCCTCAGTCGCGGGAGCGTGGCGACCTTCACGCTGCTGTGTTGTGCCGCCTTCATCGCTTCAACCTCGCTCTTCGGCCTTCGCAATCCGCCGAATTTCTGGCCGCTTTACCTCAGCGTACCCGTTCTGCTGTTCGTCCTCGGCTACTCGCTGGCCAAACGCTTCACGAGTCTCGCTCACTTCTGGCTCGGGGCCGCTCTCATGCTCGCTCCGGTCGCGACGTGGATCGCGATCAAGGGGCTGGAAGCCCTTGAGGTGCCGATCGTACTGGGGCTTGCCGTGATGTGCTGGGTCGCGGGGTTCGACATTCTCTATGCCTGCCAGGACGTGGATTTCGATCGCGAACAGGGCTTGCACAGCATCCCGGCCCGACTGGGAATTGCAAGCGGTTTGAGGCTCGCGGCCGTTTGCCATACCGCGATGTTCTCGCTGCTCGTGCTCCTCGCGTTCGGTTCCGAGTATCTCGGGCCGCTCTACCTGTCCGGTCTTGGGTTGATCGGAGCGCTGCTCGTTTACGAACACTCGCTGGTCCGCGCGGACGACCTCACCCGCGTCAATCGGGCGTTCTTTCACGTGAACGGGATCATCAGCCTGGGCTTGTTACTGCTGGTCGCGTTGCAACTGATGTGTCGCTGACGGCGATGGCTCCCGCGTGCAGGCGAAGTACGATGTCGCCGAGGCGCTCGGCCTCGGAGCGGTTGTGGGTGACGTGCAGCACCGTGACTTCACGCGATTGCCGCAGTCCGTTCAAGACGCCGATGAGGTGATCGCGAGTATCGTCGTCGAGCGAACCGAGCGGTTCGTCGAGCAGGAGTACGGGTGGCCGCGAGGCCAGGGCGCGGCCGAGAGCCACGCGCTGCTTCTCGCCCCCGCTGAGGTTGTGCGGTCGGCGGTCGAGCAACGGGACCAGTTCCAACCACGCGGCCAATTCGTCGACGCGCTTCGCGATGGCGGCACGCGAATCGCCGCGAACGTCCAGCGCGAAGCCGAGGTTGTCGCGAACGGTCATGGTGTCGAAGAGTGCGCCGTCTTGCGGAACGTATCCCACCCGACGAGCGGCTGGTGGAAGCTGAGCGACCTCACGGCCCGCAAAAAGGATGGTGCCCGATTCGATCGTGCGAAGTCCGGCGAGCGATTCCAGGATGGTGGTCTTCCCGCAGCCGCTCTTGCCCATGAGCACGGCGTAGCAGCCTGCCGGCACCGCGAAGGCGATCTCCGAGAGTGCGAAGGTGCCCTGGCGGACGGTGAGTTGAGTAACTTCGATCACGGTGATTTGCTAACGAAGCCAGCGTGCATTTCAAGCCGTTTCGGCGTTCGCCGCGGGCATCCGGATATGGAAGGTCGCGCCGCGCAGCGGCGTCGATTCGATTTCCAGAGTCGCGTCGTGGTGTTCGAGCACCACCGCCACGAACGACAACCCCAGACCCATTCCCGCACTGTACCCTTCGTAGAGGGCGTTGTCGCGTTTGGTCGTGAAGTGCGTTTTAAGGCAACTCGCGCGCACGTCCTCGGTCATGCCGATGCCGTTGTCCGCGATTTCGAGCAGGACAACCTTGCCCTCGCGGCAAACGCGAAGGTGAACGTTGCCCTTCCACGATGCCGCCTCGAGGATCCTCTGTTTGCGTGCGTTCGGGTCGAGGCTCGGGTCGCGGCGCGCTTCCTCGCGGAGGTGGTTGCGCATCTCGAACGTGGCATCGCGCGCATTGAAGATGAGGTTCTCGATCGCTTGTTGAAGGTGCGAGTGGTCCCCGTTTACGAGCAGGGGGCGTTCGGAGAGTTCGACTTCGATGCGGAGTTTCCACTTCTCCCAGGCCGTGTCGGCCCAGGTCTGGTGCGAGGTCTTCACGAGTTCGGCGAGGTCGAGGCGCGTCATCTCGGTGCGAGTCGGATCGCGGCGGACCGTGCGGAGGATCTGCTGCAAGCGATCCGTGACCGTGCCGAGCGTGGACCGCACCTCCTGAAGCCGGTGCTGTTGTTCGCTCGAAATTCCGGTGTCGTCGAGGCAGCGGGCGAGAAGATCGTTGGGGCGAACGAGCAGGTTCTTGATGTTGTGCGCGTAGCTCCCGGCCATGATGCCGATGCTCGCGTAGAGTTGCGATTTCATTTCGAGCGCGGAGCGTTCGGCCTCGGCCGCACGATTCTCGACCTTCGCTTTCTCGAGGTCGGCTTCGAGCACGCGGCGTTCGAGTTCCTCCGCTTCCTGCTCGGCCTCTTGGCGCTTCACCCGGGTTTCGAGAAGCTCGCGCTCGCGGTGTTCCGCCGCACGCTCGGACTCCGCCCGATCGAGTTCGCGCAGCCGTTCGCGACGCATCGAGCGGAAGGCCAAGACGCTGGCAAGGCCAGTCGCGGGGACCAGGAACGCGACGAGCGGAAGCTGCCAGTAGCGGCGGGCCTGCTGCTCTTCTTCGAACCGATGGTTCGTGTGAATCCGGTACTCGCAGTGAATGCGGGCTCGGCCGCCGCCAACGGGGTAGTCCACGATGCGAACGCGGGCTTTGGCGTCCGCCCCCGGTCGCGGCACGGGTGAAATCCATACCGGATGCTCGCTTCGACCTGCCGGTACTGGTCCCGCGTAAGCGATGCCCAGTCGGTAGACCTCCGGGAAAAGCGGGAGCTTGCCCGAATACTTGCGCGTCGGCTCCGTTAGAGCCGTGAGGTGAGCCTCGATTTCGTCGAACTTGTTCTTGAGCCGTTCGGCGTCCGTACCCGAGGGGCTCTCCGCCAGTTCCACGTAATCCGCAAGCAGTTCGGGGAGCGTCTTGCGGAAGACTCGCGTTTCGTTGAGCCACTCGCGGATGTCTTCTTCGTCCGATTGCTGGGTCCAGGTCGCTTTGGAATAGAGGAGCCAGCCGAGCCACACGACGAGGACGGACCAGAGGATGGCGAGCGGTGCGAGGCGGCCGACGTAGCGCCAGAAGGGGAACGGAGGAGGGAGGTGGGGAACGACGGTGCTCATTCCGCGCTCCGTTCGTCGGTCTTCTCGGGGCGCACTTGCACGGTGCCCACGCGCGTCCAGGTTCGGCCGTCTACCTCGCGCCGAAACACCTCGACGATCGATTCGGGTCGCGGTGCCCCAGGCGCGTTGTCGCCGTAACGCTGGGTGGGCCGAACCACGGCGACGTGCTCGCCGCTGCGGCCGCGCCGGTTGCCGCGGTCGTCGAAGAACTTGTCGGGCCGAATTCGCAAGTACTCCGCGACTTCATCCGCACCGCTCGCAATACGGCGTTCCCCCACGACGACGGGAAAGACCGCATCCGCGACCATGCGACCGAGGTTGGTATCGAGCAGGACTTCTTCCGTCGTGGTCTTCGGTTCGAGCCGGTAACCCATCGGCGGGCGCGCGTCCGAGGGCAGATCCCAACCGAAGGGATTGTCGTGCGCAAACAGCACCACGGGAATCGGAATCGAGCGTGCCGGCCAAGCCCACTCGGCATCGCGGTAGAACGTGTTCACGGAAAAGCCGTCGCCCGTGACGGCCACAAGCCGGCGGCCCGCTTGTGGAACTCGCTCCGACAGGGCCAGCAACACTCGGCGGGCCGGCGCGCTCGAACCCGTGGGAATCACGAGCAACGAGCGTTCGCCCGGCGGGGGCAGGTCGTTCAGAATCGCGCGAACCGCTGCCGCTTCACCCGCGTTCGGGCGCGAGAAGCCCCCCACGCTGAAGGGAATCGAGAACGCCGGAGCGCTGGCGATGCGCGGAACGTCTAGCGAAGAGTAGAGGTGTTCGCGGAACTGATTGAAAAGGTCTTCCGAATAGGTGTCGTCTTGCCATTTGAGGGGAAACACGGTGGGCCGATGCGCGAGTGGAGCGAGGCCTGCCGCGAAATTCCAAGGACCCGACGCCCCCATGCCGACCGCGCGTAACTCCGGCCAGTTGAGCGGCCCCGGTCGCAGCGACGGCTCGTGAAGGACGTAATCGCTTACCGCACGAACCATCTGCGAATTGCTGAAGCAGAATCGGAAGGAACGGTCCGGATAGACCTCGATGAGGTTGCGCTGTTCGGAGACGCTCGGGAAGCCCGTGGAATCGTCCGGGTCTCCGGTGACGGTGTCGACCGTCGCGGTGGTGATGAAGAAAAGTGGGGGGCTACCATGCCAACCTCCTTGCGCGTTGAGTGCTTGGGCGAGCTTGTGCGCCCAGTCGCTGGTCCAGCCGCCGATGATGGCCAGCGGCGCGGGATCGCGTGCGGCCAACGCCTTCACCCAGCCACCAATCGGTGACTCAGTTGCGACTTTGTACCAGCGGATGCGCAGCT
>JAYTUG010000327.1:0-6261 GCA_043744695.1 Gemmataceae bacterium
CATTCGCATCGGCACGGCGACCTCTCCCCAGCGGGGAGAGGTGGGAGCTTTGAGGTTATTCACAGCGTCTTCCTCCTGGACTTTCGGACTTAACTCGCGGCTTCGCGATGGATCGAATATGCCCGAACTCGAGGTGAACGGAACGCGGCTCTACTACCAGCAGTCCGGCCAAGGGCCGGACGTGGTGCTCGTCCACGCCGTCACCAGCAACCAGGCCGTGTGGATGTTCACGGGCCTCGTCGATACGCTCGCCGCTCACTTCCGGGTCACCAGCTACGACCTCCGCGGGCACGGGGCGAGCGACCGCCCGCAGACCGGCTACACCTCGGCCGCGATGGCCGAAGACTTCAAACAACTTCATGCCGCACTCGGGCTCGAACCCGCGTTCCTCGTCGGGCACAGCTTCGGCGGCGTGATCGCCCTTCACGCGGCCTTGCTCTCGCCGGAGGCCGTCGCTGGCGTCGTGCTCTCCGATTCGTTCTTCCCCGGGCTCAAACACATCGAGCCGAACTTCGGGAAGATGACCATCTGGAAAGACCTCCGCGAGACGTTCCAGAAGGTCGGCGTCGAACTCGGCGAGACCGTGGACTTCACGCGATTGTTTCGCTCGTGTGCCGAGATGAACGCGGAGCAGATGAAGACGCTCGAAGACATTTACGGCGCGTTCGGCCGCGGTTGGCTGCGGCAGCTGCCCAAGCTCGCCGAGACGAACTGCGGCGACGAAGTGCTCGCCGAGGCCGGGCTTACCGCGGAACGAATATCCGGTGTCCGCCAGCCCGTGATCGCTCTGTACGACGAGTTTTCACCCTTCCTGGCGACGTGCGAGTGGTTAAAACAACATCTGGCGAACTGCACGGTCGAGATCATCCCGGGTGCCAAGCATCTGGCCCTCGTCGAGAACACTCCAGCGTTCACCGAGGCCGTGCTGAGTAACCTGAAACGGCTCGCGTTCTGAGTTCACCCCCATCGCGAAGCCGCGAGCGGCCAAGACATGTACTTCGTTTCCTTCATCTTGAAGAACCTCACGCGGCGACCGATCCGCACGGCCCTCACGGTGCTCGGGCTCTCGGTCTCGGTCGGCAGCATGATCGCGCTGCTCGGCATCAGCCACAACGTCGAGGCCACAGTCTCCGAGGGGTTCGAACGCCGCGGTGTCGATATCGTGGTACTCCAAAGCGGCGTCGTGGATCAAACCTCCAGCGAACTCGACGAACGACTCGTCGACCGCGTCATTAACATTGAAGGCGTCGATCCCAAAGGCGTGGACGTGGCACTGATCTCGATCAGCGTCGTTCGTCGGGGTTCTAACGACGATCCCGCGATCACCATCGGCTGGCCGTCCTCCAATTTCGGGTTCGACGATCTCGTGATCCTTTCGGGACGGCGCGTCTTGGAAGGCGACTATCGCAAGGTCATGATCGGGGCGACGGTCGCTGAGAATTTAAAAAAGAAGGTCGGCGAGCAGATTGAACTGCAGGAGAAGAAGTTCGAAATCGTCGGCACCTTCAAGAGTTTCAGCGTCTTCGAAAATGGCTCCATCATCATGCTTCTGCCGGAATCGCAGGAAATCGCCAATCGCAAGGGAAAGATCACCGGCTTCTCGATCCGAGTGAACAAGTCGTCGGAACATCCCGACGCCGACATCGAGGCCGTCCGCGAACGCATCGCGGCCCTTACGGACGACACGGGCCGGCATCTCTCGGCCCAGACCATCAAGGAATACGTCAAGACCGCGTCGCACGTTCAGATCGTGCGCGCCATGTCGTGGATGGTGTCGGTCATCGCGTTGGTCATCGGCATCATCAGCATGCTGGACACGATGATCATGTCGGTGCTCGAACGGACGCAAGAGATTGGTATCCTTCGGGCGGTAGGTTGGCCGCGAACCCGCGTCGTAAAAATGGTGCTGTTGGAAGCGGTGATGTTGAGTCTCTCCGCGGCGACCATCGGCAGTCTCGGCGCGATTGCGCTCACCTACATTCTCACGCTCTTCCCGAAGGTCAACGGCTTCATCGAGAGCGGCATCGCACCCAGCGTGATCGCCCAAGGCTTCGGGCTCACCCTGCTCATCGGATTGCTCGGCGCGGCCTACCCCGCGGTCCGCGCCGCTCGCCTCTTGCCGACGGAGGCAATCCGCCATGACTGATGCCCGCCCCGAAGACTACCTCTTGTTCGCCGACCGATTGGTGAAGACTTACCCAGACGGCGACGTTCACGCGCTGAACGACGTGACTCTCGGGGTTCGCAAAGCCGAGCACGTCGCCATCACCGGGCCCTCGGGCTGCGGGAAATCGACGCTCCTCAACGTACTCGGCGCGCTCGATCGGCCCGACGGAGGCGAAGTCTACTTCCGCGGCGAAGGGCTTTCAAAACACAAGCACCTCGACAATTTCCGGGCCCGGCAGATCGGCTTCATCTTCCAGTCGTTCTTCCTGCTGCCTTCGCTCACGGCGCGCGAGAACGTGCAGGTGCCGATGTTCGAGGGAACGATCGCCTCGCCCCGCGATCGCGTGAAGAAGGCGGACGAACTGCTCGACCTCGTGGGCATGTTGAAGCGCGCCAATCACCGGCCGGCGAAGCTCTCCGTGGGCGAACGGCAACGCGTCGCCATCGCTCGCGCGCTCGCCAACGACCCGGCCCTCTTGCTGGCCGACGAACCGACTGGCAACCTCGACTCGGACAACGCCGATCACGTTTTGAATTTGCTGACCGGCTTCCAGCGCGACCGCGGGCTGGCGCTGCTCATCGTCACGCACAGCCCCGAGATCGCGGAGCGAGCCGACCGCATCGTGCGCATGAAGGACGGCAAGGTCGTGGGTGACGAACCGGCTGCCTGACTCGTCGACGCTCGCCGGGAATACTCCCGACTTTTCCCATTTGCCCCTGTCCGTTCCTCACCGGACTGCATAAACAGAGTGAACGTGTTTAATTGACGTCGTATCGTAACTGTTTGGCTGGAGTGCGACGCGGCGGGTAGCGGAGTACCGGGACGATGGCGATCACGAAGGAAAAGAAGACCGAACTCATTTCTCAGTTCCGACGGGACGAGCACGATAGCGGCTCGCCCGAGGTGCAGATCGCTTTGTGTACGGCCCGTATTAACTACCTGACCGAGCACATGCGGACACACAAGAAGGACTTCGCGAGCCGGCGCGGGCTGCTCAAACTCGTCAGCCAGCGCGCCGACCTCTTGAAGTACCTCCGGGAAACCAACCGAGATCTGTATCTGTCGATCATTGGGAAGCTCGGGCTGCGCAAGTAAATACTTGGTGGCATCCCTGCCCGTGTCGTCGTTACACGGTAGGAATGCCTGTGCCACCAAGACAGTCGCGGATTGAAGATGGAATGCGCATTCGCGGCCTGAGTCGAGACGGTTGCTTCCGGTTTTGTTCCGCATATCCGCTCGCTTCGCACTCCTGCCGGTCCCCTTTTTAGGGGTAAACCGAAAGGATCACCTCCGTGGCGGTCGCACCTGCATCCGTTGAAATCCCGTTTGGTAGTGGAACCCTCGTCCTGGAAACCGGAAAGCTCGCCAAGCAGGCCCATGGGGCCGTGCTCGTGCGCTATGAGGGCACTGTCGTTCTCGTTGCCGTGGTGGAAGGCAACGTCATCCCCGGTCGCGATTTCTTCCCGCTTCAAGTCGAATATCGCGAGCGGACCTACGCCGCCGGCAAGTTCCCAGGCGGCTTCATCAAGCGCGAAACCCGCCCGAGCACTAAGGAAACGCTCACCTCGCGGCTCATCGATCGTCCCACCCGACCGCTCTTCCCGGTCGGCTACGTCAACGAAGTCCAGATTCACGTCACCGTAATCTCCGCGGATCGCGACAACGATTCGGACGTGCTCGGCCTCATCGGCGCGAGTGCGGCACTGCACGTGTCGCACATCCCATTCTTGAAGCCCTACGGAGCCGTTCGCCTCGGCCGCGTCGACGGAAAGTTGGTCGTACTGCCCACGTTCGGCCAGATGGAAGAAAGCGACCTCGACCTCATCGTGGCGGGCACCAACGACGCGGTCGTGACCATCGAAGGCTTTGCCCGGGAGATGCCGGAAGCCGAGATGGGCGATGCGATTCTCGAAGCCCACCAGGCCTGCAAGCTCGTGATTCAAGGCATCGAAGAGCTGCGTCGCAAGACGGGCCAGGGTCCGAAGGTGCTGCCTCCGCAGGTTCCTGCGGATCCGCTGGCCGAGGAGCTGTACAAGAAGCACGGCACCGAGTTCCGCGAACGCTACCTCACGACCGGCAAGAAGGAACGCAACGCCGCGCTCGACGAGTTCAAGGATCGGATCAAGAAGGAATACGCCCCCGAAGGCGAGACGAAGCCGAAGTACACGGCGGCTCAGGTGAGCGCTTCGATCGGTGCGATTCGGGAACGCGTGTTCCGCGAGATCACGCTCTCGGGCACCCGCATCGATGGCCGAGCTCCGAAGGACGTTCGCAACGTCTGGGCCGAGGTTGCGGTTCTGCCGCGCACGCACGGCTCCGCCGTGTTCCAACGCGGTGAAACGCAAGCGCTCGTCGTCACGACGTTGGGCACGGTGGGCGACGAGCAACGCGTTGAGGGGATTCAGGAAGAGTTCTCGAAGAAATTCTGGCTCGATTACAATTTCCCTTCGTACTCTGTGGGGGAATGCAAGCCGATCCGCGGGCCGGGTCGCCGCGAAATCGGGCACGGCATGCTCGCCGAGCGGTCGCTCAAGGCCGTGATTCCTCCTGCCGCGAAGTTCCCGTACACGATCCGACTCGTCTCGGAAATTCTCGAGTCGAACGGGTCGAGTTCGATGGCCTCGGTGTGCGGCGGCACGCTCGCCCTCATGGACGCCGGCGTGCCGATCAAGCGCCCCGTCGCCGGCGTCTCCATCGGCCTCGTCATGGAGAAGGACAAGCACGTCCTCATCAGCGACATCCAGGGCGATGAAGACCACTACGGCGACATGGACTTCAAAGTGGCCGGCACTCAGAAGGGCGTCACCGGGATTCAACTCGACATCAAGTTGGACGGCATCCCGGATCACATCGTGCGGGGGGCACTGGAGCAGGCCCGGGAAGGCCGGCTCGGCATTCTCAAGACCATGCTCGGTACGCTCAACGCGCCGCGCAAGGAGATCAACCCCAACGCCCCGCGCATCGTCAGCCTTAAGATCAACCCCGAACTGATCGGCAAGCTCATCGGCCCCGGCGGCAAGATGATCCGTTCCATTCAGGAACAAACCGGTGCCAAGATCGACGTCGAGGACGACGGCACCGTTTCCATCTCGGGCCTGATCGGCGAAGGCGTCGAATCCGCTCGCCGCACGGTCGAGGCGCTATGTGCCGAAGTGAAGGTCGGTTCGATCTACGAGGGCAAGGTGATCTCGATCAAGGAATTCGGTGCGTTCATCGAGATCGCTCCGGGCCGCGACGGGCTCTGCCACATCTCGGAGCTGGACAACGGCTACGTGGGTCGCGTCGAGGAGGTGGTCCAGATCGGCGACAAGGTCACGGTGAAGGTGATCGGCATCGACGACCAGGACCGCGTGAAGCTCTCCCGTAAGGCGCTGCTTCCTCCTCCTCCGGAAGGCGAAGGCGGTGGCGAGCCGATGGGCGAGCGCCCTCCGCGCGACGATCGCGGCGGTGATCGTGGCGGTGATCGTGGTGGCGACCGGGGCGGCGACCGAGGCGGCGACCGAGGCCCTCGCGGTGGTGGAGGCGGCGGTGGCCGAGGCGGCCCCCGCGGCGGTGGAGGTGGCGGTTACCGCAACTGATAGGAAACCAAACGCGGGGGGCGAAAGCCTCCCGCGTTTTTTTGCCGGGAATAATCTCACGGTCGGCGTGAAGCTGTACACCGATCTAAGCAAGGTGTTCAATCACACGTCGAATTCCGCCAGCGTCTTCTAGAGTCCAGCGATTCGCTCGAGACTGCGCCGAGCCCATTGCTGTTGGTCAGGGTCGCCCCATAACTCTGGGTCATTTGGGAGTAGCGTCTGCCGAGCCGAAGAAGTCGAAGAACCGGCAGAGAATACTTACCAAGTAACTACTTAGAAACCGGCGAGTTCTCGCATCCGGAATCCTTTCGCGAGGTGCCTCCCTTCATCTCGAGTCGAAGGAAGTGGAACGCGGGTAACTGGGGCGGTTGGAACCCAGCACCCCACTGCATATGATGCCTCGGTAGGGGAATCAGTCCCGGGGAGACGGCCTCGATGTATGAACGCTTCACCGACCGAGCCCGGAAGGTCATGCAACTGGCCAACCAGGAAGCTCAGCGGTTCAACCACGAGTAC
>JAYTUG010000328.1:0-23753 GCA_043744695.1 Gemmataceae bacterium
GCCGCATCCCAGTTCACCTGGCCGGTGCCGGGCGTGCCGCGGTCGTTCTCGCTGATGTGAACGTGAGCCAGCACCGGCTTCACGGTGCGAATCGCCTCCGCCTGGCTCTTCTCCTCGATGTGCGCGTGAAACGTATCGAACATGGTGCGGAAGTTCGGATGGTTCACGCGGTGAACGAGATCGACCGCCGCCGCTGCCGTGTTGAGCACGTAGCACTCGAAGCGATTGAGGTATTCGATGGCCATCACGAGGTGGGCTTGTTTAGCGTGCTCGGCCACTTCGCGCAGGACGTCCGCCGAACGGCTCTTCTCATCGGGCGTCGGGCCGGTTCCGCTGAAGACGCCGATGGCCGAGTGGTACGGGCCGCAGACGGTTTCCGAACCGAGGACGTGGTTGATCTCCACGACCGTCTTCAACCATTCGACGGCCTTGCGTCGCACGGCGGCATCGGGGCTGACGGCGTTCGTCTCGGCGGTGAGGATCGTAACGGTGGTACATTTGAGGCCGTTCTTGTCGAGTTCGGCGCGGAGCGGTTTGTAGTCGGCGGCCACGCCACCGAAGACGGGAATCTCGACGCCGTCGTACCCCGCAGCCTTCAATTTCGCGAGCAGCGGGAAGTGTTCGGCAGTGACGCTTCCGGTCCACAGCAGCAGGTTCATTCCGTACTTCATGATGCTCTCGGAGAGTAGTGAGTTGAAGTGAAGCGACTCATGCTGCATTCGGATCGGCTTGCATGACGCCGAAGATGTTGCCTTCGGTGTCCTTGCCGTAGGCGAGCCAGCCTACGTGGGGAATCGGCATCTTGGGAACCGCGATGGTGCCACCCAGTGCCTTGATCTTTTCGACCGTTTCATCGACCGACGCCACATCGACCGTGCAAACGTAAGCGATCGCAGCGGTGCCGTCAACCTTGCCGCGACGCGGCAACATGCCGCCGTTAATGCCGGGCTGATCCGACGTGCCCGTGGTCACGACCCAGTAGTCGGCTCCGCCATTCCACTGGCTGAACTCCCAACCGAACAGCCCCTTGTAAAAGGGGATCGCTCGCTCCGGTTGGTCGGCGTGGATTTCAAAATGGATGACGCGGTTCATCGGAACCTCTGAGTTGTGCCGAAATGGGAACAGGGAGTAATTCTATGCGATTTCGCGCTCAGTAGCGCGGCCTTCGGGCTCTTGGTGCCGCTGTTCGCGGGCGTGGAATTCGCATAGCTCAAACCCTAGCTTCCGCACGAGCCGCAAACTCGCTGCCCACGCGAGTGAATTTTCCCATTTCCGCCGTACCCGCCCGGTAGGCATGGGGAAGACTTCAACGGCGTGAAGGAATCCCACCGCGAGCCACTCATGGATGCGAAGCACTTTCCGCGATCGCGATTGCTCCCGTTCTTGGAGGAACTCGAGCGCCGCGACACGCCGACCTTTGCTACACTTCCTCCGTTCACGGCAGGCGTCAGCCTCCCAACGGTCGTCGCATCGGCCGACTTCAACGGCGATGGCATCGTCGATGTCGCGGTCGGGAACGTCGGCAAGAATGCGGCCAGTTCGCCCTCGATCGGCATCGCTCTCGGCGTCGGCGACGGCACCTTCAAAGCGGTCGCCTCGCTCGCGGATGCCAAGCTCGCTACGCCGCAGTCACTCGTCGTCGCGGACTTGAACGCCGACGGGATCCAAGATCTCGTCGTGGGATCGAGCACCAACAACGGATCGACCACGTTCGGAAGCCTCCTCGTCTTCCTCGGCAAGGGCGGCGGAACGTTCAACCCGGCAATAGCAGTCGATGCCACTCCAACAATTGCGGTCGGAGTCGCGGACTTCAACAAGGATGGAATTCCCGATCTGGTCCAGGTCACTTCCGGGGGAAGCTCGTCCGCCGGGTTTCAGATCTTCGCGGGCACCGGGAACGGCTCGTTCGCGAAACTGGGTGCCTTTCAGTTCTTCTCGCTCGGCGTCTCTCGCGTTGCGACCGCCGACTTCGATCAAGACGGATTCCAGGACTTCGCGGCACTCGACAATCAGAACAACCAACTCTTCACGTTCTTCGGCGACGGTGCAGGGAACTTCACGAGGCCGGGACAAGGCTTCTATGCGTTGACCGGCAAACCCACCGATCTTGTGGCGGGCGACTTCAACGGCGATGGGCTCACCGACCTCGTCGTGGCGGAAGACACCCAGATCGTTTTCATCGCGAACTTGGGCGCACGGCTTTTCAATCCGGTCGGCGCGACCATCGCCAACACGATTCCCAGCGGGCAATCTCCCACGCGGTTGGCCTCGGCCGATCTGGATCGCAACGGGATTGTGGATGTGATTGCCGTGGACTCCGCGGAGGCTCGAGTCTTTACGAGCAAAGGCGGCGGCACCTTCACCCCGGATCCGGGAAACCCGTATGCGATCCCCGTTGCCACGACTTCAACCGATGTCGCGGCGACCGACGTGAACGGCGATGGACTCGTCGATTTCGTCGTGTCGCGGCTCTCGGCGAGCGCCCAACCGAGCGATGGCCTCGTCTTCTTAAACCGGGCACCCGCGCCGACCGGCATGACGCTCACCCTAGCACCGAACCCCGGGGTGGAAGGAAGCCCCGTTTCCCTCACGGCCGAGATCACCTTTGCGGGAACGCCCATCCCCGTTGGGACGCTCCCCACCGGAACCGTGCAGTTCGAGAGCGATGGCCTCACACTCGGAACGGCGACCCTCACGAACGGCACCGCCACCATCCCGGCGTTGCTCACTGCGGGAGTTCACATCTTGATCGCCCGCTACTCCGGCGACGCCCGGTTCAACGCCAACGCTTCCTCCGCTGTCGAGTTCCTGGTGAACCCGCTCGCACTTAAGACGTTCGACTATCAGGTGACGGGCTTGCCAACGCTGGCCGGAGTAGGGGCCGATCACGTGGCGAGCGCCTCGTTCACCAACGACGGCGTCGCCGACATCGTCTTAGGTTCGGGCAGCGGCCGAATCGCCGAGTTCACCGTGATCGATGGGAAGACGCGACGAGAACTGTACGGGGAAGTTCCGTTCGGGCCGGAGTTCACCGGCGGCGTGATGGTGGCAGCGGG
This sequence comes from Gemmataceae bacterium, assembly GCA_043744695.1. GTDB lineage: Bacteria > Planctomycetota > Planctomycetia > Gemmatales > Gemmataceae > Urbifossiella. Next base: position 3,057 of record JAYTUG010000328.1, read on the forward strand.
CGACATCGACGGCGACGGCGTGGCGGATGTAGCCGTCGCCGCCGATCTAGGCGGTGGCCCTCGCGTCCGAATCTACTTCACGCGCGGCGACCACCTCGAAGCCGGTCCCGATTTCTTCGCACTCGACCCAGACTTCCGTGGCGGGCTCCGGGTCGCCCTCGGGGACGTCAATCGCGATGGCCGCGCCGATCTCGTGGTCACCGGCGGGCCGGGTGCCGGGCCGCGGGTCGCGACTTACAGCGGCCTCACGCTGCTTCCGGGGCATACGCCCGAGCGACTGTTCAACGATTTCTTTGCCCTGGAGGCCGACTCGCGGCTCGGGTTGTTTGTGGCCGTCGGCGACTTGAACGCCGATGGCTTTGCCGAGATTGCCGTCAGTAGCGATACAGGCGGAGGACCGCGCGTCAGCATCTTCGATGGATACTCGCTCACGAATGGAAACCCCAATGACGTGTCCAACTTCTTCGTCGGCGACCCGAACGGGCGTGGCGGCGTTCGCATCGCGATCCGCGACGTGAGCAGCGATGACGGAATCGAATTGCTCGCCGGCGATGGCCCCACCGTCGGTTCGACCGTGAGGCTCTTCTCGGGCTTGAGCGCTTACCAAAGTGCCGAGCCCGTGCTGCTCTTCGCGAATGAAGTGATGCCGGGCTTCTTGGGCGGGATCTACGTCGCGTGATACCCGCTCAACACGGCTTACACCTTTACCGTGACCGTTTTCACTTCCGTGTAGAGCTGTAGCGCGTAGGAACCCAACTCGCGGCCGATGCCGGACATCTTGAAGCCGCCGAATGGAGCCGAAGCGTCGAAGACGTCGTAGCAATTCACCCAGACCGTGCCGGCGCGGAGAGCGTTTGAAAGCTTAATGGCCTTCGAGATGTCTTTCGTCCAGACGGCGGCGGCGAGGCCGTAAAAGGTCGCGTTGCCGCGGGCGATCACTTCGTCCACGTCCTTGAACTTCAAGATGCTCATCACCGGTCCGAAAATCTCCTCCTTGGCGATCTTCATGTCGTCCTTCACGTCCGTGAAGATGGTGGGCTGGATGAAGTAACCTCGGTCGCCGATGCGCTGGCCGCCGAAGAGCATCTTGGCCCCGCCCTTCTGCCCGGCATCGATGTAACCCATCACGCGGTCGAACTGCTCCTGCGAGACTTGCGGACCCTGCTCGGTACTGGTGTCGAATGGATCGCCTACTCGCCGGCTCTTCGCCTTGGCCACCATCTTGGCCACGAACTCGTCGTAGATACTTTCTTGCACGAAGAGGCGCGAGCCGGCCGTGCAGCACTGGCCCTGGTTGAAGAAGAGCCCGAAATAGGCACCCTCCACCGCGGCATCCAGGTCGGCATCCGCGAAGACGATGTTGGGCGACTTGCCGCCCAGTTCCAGCGACACGCGCTTCAGGTTGGATTGAGCCGCCGCGGTCATGACGATCTTGCCGGTACCGGTTTCGCCCGTGAAGGCAATCTTGTCCACGTCCATGTGGCCGGAGAGTGCCGCGCCGGCCGTCGGGCCGTAACCCGGCACGACGTTAATCACGCCGTCGGGGAAGCCCACATCCTGAGCGAGTTTAGCGAGCCGCAGCGCGGTGAGCGGCGTCTGCTCCGCGGGCTTGAGGACGACGGTGTTGCCGCAGGCGAGGGCCGGACCCCACTTCCACGACTGCATGAGGAGTGGGAAGTTCCAAGGAATGATCTGCCCGACGACGCCGATCGGCTCGTGCCGCGTGTAGCAGAAGTAATCCGGACTGAAGGGGATGGTTTGGCCGTAGTTCTTGTCGGCCCAGCCGGCGTAGTAGCGGAAGCACGCAATGCTCAGTGGCAGGTCGGCGTTCGTTGCGTCGCTGATTGGCTTGCCGTTGTCCAGCGATTCGAGCGCGGCGAGTTCGTCGAGATGCGATTCCATCGCGTCGGCGAGTTTATTCAAGAGCACGCCGCGGCCAGCGGGAGCCAGCTTCGACCACGGGCCGGATTCAAACGCCTTGCGGGCGGCTTTCACCGCGAGGCCGACGTCCGCCTTGTCGCCTTCGGCTACGTCGCAAATCACTTCGCCGGTCGACGGGTTGATCGTCTCGAACGTCTTGCCCGAGACGGACTCGACCCACTTCCCGTCGATGAGCATCTTCTGCGTGGCGAGCTTGGGCGGCGTGAATTTCGGCTTCGGCGGTGCGGCAACGGCGGCGGCCATGGGAGAGCCTCGTAGTGATGTGGGAATGACGGAGGCTATTGTCCGCGAGATGCGAGAGGTGTCAAGCGGGTGGGGCGCTTCGCGGTAGAAGGAAGGTTTTGAAGGGTACACTCGATTGCGTGCGCTTTCTTGCCGTCCCAGGTATACGCATTTACACCTCGCATTGAATGCCGTTCTCCCTTACCATCATGCCAACCCCGGAACCCGGAATAAGGCCAAGGTTTGGCCGCGGGTCGGGAGGTACTGGAGAACGCGCGATGAATCGGCTCTTCGCCTTGGCAATGAGTGGCATGATGGTCGTCCTGGCAAGCACCGCCGGGGCAGCGGACGACGACAACGCCAAGAAAATTGTCGGGAAGTGGGAAGTCACCAAGTCGGGCTCCGACCTGCCCGAAGGCAGCACGGTCGAGTTCGCCAAGGACGGTAAGCTGACCGCCATCGTGAAGGGCGACGCGACCAAGCTCGAAGGCACCTACAAGGTCGAAAAAGACAAGATGGTCGTCAAGCTGAAGGTCGGCGATCAGAGCATCGAAGAAACCGTCACGATTCTGAAGTTGACCGACGACGCACTCGAACTCAAGGATAAGGACAGCAAGACGGACGTGTTCAAGAAAGTGAAGTAGTTGAGCTCCCCACGGCGAGACCCACCCGGAATCTGGGTGGGTTTTCGCGTATTTGCCGCTTGCAATGTCACGATCGATCGGCAACACTAATTCTCGTGGAACTATTTGGCGGCTTCGACCGTCCAATCGGGGATTCTTGCCGCCCCGCGTGTCGATGCCGTCTTCGCCCGCTCTCCCGCCTGCTAGCTGCCCGCCCGAACGACACTTACCGCAGTCGAGCCGTCCATGATCACTGCTTCCGTTCGTTTGCGCCTCGTGCTTCCCACGCTCGTGATGGGTGCCGTCGCACTCATTCTGGTGGAATCGCACGGTGCCCCGCGTGGGCTCGATGCCCAGGATAAAGCGGCCGACACGTCGAAGGACAAGGAAAAAGGTAGTGGCGAACGCGGCTCCATCGTCGAAGATCGCGCCGCCCGCAAGCTCCTCGAAGCCGGCGATGCCCGACTCGAAGCCAACGAGCCCGCCAAGGCTCTCGAAGTGTGGCAGTCCGTCATCGAACGATACCCGCGGAGCAAAGTCCGTTTCGACGCCCACCTCAAGCTCGGCAACCACCTACTCAACAAAGAACGGGCTTTCGACCGCGCTCGCACCTACTTTGAATCCGCGGCCGTCGACGAGAATTCCAACGAAGAGCAGCGGGCGGAAGCGACCCTCAAGGTCGGCGTCTGCTACTTCGAGGGCCGCAACTTCGGCAAGTGCTTCAAGTTCATGCGCGACGTGATCGAAAAGTATCCCGTCAGCCCGCAGGTGAACCAGGCGTACTACTACATCGGGCTCGCGCACTTCCAGCAGGGCCACTATAGCCGGGCCATCTCGGCGCTCGAACGAGTGGGCACCGCCCTGCCCCCACCGGAAATCGGCGCCGACGGCAAGACCAAGCCCGCCGTGGAACTGCTCGAAGCCGGCAAACGACTCTTCATCCGCGTCGAAGACGCCGACCTCGCCGCTCTCGAACCCGGCAAGACCGTACCCGTGAAAGTCGAATCGACCTCAGGTGACATCGAGACCGTCGAGTGCTTCGCCATCGGCCGCAACGTTCGCGTCGTCGTCGGGTCCATTCCCACCGCGCTCGGCAAACCGAAACTCGGCAACAACCGCCTCGAAATCCGTGGCAACGACACCATCACCATTTCCTACCGCGACATGCACACCGCGGCGGGAGCCAAGGAAAACCTCGTCGTTAAGAAGATCCCGGTCGTCGGTACCGCGTCGGCCGCACTGATGGACGGTGCCTACAGCGAAACGCTGCAGGGCGTCGTACTCGGCCGCGGCGTCAACGTGCAAGTGATCGATGCGGACTTCGACCTGACCGATGGTGCCGACATACTCAAAGCGACGGTCGAAGTTTACCGCGAGAAGACGCCGGAGGAACTCGCGGCCGAGGCCGGCCCCGCCGGCGCGCCGATGCCGACGAAGACCGACCCGAACAAGCTCGACCGCTTCAAGAAGATCGACAAGGTGGACGTGATCCTCACCGAGGCGAAGATCGTCCGCGCGATCCCTGAGAACGTTCCGCTTCCCCTCAATCCGGTGGCCGAGGAACCCAAGAAGGAACCCGAACCGAAGAAAGACGGCGAGCCCAAGAAGGACGTTGAACCGAAGAAGGAAGAACCCAAAAAGGAGGCCGAGCCGAAGAAGGAACCACCACCCGCTCCCGAGCCGCCGAAGCCGCCCGAACCGGACGACGGCACGATCCACAGCGGCGCGTTCCGCGGCGTGGTGATGCTCGAAGTCGCGGACGTGGTGAAGGTCGGCGATGCGGCCCTTCAAGCCCAGCCGAACGACCTCATCGTGCTGACGTACATCGACGTCAAGAACGCGACCGGCGAGAGCCGCACCGTGGTGTTCAAAGCGCGGGCCGTCGAGGGAAGCCTCGGCAGCGTGCGCGTTTCCCAAACGCAGATTTCCGACCAGGAACTGCGGGTGAAGACGCAACTCAAGACGGCCAGCGCCCTAACCAACATCGGCAACCGCTACAAGGAATTCGGTCTCAAGCAGCACGCCGACCTGAAGTATCAACAAGCCATGACGATGTGCGAAGAGATCAGCACCGAGGCCGCGAAGCTCGGCGGTCGCACCCTCGAAGAGACGTACGTCCAACTCTGGAAGATCTACTTCGAGATGGACAAACTCGACCTCGCCGCCGCGATGAGCCAGCGCTTGCAGAAGGAGTTCCCGAACAGCGAATTCGTGGACGCCGCATTGCTCTCGCTCGCTCAAGTTGCCCGCAAACAGAATCAACTCCAGCGGGCCATTGGCATCTATACCAGCGTGTTGCGTTTGGAGAAGAGCCCTCTTCGCGGCGAAGCCCAATACGGCATCGCCGAGTGCTACGAGGATTTGGCCAAGGGCGGCGAAGGTCCGGGTTCCGCCCAACTCTTCGATCAGTCGTTCCAGGAATACAAGAAGGTCTTCGACCAGTTCCCGGACAGTGGCCGCGTCGGCGAAGCAGTCGCGAAAATGGCCAACTACTACTACGTGCAAAAGGATTACGCCCGCGCCATCGACGTGTTCGAGACGGTACTCCGCACCCACCCGGACGCGAAGTTCCTCGACGTGATTCTGTTCAACTACGGCCGCTGTTTGTACCGCCTGGAGAAGAAGGCGGAGGCCCGCAAGCAGTTCGACCAAATGATCGCGGACTTTCCGGAAAGCCCGCTCGCCCCGGACGCGAAGAAGATTTCGGAAGCGCTCAGGAAGGCCGGGAACTGATCCATTTAGCCCGGCGTTTACGCCGGGCTGGTTGAAAAAGGACCCCCCGGCAAGCCGGGGGCTATTTGATATGTTCGCACGCTCCTTCAGCTTGATGGCCGTCTTCCTCGCCTTGATCGGGGTCGGGCTCGCGCACCAGCAGCCGAACCCCGCCGACAAGGACAAGGCGAAGGCACCCGCCGTGCCCGACGGCGAGATCGACGCCATCGGCAAGCAAGCCGCTGGGCTCGAAGCCCAACTCGCGAAGGCGAGTAGCGCCAGCAAAGACGGCGGCGAGGTGTTGCTCAAACTCGTCGATCTCTACCACCAGAACGGCCGGCCGTTCGGGCTGGTTCGCTCCGCGCAAATGTTCGTCGGGCTCCACACCACGCACGCCCGTCACAAAGACGTGATGCTGAAGCTGATCGACGGCTTGCTCGCCACGGGCCGCAACAAGGAACTCATCGCCACGGGTCGCCAGTTCCTCCAGCGGAACCCGGCCGACCCGGCCTGTGCCGCGATCGAGCGCTGGCTTGCCGTACTGCTTCGCCGCGCCGGCGATACCGCTTCGACCGCCTCGATTCAGGAAGCGCACTGGAAGCGGCTCGGGGCCGTTCCCGAAGGTTGGCGCGCCGGCCGCGATGCCCAGATGCTTTATCTGGCGCTCAACAATCCGGAGTCGCTCGCCAAGGCCGGTGCGCTCGGCGAAGAGATGCTGGACAAGCTTCCCGCCGGCGGGCCGGCCACGGCAGCGGGTTGGTACGCGGTCGATGCCCAGGAACGCCTCAGCCAGTGGGCCAAGGCCAATCAGGTCGCGTTGAAGTTGCTGGCGAAAAGCCCGCCGGCCGATCCCAAGAACGTGCAGTCGCTCCACTATCGGGTGGCCGAGAATTACAGCCGGCTCATGCAGCGGGTGAACGCCGTGGAAGGTTGGAAGAAGGCGATGGCCGTGCCGAACGCACCGGTGCGAGCCGACATTCACATGCGGTTGATCGAGGAGCAGTTCCTGACCAACCCGAAGCCCGCCGAGTTCGAACCGACCGTGGCGCAGTACGCCGCGAAGTTTCCGGACCGGGTCGATCGCTTCACGGCCCAGACCCGGCTCGCTGCCGTCTATTTGGCGAACAAGGAACCGGCGCGGGCCGAGCAGATTCTCGCCGCCGTGCTGCCGTTCGATGCCCGTTCGCACAGTGCCTCTTCGGCCTACTCGCAACTCTTCGGCGCGGATGCGGACAAGAACGTGAAGGCTCAACGGCTGGCGACGGCCGAGGCGACCTTCCGCGCCGCGATCGCCAAGAGTACCCCGTACAACGCGGCCCCCCTCCGCTACTCGCTGGCCCTGGAAATCCTCCGCGACCGCGCTCAGAACATTCCGGCCGCGAAGGCCGTGGCCCGCGAGGTCGCCTTCCAGTTTCCCGCGAACGACGGCTTCACCGGCGGGTCGGTGAACTGGCTCCTCGACTCCGCGGTCGACGACGCCGAGTTCAACGCCGACATTGCCCGCACCGTCGAAGCGCGTCGCAAGTTCCCGTGGATGAGCACGTATCGCGCGACCCTCGCCGCCTGGGCCCTGGCCCGCGTGGCGAACAAGGATCTCGCCAAGCGAGCCGCCGCCGCGAACGTCGCCCTCGCCGCCTCCGACAAGGAGCCGGTGAACGCCGACTGGATGAAATACGAGACGGACGCGGCCCCCAACGTGTGGGGCGCGCCGGCGGCACTAGCCCGCTCGCGACTCCTCGAACCCGGCCGACTCGCCGGCTACCCGGACGAACTCGCCAACGACCTCTTGTACCAGCAGTACTACTACTACCGCCACTACTCGCCCGAGCCCGAGCGGCTCAAGAGCATCGAGACGGCGAAGGCGTGGACCGTCCGACTTCCCAAGTCGTTCGATGCGGCTACGGCATACCTCACGCACGCCACCGACTACGTGAAGCCGGACGCCTTCCGCGATGCCGCGGCGGTGCTCGTGAAGCTCGAACCGACTTCGTCCCAACCCGATCTCACGCGCCGACTCACGATCGTCGCCGCCCACTTCAAGGATGTTGCGCTCGCGCAGCAGAGTTGGGTGTGGTCCAAGAAGATGTTCGACAAGTTCGGCTACGACAACACGTACGCCAGCACCATCGGGGACTCGCTCACCGCGCTCGGCCTGAAGGTCGAAGCCAAGGAAGTTTGGGACAAGGCACTGACGGGAAGCCCGGACTCGCAGGAGTTCGCGACCTGCGCCGGCCGCTTGCTCGCGTTGCTTCCCGACCCGCAGAAGCCGACCTTCCTCGACTCGCTCATCGCGAAAGATAGCGGCTGGCACTTCAGCTTCGCCGTGCAGCGCGCGGATTACCTCATCAAGACCAACGACATCGACGGTGCGGCTCGCCTCTTGAAACCCGCTGCCGAAAAGACACTCGACCGCGCCTTCGGCGGTCAGGCACTCGAAAACGACTGGACGATGCTCAATGGCTGGGTTTCGACCTATCGCGCCGACGCCATGATGAAGATCCTGCCCGCGGACAAGCGGAAGGTGTTCGCGCTGGTTCGCGATTTGAACGTCGGCTACTCGTCGCCCGTGGCGCAGGCCGCACTTCTAGAACTCGACGACGTGAAGATGCCGCCCATGCAACGGCTCCTCGCCATTGCCCAGGCCACGCTCATCGGCTACGGCAACACCAACGACTTCGACCAACTCGGCACCTACGCTCAGGCCGCGATCGGCCGTAAGGACTACCTTGGAGCCGCCACGCTCATGGGCGGAATGTTGGGCAACTTCGCCGGGCTGGACGAGGGTCGCAAGAAGGTCGGTCGCGATCTCCTGACGCAAGCTTACACCCGGCTCGGGGCCGCCGGCGGAGCCGTCATCGACGAGAAGAGCCCCCTCGCTCCACTGCTTTCGGCCGCGTTACAACTGCGGCTGGGCGATCAGAAGCTCGCGTTTGAAACCTACCTTTCGAACCAGAAACTGTTCGATACGCATCGCGCCGACGTGCCCGTCGATCTGCTCGTCTTCGTTTGCGAGAACCACATCGCGGCCGGCGGCGACGAGAACCACACCCGCGTCGAAGACACGCTCCGCGCCTGGCTCATCAAGAACGCGGACATCAAAGAAGTGGACGATGTCGAGAAGGCCCGCGTCCAACTATTGCTCGGCCGCAACTACTTTAAGTCCAAGCGTTACGACCTCGCCCGCGCCGAGTTCACCACGCTGTTGAACAAGTACCCGAAGATCGCGCAGGCCGTGGAAGCGGACTTCGGCATCGGCGAAACGTTCATGGAGCAGAAGGTCTACGATCAGGCCGAGCAGGCGTTCGAACGGCTCGCCGGCAGCCGCGATCGCGAGGTGGTCATTCGCGCCGAGTTCCTCCGCGGCGTGCTCGCCAGCCGCCGCGGCGACCGCGACGAAGCCCGCGCCATCTTCCGCAGCGTCCTCGAACGCGTGCCTAATATCGAACTCGCCAACCAGGCGCTTTACAACCTCTCCGAGGTCTACGGTGCCGAGCAGCGCTACGTCGATCAGTTGGAACTGCTCCGCACGGTCGGCCGGCTCGGCAGGGCCAGCAAGCGCTACCACACGCCCGGCGAAGCGCTCTCGATCGTGGTCCAAGACAGCGATCTCGGCGTGAGTCGCGGCCATAGCCGCATCCCGGTTCGCGTGATCACGGAACCGGGCGGCGACGAGGAAACCATTTACCTCATCTCGGGAGGCGCGGGCAAAGGTCTCTTCCGCGCGGACCTCGAAACCCGCCTCGGCAAAGCCGTCAAGAACGACCGCGTGCTGCAACTCACCGGTAAGGACGTAATTCGCGTCGATTACCCGCCCGAGTTCAAGAAGGAATTCAAGGACGCACCGCTTCCCGATGCCGAAATCCGCATTGCCGCCGATGGCAAGCTGGACGTGGCTTCCGGCAAGATCACCGACGAAGACGAAGAGACCTTCAGCCAGCGACTGGCGCGCGAAGCCAACGGCGGCGCGGACGAGAAGCGCGTCGGCCTCGCCCGCCCCAAGGATCAGGTCAAGCCCGGCAACGTGATCTACATTCGCGTGAAAGACGCCGACCGCGACCTCACCGATCAGCCCGACAAGATCAGCATCAAGCTCGTCGCCGCCAGCGGGGATCAGGTCGCGGCCATCCTTACCGAAACCGGCCCGCACACCGGCATCTTCGAAGGCACCGCCAAGACGGGCGAACTCCCCGCCGGGGCGCTCGCCACCAACACGGCCATCGACCACAGCCCGCTCATGGCCATCGACAAGGATAAGAAAACGTCGTGGCTCAGCGAGCCGGACGGCGTCACGCCCAAGATTCTCTCGATAGACATGAAGGATCTGAAGAAGACGGATAAGGTCACGATTTGGACGCCGGACCCGAAGCAGAACGCGCCGATCCGGATGACGCTCGAAGGGAGCGACGACGGCCGTTTGTGGTTCCGCCTCGCGGCAACGCACCCCGATGCGAAGACGGAGGCTGTCGCGGGCGTTCCCGGACCGATGACGGCTCGCATCTTCGAAGGCACCGACGCGACTGGCTACACAACTTGGGATCAGGTCGTGGCGCTGACCAAGAACGTGAAACCGACGGTCGATGCGAAGGCCGCCGACCTGTTCTGGACGCGCCAACCGGAAGACAAAGCGAAGCGGCCCACGGCCATCGTTTGGCACGGCAAGGTGATTCAATCCAAGTCCGGCGCGGCCCGCATCACCGTGCAAGGCGAGAAGACCGCCGTCATGGTGGACGGTCGGTTGGAACTGCCGCTCGGACCGGATGGCCGCTTCGCGGATGTCTACCTCGATGCCGGGGTTCACACGATCACGATCTTCACGTCCGCGGGGCCGAACACGGCGACGCTCGAAGCGCGCTGGGCCACCGGCGACTCGATTGCCGAGGAGGTCGTACCCGTTCCCTTCCGCGAATCGGACTTCGACCTCGGCCGTCCGGAAGCCAAGGCCACACCAGCCGCCCGGCTCCTCGGCGAAGCCATCGCGGATAAAGAAGGCACGTCGTGGGATTTCAAGTTCGCCCCCATCGGCGTCCGCCACGTTCGCACCGTCATTCACGAGTACAAGGGCGAAGCCGTCGCCATCAATCACGTCGAAATTCAAGACAGCGAGAAGAAGGTGCTGCACATCCCCACGGAGGCGGACCTGCTCTCGCTCGCCACCAACGACGTGCTCGAAATCTCGGGCGGCGATGTGGTCACGGCCACGTACATCGACGACATCAACCTCACCGGCGGGTCGCGGCTCCTCACCGGGAAGCTCACCGCCACCTACCACAACGCCTCGATCACCGCCATCGCCTACGACTTCCTGAAGACGAGCGCGGGCGACGTTTACACCATCCGCAAGGAACTGCTCCGCATCGATCCGGGCGAACGGATCGTAATCGAAGTGACGGACTTCGACCAGGACACGACCGCCGCCCCGGACAAGATCAAGGTCTCGGTCTCCGTGAACGACGGCCCGCCGATCGACCTCGAAGCGACCGAGACATTGGAGAATAGCGGCACGTTCACGAAGGAAGTAGACACGGCGGCGGCAGCCGCCGAAGGCAAGATCGTGGTGAAAGCTGGCGACCGCATTTTCATCCGCTACCTCGATCAGCAGAACACCGTCCCCGGCCACGCAGCCATCCGCGAGTCCGTCATTTATGTGAGTGAAGCGACACCCGGCCGCGTTCGTGTGATCGAAACGCGGGCCACGCGCCCGGTCCAAGTACTCGGCGGCCCACCGGTCGATCCCACGCCCATCGTGCGCTACCTGCCCACGCCCGCCGGCGATCCGGACCCCAAGCTCGTTTCGGGAGTCGCGTTCGAGGCCCCGTTCACGGTGGAAGTGTTCGACCGCGACGCCGCCAAGGATAGCCGCAGCAAAGTGATCGTGAAGTTGAAGACGACGGGCGGTGCGGAAGTGGACGTGGAATGCGTGCTGGACGATCGCCGGCTCAACAACCTCGGCACGGTGGACAAGTACGGCACGGCTCTTTTCGAAGGCCGGTTCACGGGGCAGGTCGTGATGCAGCTCGGCGGCAAGGAGAGCCCGTCACTCGTGCCGCTGACCGCGTCCATGCCGCGCGATCTGATCGGTGGCCCAGTGCTTCCCAAGGAAGAGATAAACGATGACGGCAAAGCCCGCGACCGCACGCTGATCACGCGCGTCTTGAACCTCACGGGTTCGGACACGGTCGAGGTCATTTACAAGGACGAACGCCGGCCCGCCGGCATGCCCGGGATCAACCTCACGGCCAACGCTCGGTTGTTGACGGATGGCCGGCTCTCTTGCACCGACTCGGAGTACGTGAAAGAAATCACGGCGGTTCACGTGGGCGAACGCCTCTACTTGAAGGTCGTGGACGCGGACTTGGATCGCACGCCGGAGCGCGACAAGGCTAAGGTTCGCATCAAGACGAAGCGCGGCGAAGACGAGACGATCGAACTCGTCGAGACGCTGTCGCACAGCGGGATCTTCACGGGGTCGGTGCTGCTCAAGCCAGCCGAGAAGCCGACGCCGGGCAACTTGAAGCAGGACGCGCCGGAACTCGAATGCTACTTCGGCGACACGATCGAAGTGGTGTACGTGGACGAGCGCGCCGCCAGCACCGCCGACGGCAAGCTCGAATCGACCGCCACCATCGCGGTCGTGATCGGAACCGACGGCAAGCTCGCCGCCTTCAGCAAGAGCTTCTCGGACGAGGCACTCGCGGTCGAGACGCAGTTCCACATTGCCGAGAGCCACTTCGAGCTGTTCAAGAGCCACAAGGCCTTAACGCGCGAAGCCGAAGCGAAGGCGGATTTGGAAGCGGGTCGCCGCGTGCTTCGCGAAGTGATCGAGGATTACCCGAACCCCAAGTACACGCCGCGGGTGTCGTACTTGCTGGGTCAATTCGCCCAGGAGCTCAAGCAGTATGGCGAAGCCGTTCAGGCCTACCAGACGATCGTGAAGCAGTACCCCGATCACCCGTTGGCCCCAGACGCGCAGTTCAAACTGGCGCAAGCCTACGAAGAAGCGGGCGAGTTCAATCAGGCGCTGGAGGCGTATGTGACGCTGGCCGCGACGTACCCGAAGAACCCGCTGATCGCGAACGTGATGGTTCGAATTAGCGAGCACTTCTACAAGATCGAGAACTTCAAGGTCGCGGCTCAGGTCGGCGAAAAGTTCCTGGAGAAGTTCGACGGGCACAAGTGGGGTCCGAAGATGGCGTTCCGCGTGGGTCAATGCCACTACAAGGACAAGAACTACGCAAGGGCCGCCGAGACATTCGACAAGTTCGTGAAGATGTTCCGCGAGGATCCGCTGGCGTCCGACGCGATGTTCTGGGCGGGCGAAAGCTACCGCACCGCCAACAACATGAAGAAGGCTTTCGAGAGCTACAACAAGTGCCGTTGGGATTACCCCGCGACCGAAGCCGCGAAGTACGCCCGCGGCCGGTTGGCCCTGCCCGAGATGTTGAGGCAGTTCGAGGAAGCGTCGAGCGGTTTGGATAAGAATTAAAGTTTAGCCGCGACGCGCAGTCTGCGGAGCGGAGCGCGACATCGCCGGAACTCACACGCTCCGAGGACTCCGGGTCGCGGCTAATCGTGATTGTTTTGAAGGGAGGGTGTGCCGAATGATTCTGTTTGCCGAAAGCGATCTGCTCCACTCCGGCGCGATGGGCTACATGCTGGACGGCGGCGTCTTCATGTGGCCGATCCTGTTCATGGGCATCCTCGCGGCGGGGGTGGTCATCGAGCGGTTCCGCAGCCTGCGCCTCATCGCGACCGATGCCGCCACCCTCCGCGGTCAGGTGCTCGACCTGCTCCATCAAGGACAGATCGAGGAAGCCATCGATCTGTGCAGCCGATCGCGCGGGCCCGTTCCCGCGATCCTCGCCGTCGGCCTCCACCGCTACGAACTGCTTCGCAAGTTGAACTACGACCCCGCCCGCATCGAAGAGCAAGTCGTGAAAGCGATGGACGATTACAGCGTCCACATCATGGCGGCGCTGGAAAAGAATCTGCCGGTACTGAGTACCGTGGCCACGGTCGCGCCCATGGTCGGTTCGCTCGGCACCGTCGTCGGCATGGTCGTCCTGTTCCAAGACGTGGTCGATACCTTCGGCATGAAGAACATCATCCTGGCGGCGGCGGCGGGCATCAAACTCAAGCTGATCGTCACGGTCTGGGGCCTGATGGTCGGAATTCCCTCCTACATCTTCTTCAACTACTTCTCGGCCGTCGTGAACCGCTACATTCTGGAAGCGGAAGAGACCGCCTCGCAGTTGATCGAATCTTTGACGTTGCGACTTGCGACCGAAGCCCCTCATGTTGAAGTACCGGTGCGGGCGATAGCCGGAGGGCCGAACTGATGGCGGCCGGACCGACCGGCGGATCGGGCGGGGCCATGGCCGGCTGGGTCATGAACCTGCTCACCGATCTGGCCTTCAACTTGCTGATCTTCTTCGTGGTGTGTGCGTCCACCACGCCGGAGATGGGCCGCCCGCAGCAGATGCCCAGTTCCAGCAAGGACAAGCAGACCGAGCAGAAGAATCAGAACGTCGAGATCGCGATCGCCCGAACGATGCTGACCGTGAACGGCGAAGAAGTTCCGATGCCCGAGCTTCGCAAAAAGTTGGACGGCTTGTTGGCGAACAAGGCGAAGCCCGAGGATCGGGTCGTGGTGGTGAAGAGCGCGAAGGACACGCCTTATTCGCAGTGGATTCGCGCGACGGGGATCATCGAGCAGGCGGGCGGCGTCATCACGCTGCAACTGGAAGAAGAGAAGGAAGTCGGGGTCAGATAGTTGTTTTGCCGCTTGCGGCTTCGCGATGCCGCCCGCAGTCGCCATCGCGAAGCCGCAAGCGGCGAGGATCGCAATGAAGTTCAAGCGCCGCAAACTCGAGGTCATCCCGCCATATGTCGCCATGGCGGACATCGCGTTCAACCTCGTATTGTTCTTCCTGATCCTCGCCAAGACGCAGGACGATAGCCACATTCAGTGGACACCGGCCAAGGACGTAGGGGCGAAACAAGTTTTAAACGCGAAAGTTTCCATAACCGTGGATCGCGACAACAAGGTATATTTGAACGGTCAGCAGATCGGGATTCGGGAGATGGCCGACCGCGTGGGCCAGGAACTCGGCGACAAGCCGGCCAGCGAGCGGACCGTACTGTTGAAGATCGACAAGAATACGCTCGCTGCCACGTTCGAGCCGATCATGGAAGCGGTCAGCCAGGCCGGCGGCGAAGTGGTACACGTGATCGAAGAAGAGAGATGAAGTCGGCCGCTTGCGGCTTCGCGATTCGGGTCGCGAAGCCGCAAGCGGCTAAGATCAGCCCACCTGCCCCGCAATGGGGCTTTCACTTGGAGGGAGCGCAGTGAAAGTTCGCTTGTTCTCAATCGCGGTGTCGCTCGGGGCCTTCGCCCTGTTCGCACCGCCCGTTTCCGCTGCCCCACCGGACCCCGGCACCACGGCCAAAGCACTCGACAAACTCCTCGCCGAGGAGAACGGTGCCAAGCCCAAGACGCAGGCCGCGCCCGTCGTCGAAGACTTGGCGTTCCTCCGCCGCGTCTCCATCGATCTCAACGGCCGCATCCCCACGGAAGCGGAAGCTCAGAAATATCTGGCCTGGCCGGCCGGCGAACGCCGGGCGCTCGCCATCGCCGAGTTCATGGGCCGCGAACAATTCGCGGATCGCTGGGCGATCTTCTACGGCGACATGCTCCGCCTCCGCTACGGCTCCGACGGCGGCCCCGCCCTCCAGGCCTACATGCACGAAGCCGTTCGCACGAACATGCCCTACGACCAACTCACCCGCAAGCTCATCGCCGCCTCGGGTCGCGCCAATAGCAACCCGGAAACCGGCTTCATCCTCGGCGACGACGCCGACGCGATGGCCCTCACCGGCGTCATCGCTCAAGTCTTCATGGGCGTCCGCATCTCGTGCGCCCAGTGCCACGATCACCCGTTCGACACCTGGACGCGACAAGAGTTCTACGACCTCGCCGCGTTCTTCGGTAAAACGCAGCGGGTCGAACACCGCGTGAAGATGCAGATCCTCGGCATCTTCCTCAACGAGCGGGCCGACACGGTCATCATGTGGCCGCCCGAAGACAAGGCGAAGGGTAAGCCGCGAGCCGCCGTGAAGGCGAGCTTCCCTTTCAAGATGGATGAAAGCGACGGCCCGAACCAGCACCTCGCGCGGTTGAAGTCGCTGCGCGAAGCGCAGGTTGCCGCGGCCCAGGTCAAAGTTGCCAGCAAGGGCAATACGGTTGACGATCTGCTCGACGGCAACAAGACCACGGGCGGCTCCAAGGATCCCCTCGACGTGGCCACCGAGGCCAAGAACAGCATCAAGAAGATCGACCTCGAAGGCGACCTGTACCGTGCCAGCGAATTGCGACGGCGGCTCGCCGAGACCGTGACCGATCCGCGGAACCGCTTCTACTCGCGGGCCATGGTGAACCGCGTCTGGGCCGAGTTGATCGGCCGCGGATTCGTAAACCCGGTGGACGACTTCCGCAACGACAACCCGCCGAGCCACCCGAAGACGCTCGACTTCCTGGCGGATGAATTCGTGGCCAGCGGCTACGACTTCCGCTTCCTCGTGAACGCCATCGTTCTCACGCAGGCTTACCAGATGGGTCATTTGAAGCTGGACGTTCCGGCGACGGAACGGCTCGCGGCCGAGAAGGCGTTCACCGCCACGGCCGTTCGCCGCATGAACAGCGAGACGCTCTTCGACAGCATCGTGCAGGCCGGGCACCTCTTCACCGCGAAGCACCGCCCCGGCGAGAATGTGATCACTGTGACGACCTATCAGCAGGTGGCCGTGGCCGTGAAGGAAGACCCGACCAAGCCGCGGTTGAACAAACCGAAGCTCGGTGGAGATAAGATGCCCGCGATGCCGGCCATGGCTCGCGGGGCCTTCGACCTCGAGAAGGGAATCGAGATCGACTTCAAGGACGCGCTCAAGAAGCGCGACGGTTTGGAAGTCGAGAAGATGACCGCCAAGTCTGCCGAGGAACTCGAAGCCGAGTCCATGATGCGGAGCGGTGCGATGCCGGCCGGCACCCGCATTCGCTACATCACGAAGGAAGTGAAGTCGCAGATCGACGATAACCCGCGTTTCACGAGTTCGATGCGAATGGCCTCTCCCGCTCCGGTCGGGCACTTCCTGCGCGTGTTCGGTCAGACCGATCGCGGCGCGCTCGATGAACGCCGCGACCACAGCCCGTCGATGCGTCAGGCTTTGATGATGCTCAACGGGAAGTTGACGAACGAGGCGGCTCGCGTGGGTCCGCTCGAACCGCTGTACCCGCTGATCGCCGGCAAGACCCCCGACGTGGACGCGGCGATCAAATTGGTGTATCGGGAAGCGATGACTCGCGACCCGAGTGCCGACGAAATCGCCGATGCGAAATCGATTATCAAGGAGGCCGCAACTCCGGCCGACGGCCTCGCCGATGTGCGGTGGGCTCTGTTCAACAGCAATGAGTTCCGATTCATTCCGTGACGAACCCTTGGCGAGCGGCCGGCGTGAGCCGGCTGTTCGCTCGACCAAAAACAGCCGGCTCACGCCGGCCGCTCGCCAAAAACTTTTACTCCAACCTTCAAACTCAAGGACCTGCCCATGAACCTGTCCACTGCTTGTAACGGTTACCGCCTCAGTCGTCGATCGTTCGTCGGCGCGGCCGCCGGTACCTTCCTCGGCATGAACGTCCGCACGCTCGTCGCACGCTCCGGCGAAGACCGCAAGGCCTCCGCCGAGCACGTCATTCTGTTCTGGAATGGCGGCGGCATGAGCCACATCGACACGTGGGATCCCAAGCCCGGTCGCGAAGTGGCCGGCGATCTCGAACCGATCAAGACCAGCGTTCCCGGCATCCAGATCTCCGAAATCTTCCCCCAACTCGCCAAGCAGATGAAGCACGTCGCGCTCATCCGCTCGATCGCGGGCCAGAACGGCGATCACGGCCGCGCCACCTACCAACTTCAAACGAGCTACGCCCAGAGCGCGAACCTGCAGCACCCCGGCATCGGCTCGGTCGTCGTCAGCGAACGCAAGTCGCTCGGCGAACTGCCTGCCTACGTCACTATCGGCGGGCTCGCCCCCAAGGCCGGCTACCTCGGCCAGAAGTGCGAAGCCTACTTCGTCGGCAGCCCCGGCGAAAAAGACCCGTACCTCGCGTTCCCCTCGGGCATCGCCGAAGTTCGCGGCAACAAGCGCCTCGACATCCTCCAACGCATGAACCAGAAGCAGGCCGGCATCCTGCCCGGCGAAGAGACGAGCGGTGCCCAGACCGCCCTCACCGATGCCGTTAAGCTCATGCGTAGCCCGGCCCTCGAAGCCTTCGAAGTCCGCAAGGAGAAGCCCGAGGTTTTCGAGAAGTACGGTGAAACCGAGTTCGGTCGCGGGGCGCTGCTCGCTCGCCGACTCGTCGAGAAGGGCGTCCGCTTCGTGCAGGTCAACCGCGGCGGGTTCGACGTTCACACGAACGCCTTCCCGGCCATGCGCGATCACGGCGACGTGATGGACCCCGCCCTCGCCGCCCTGATCGAAGACCTCGCCCAGACCGGTCTGCTGAAGAAGACGATGATCGTGATGCTCAGTGAGTTCGGCCGCACGCCGAAGATCAATCCGCAAGCGGGCCGCGATCACCACCCGACGGTGTTCTCGTGCATGTTCGCGGGCGGCGGCGTCAAGGGCGGGCAAGTCATCGGTTCCTCGGACGAAGACGGCATCGCTCCGAAAGATCGCCCCGTGAAGGTCAGCCACCTCCACGCGTCGATTTGCCATGCCCTCGGCATCGACTCCAACAAGGAAGTGATGACGCAACTGCAACGGCCGATGAAGCTCGTCGACAGCGGCAAGCCGGTCGATGAACTGTTCGCGTAAGGGATTGAAACCCGGTTTCTGCCTTGGAAACCGGGTTTCTGGTCCGCACAAGAAACCCGGTTTCCAAGGCAGAAACCGGGTTTCAAAACTCTCTCCCTCGGCATTGGGCTCCGGTTTCTTGAGTGAAACCGGAGCTTTTTTTTGTCGCCACTTCCGTTTGGCCGCATTAAGCCGCGCATCCGATGCCGATAGAATTGGTAAGCACCGGAGCGGACCGCGCATGGCCACGGTTTTGAACGTACCCGAAGTCGCAGACGAACCGGGCCCTTGGGCCGCGATGGCGCTCGGCCTCGGAGACTGGTCGCTGTTTGCGAAACGTACGGTCTCGGGCGCGATCGCCAAGGCGTTCAGCATTCGCGAATTGATTCGGGTCTGTGCTGAGGTCGGGGCCGGAAGTCTGCCGGTGGTTTCGATCACGGGCATGTTCATCGGCATGGTGCTCGCCGTTCAGGCGTACAGCCAGTTCCACAATATCGGGCTGGAAACGTCGATGGGTGCGTTCATTCACATGTCGGTGGTGCGGGAACTGGGGCCGGTGCTGGCGGCGGTGATGCTCGCTGGGCGGGTCGGTTCGGCGATGGCCGCTGAACTCGCGACCATGCGCGTGACCGAACAAATCGATGCCCTCGCTTGCCTCGGCGTCGACCCCGTGAAGTACCTCGGAGCACCGCGGTTCCTCGCGTGCCTCGTGATGATCCCGATGCTCACGCTGTTCGCGGATCTCACCGGGCTCGTGGGCAGCACGCTGATTTGCCTCCACGTATTCGGCATCGATTCGCACCACTATTGGGAACATTCGCGCGGTTTCGTGGGCCTCTGGGATGTGGGTGTCGGCCTCGCTAAAGCCTTGATGTTCGGCGGCACGCTTTCCTTGATCGCGTGCCATCGCGGGTTCAACAGCAAGGCCGGAGCGGCGGGCGTGGGCCGCGCCGCGACCGAGGCCTTCGTGTATTCCTTCGTGGCGATCATCGTGCTCGACTTCGTGCTCGCCATGTTCTTCAACACGCTCTACGACGTGATCTGGGCCGACAGCCCCGCGAAGATGGCGTGAATGAAAAGATTTGAACCACAGAGGCACAGAGGCACAGAGAATGAAACCAAAGAGCGAATAAAGCCTGACTGATTTTTCTCTTGTCTGCTCTGTGTCTCTGTGCCTCTGTGGTTAGAGTTCTTATGTCCGATTCGGTTATCCAACTCCGTGGCGTCTCGGTCCAGTTCGGGCCGCAGGCCGTGCTGCGCGGGATCGACCTCGACATCGGTCGCCGTCAAACCGTCTGCATCATCGGCGAGAGCGGCTGCGGCAAGACCGTGCTGTTGAAGCTGATCGTCGGGCTGCTCCATCCCACGGCAGGCGAGGTGACGTTCGAAGAGTCGCCGTTGAGCAAGATGAACGAAAAGGAAATGACCCGGATGCGGCTGCGCGTGGGGTTTCTGTTCCAACAAGCAGCACTCTTCGACAGCCTCAATGTCTTCGACAACGTCGCGTTCGGCCCACGGGCCAAGGGTGGAATGTCGGAAGCGGAAATTCAGAGGCGGGTCCGCGAACGCATCGCGGAAGTGGGCCTGCCCACCACGGTGGAACTCAAGATGCCCGCGGAACTCTCGGGCGGCATGCGCAAGCGCGTCGGCCTCGCCCGGGCACTCGCGCTCGACCCAGAAGTGATGCTCTACGACGAGCCGACCACCGGCCTCGACCCGATCATGACCGACGTGATCAACGAGTTGATATTGCGAACGCGAACGCGACGCCCGGTCACGAGCATCGTGGTCACTCACGAAATGCGAACGGTTCACAAGGTGGCGGATCGCGTGGTGATGCTTTATCCTTTGACGCGGCTTCAGCCGGATGAACCGCAGGTGTTGTACGACGGCCCGCCGGAAGGACTGGCGACATCGCCCGACCCCCGCGTACGGCAGTTCGTCGAGGGCGATGCCCAAGATCGCTTGAGTTCGAGTGGGGAAGAGGACTAACCACAGAGGCACAGAGACACAGAGAAGAATGACATTTTTATTATTAACGCATGGCTGCTCGATGAATTGTGTGCAAACCCAGTCTTCTCTGTGTCTCTGTGCCTCTGTGGTTAGTTCTTCTCGGGAGCTTTCATCATGGCGGAGCGACGCGTCAAACTGAGGCTCGGGCTGTTCGTGGCCAGCACGCTCGTCGCACTGGCGGCGCTCGTCGTGCTGTTCGGCAGCGCGCCGAACCTCTTCACCGTGAAGGCCCGCTACACCATCACCTACCCCGAGGCCCCCGGCATCGCCCCCGGTACGCCCATCCGCAAATCCGGCGTCCGCATCGGCGAAGTCACCAAGATCGAACTCGACCCCGGCA
>JAYTUG010000329.1:0-6236 GCA_043744695.1 Gemmataceae bacterium
CTCGACATTCTCACCGTGCTTTACGGGGGCATCGAGGCCGAACGCCTACTCCTCGGCGACGTGACCACCGGGGCCAGCGGCTTCGGCAACCCGCGCTCGGATCTGGCCCGCGCCACGGAACTGGCGAGTATCTTCGTGGACACGCTCGGCATGTCGAGCCTCGCCGCACCGCTGAGGACCTTCCGCGATAAGGACGGCCGCCGCGAGGTGCTCTCCGGTTCGCAGGCGGAAGCCATCGATCGGCAGGTGAACGCGGTGATCGTCGAGTGCCAGGCGAAGGCCGCCGCGATCTTGAAGAAGCACAAGGACGACCTGATCCGCATTCGCGATGAACTGCTGGAGAAGAAGACGATTGAAGGCGAGCGCGTGGCTGCGATCGTGGCGGAGTTGCGGGCGAAGTACCCGGCCGATGTGGGAGCACCGGGGCCCTCCGTGGCCCCATCCGAGCCGAAGATTACGGCTTCGTGAAGCCCGTTGCGGTCGCGGGGTTGCGGCCCTGAATCTTCGCCAGTTGAACCTGAGCCAGATCCGCGTGCCGCGAAGTCGGGCTCAGCTTCATCACCTTCTCGAGGCACGCACTCGCCTCCTTGTCCTGCCCTTTCTTCGACCACGAATCGGCGAGCGCCAGGTACATCGCCGCCGTCTTGTCGTTCATCTGCTCGCAGGCCAGTGCCAGGCGATCCGGGTTGCTCTTGATCTCGGCCGCCAGCGCGACGGCTTCCTTGCTCTCGGGCCGATCGGTGAACGCGAGCAAAAGCTGCTCGCAGCGCTGGAGGCAATCGTAGAAGCGGTTGGCGCGGAAGTCGTCTTTCGCCAGCGCGAGTACGTCGCGGGCCTGGCGGGTGCGTTGCTTCTCGCGGGTCTCGGGCTTCTCGGCGAGGCCGCTCATTGCGGTCGCGGCGTCGGCCGCGGCCTGAGTTCCCGCATACGCTTTCATCAAGTCGGCGAGCGTGTCCATCGCTTCGGGCGTATAGCCCTTCAGTTCCAGATCCTTCGCACGGACGAGCCGGCCAGCGGCCTGCTTCTCGACTCCTTCGAGCACTTCCTTGGACTTCGCGCCCACTGGTCGCTCGCCGGCCTCGCGGATCAAGCCCTTCAACAAAGACACCGCACGCGGGTAGTCGCCAGTGCCGATGGCCTTGGACGCTTCGTTAAAATCGCGGGCCATCCAGTCCGCGGTTGCGTTCGCCGCGATCGCCCGCTTCATGTGCTCGCTGAGGCGGTCCGCTTCGAGATAACCTTCGATGAAGTTGTGAATCTTGCCGTCGGTTCCGGCGAGCACCATGGTGGGATAAACCTGCACCTTGAGCGCCTTGGCCAACGCCGGTTCGCGGTTCGCATCCACTTTCAAGGCGACGAAGTTGCCGGCGATCTGAGCCGCGATCCCAGCATCCTTGAAGGTGTTCGCCTCGAGCTTACGGCAGTAGAAGCACTCCTCCGTGCCGACGACGAGGAACAGCGGCAGGCCCTTCTCCGTGGCCTCCTTGCGGGCCGCGTTGTAGTCGGTGTGCCAGGTGATCTTCGCGGGATCGGCGGCGGAAGCTTGCGGAGCGAACAGCCCGACCGCCACGAGAACGAGCGCTGGAAAGCGCGATGGTGCGAACATGATGGATCCCCTGATGCTCGTGGTGTTCGGCTTGAAACCAGGTTTCGCTCAAGCTCGCGGGTGCGCCTTCTGATAGCTCGCCTGCAATCGATGCGTCGTCACGTGAGTATAGATCTGGGTCGTGCCCAAGCTCTTGTGCCCGAGTAGCTCCTGGACTCCGCGGATATCCGCGCCGGCGTCCATCATGTGAGTCGCAAAGCTGTGCCGGATCGTGTGAGGGCTGGTTCGCGGGTCGAGGCTGGCCAACCGCAGGTATTTGATCAGGAGCCGGCCGATGCTGCGCGTCGTGAGCCGGCCGCCGTTCTTGTTCAGAAACACCGCGTCCGTTTGTTTCCGGCACAGATCGAGAATCTTGTCGCGTTCGGGGAGCCATTCGCGGATCGCGGCGACGGCCGCCGGGCCGAGCAACGCGAGCCGTTCTTTCTTCCCTTTGCCGCGAACGGTGGCCACCCCATCATTGAGGTCGGCATCGGCGAGGTCCAGCCCCACGAGTTCACTTACGCGAACGCCGGCCGAGTAGAGCGTCTCCAAAATGGCACGATCGCGGCGACCCGCCCAGTCCGCGTCGGACGGCGCGGCCAGCAGAATTTGCACGTCCGCCACGGTCAAGAAATGCGGCAACTTCTTGTCCGGGCGCGGGCCGCGGAGCCCCAGAGCCGGGTT
Source organism: Gemmataceae bacterium (assembly GCA_043744695.1). Classification (GTDB taxonomy): domain Bacteria; phylum Planctomycetota; class Planctomycetia; order Gemmatales; family Gemmataceae; genus Urbifossiella. Next base: position 2,270 of record JAYTUG010000329.1, read on the forward strand.
GATCGAGAGCACGCTTTGCCGGCAGAGGTATTTGCCGAACGACCGAACGGCCGCGAGCCGCCGAGCGATCGTGGACTTGGCGTAACCTTTTTCGTGGAGCCACGAGACGAAAGCACGCAGGAGCCGCGTGGACCAATCCGTGGGAGAGACGTGATCTTTGTTCAAGCGTTCGCGAGCGAACGACAGAGCCTGCGTCAAGTCCTCGCGGTAGGACTTCACGGTCTTGTCGGAGGCATTCTTTTCGAGGCCGAGGTGCGTGAGGAACTCGGCCAGTCCCTGTTCGAGCGTCAAGGTTGTCCACTCGTGATGGTGCCGCTTGCGGCTTCGCGATGGGGGCTATTCTTCGACATCGACCGAGCAGCGCTCGGCTTCGGCGGGGTTGCGGACCCGCTCGGTGAGCACGGCGGCATCGAACCAATTCAAGGCGACAGCGGGGTCCGCGGCTTTGTGCCGCAGTTCGTCGACCAGGGTGTCGCGGCTCTCGTCGTCGTAGACGAAGATGAACCGTTCCTCACCCTTGAACAAAGCCAGCACGTTGAGTTCGCGGGACACGCCGCCGCCCTCGATGGTAGTCGCAGCCGGAGCGCGGTCTGCGGCACTCTCAGTTCATCGGCAACGGGAGTGAAGGGCTAAAGGAATTCCCTCTCGGAAGCGCACTCGAGCCGAAGTGAAGTGCGTGAACAACCGGCAGAAGCGGTGCAACCGGCCGCAAAACCCGTGGGAACGGCCGCCGACCATCGCCGGGAAGCCCCGTTTTTCCTAGACACTGGGAAGACCCGGCTGATACACTCGCCTCGGCCATGTGGTTCACGCCACCCCGCTACCCTCCCACGGAGTCGATACGTGAACGGGACCGCTCACTCGTCCAGCACCCCCGGTTCGCCGGGGCTCAACGACAAGATTCTCTTCTGGGCCAGCTTCTGCACGCTGATCGCCGCCGGCATCGGATTCTCCGTTCGCGGGGCGATCCTCAAAGATTGGGGCCAGCAGTTCGGCTTCACGCAAAGCGAACTCGGCACCATCACCGGCGGCGGGCTCGTCGGCTTCGGCCTCGCCATCATCTTCTTCAGCTTTCTCGCCGATCGCTTCGGCTACGGCAGACTGATGCTCATCGCCTTCTTGCTGCACGCCTCGTCCGCAATCCTGACCTTCGCCGCCACGCCGATCTACAACGCGTACGGCAAGGAAGGCGCTTACATGTGCCTCTATGCAGGCATGTGGTTGTTCGCGTTGGGCAACGGAACGTGCGAAGCCGTCATTAACCCACTCACGGCCACGCTCTTCCCCAAGGGCAAGACGCACTGGCTCAACATCCTGCACGCGGGCTGGCCGCTCGGCTTGATCCTCGGCGCTGTGATCGTGCTCGGTTTCAACCAGGCCGGAGAGAGCATCCGTTGGGAACTGAAACTCGGCGTGTTCCTGATTCCCGTGCTGGCCTACGGGCTGCTCATGTTCAACCGCCCATTCCCCCAGTCCGAGGCGCAATCGGCCGGCGTGTCGGTTCCCAGCATGATGAAGGAAGTCGGCATGTTCGGGTTCACGCTCGGAGCCGGTCTCATCGGCCTGGCGCTCGGGCAGTTGATCCCGATGTTGCTGGGAGCGCCGGCCTGGATCGGTTGGGTCGCGGGCGGGCTCGTTTGGCTCGCGTTCGGATTTGCCACCAACTTCTCGCTCGGCAGTTGGATCCTCGCTTTCCTCTACATCCTGCACGCGGGAATCGGCTACGTCGAACTGGGCACCGATAGCTGGATCACGAACATCACCGAGCAGATTCTCGAGAACCAGGACTGGGCTCTGATGGCGTTCATCTGGACGAACGTGTTGATGTTCACGCTGCGATTCTTCGCGGGGCCCATCGTGGAGCGGATCAATCCGATCGGGCTGCTCTTCGCAAGCGCCGTCCTCGGCACTCTCGGCCTGTACATGCTCGGCAGCCCGGCCGTCGACTCCGTGTGGCCGTGGATCGCCGCCGTCACGGTCTACGGCATCGGCAAGACGTTCTACTGGCCGACGATGCTCGGGGTCATCTCCGAACGCTTCCCGCGTGGTGGGGCCCTCGCGTTGGGTCTCGCCGGCGGCGTCGGCATGATCGGGGCCGGCATCCTCGGAGGCCCCGGCATCGGTTGGAAGCAGGACTTCTTCGCCAAGGAATCGCTCGAACAGAGCCAGGACGGCCGCAACACTTACGATCGCTACATGGCCAAGGACGACAAGGGCCAACCGGATAAGAAGGGCTTCCCGCTCGTGAGCAGCGTGCTGCCGGATCAGGTGCCCCTAATTGCGGGGCTGGACAATTCGAAACTCAAGGTTCACGACGATTACGCAGGCTACATGGCAAAGGTCGAGAAAGCGCGCGTCGAGAGCAAAGCCCCGCCGAAGGGTCCGACCACTACACTCGACGCCGACCTCGAGACTTTGGCCAAGTTGAAGGCCGATAACAAGCCCGTGGAAGCCAAACTCGAGCAGAACCTCACGAGCTTGAAGCAGTGGTGGCTCAAGGATGGCTTGCCCAACTATCAGTCCGACAAGGAGCCGTTGAAGAAGGCGCGGAGTTTTGGAGCGAAAACCGCGCTGCTCTACACGGCGTTCGTGCCGCTCGGGCTGGCCTTCGGGTTCATGATCCTCATCGCGTACTTCTACTTCACGGGCGGCTACAAACAGGTCCACCTGGAGGGCGAACCGCCGATGGGCGAATACTGATAACCGTTTATGCTGTGAGCGGCCGAAATTGACACACTTACGAGCCGGATGCGTAAGCGACGGATAGATAGAATGGCTCGTGGCAACAACCGTCGCTAACGCTTCCGGCTCGTGTGTCAAACTTGGCCGCTCACAGCATAGCCGCGACGCGCAGTCCGCGGAGCGGAGCGCGTCGCGGCTAAACAATATAATCTCCGCATGGAGGCGACCCGCACGTTCACGTTTCTCGGCACCGGCACATCGGTCGGCGTGCCGATGGTCGGCTGTGCGTGCCCCGTCTGCAAATCGACCAACCCCAGGAACCAACGCTACCGCTGCTCGGTGCTCATCGAAGCACCGGGCGGCAACATCCTCATCGACACGACTCCGGAGTTGCGGCTCCAACTCGTGCGCGAAGACGTGCGACTCCTTCACGCCGTCCTCTACACGCACTACCACGTCGATCACCTGTTCGGCCTGGACGACCTCCGCATCTTCCCGATGCTGTTAAAAGCTCCGCTGCCGATCTTCTGCACCGGCGAAGTGGAGGATGTGATTCGCAAAGCCTTCTCGTATGCATTCGATCCGGAGACGGAATCGCTTCCCGCGGGCTGGCTGCCCAAGCTCGAATTCCACCGCATCGACGAGACGCCGTTCGAAGCCCTCGGCGAAAGCATCACGCCGATCCCGTTCGTCCACGGCCGCTTCGACGTGCTCGGCTTCCGCATCGGCGACGCCGCCTACTGCACCGACGTGAGCGGCATCCCCGATCGCAGTTGGCCGCTGCTCGAAGGCCTGGACGTGCTGGTGCTCGATGCCCTGCGGCCTGGCAAGCCGCACCCCTCGCACTTCTGCATCGAGCAGGCGCTCGAGGTGATCGAGCGGGTGAAGCCGCGGCAAGCGTACCTCACGCACATGTCGCACAGCATCGACTACGACGCGATCTCCCCGACCCTGCCGCCTAACGTCGCGCTGGCCTACGACGGGTTGAAGTTTACTTTCTAGCCGCTTGCGGCTTCGCGATAGGTGCCATGACCCACGTTCCTCCCGACCTGCTGCACCGGCTGAAGCAACACCATCAGGAACACCTGGTATACGGGTGGGATGCCCTCCGCGCCGAGCAGCGCGTGTCACTCGTCGCGCAACTCGCGGGCATCGACTTCGCGGAACTCGAAGCGCTGTACAAGCGCAAGGAGGAGCCGCACTCGGTGCTGCCGCCGCGCGACAAGATCGCGCCGATCCCCGTTCGCCAGGAACCGATACCGCACGAGGAACGCGCCGTCGGCGA
>JAYTUG010000330.1:0-6236 GCA_043744695.1 Gemmataceae bacterium
GGTTCTGTTCGAGTTGGGGGTCCGAGTCGATCCTTTTTTTCGGCCGCCTCCGGGCCGCCGCACGCGTCCGGCGGCCGGGTCGTGCGGCAACTCGGCCAAATCGGCCAGACCGCGTTCGATGGTCCGTTCCGAACAGTCGAAAACTTGGGCCACCTAGGTGATCCCGCCGTGACCCAGACGCTGCGCTTCGACGGCCACATAGCAACGGCGATCCCGTTCCGACAACGTCTGGTAAAAGGCCCGCATGTTCTTGGCCGCGTCGGGGTCGTATTGCGAATGGAACGTGAAAGCCATCCTTGGCCTCCTGAGAGAAATTCGCCTGAAATACCCATGAGCTGGAGTGTATCCTCTCACAGTGGATTTGACGACACTTGTTGATTCACCGATCCTTAGCATTCCATTCTTGGTCATGAGGCTTCACGGGTGCACGCCGCAATCGTCTTCCCGCATCACAATCGCCACGCTCTCAAAATTCTTCGCTGCCGCCCTCACCATGCACAGGATGGCCCCGCTCTACCGTTGCCCCAGCTTCTTTCACGAAAGATCGAAACCGACCCGGCGAGAAAAAGCCGCAATCATTGATGCGACTTCGAGGTTGCCGGGCGCTTTTTCAAAGAACCCACGATCCCGCGAGATATTTCCTTGCAACGCAAATCAATACCCGTTAACTGTAAGTATTCACCATACCGACCTGCCCGCGTGAACCCTCGTCCCATGTCGCGTTGGAACCTCATCGGCTCACCTGCGTGTCCGGCTCGCGATCATCGCGCGCCGGTTGTGGCACTCGCATTCCTAGTCTTCTGCGCATCGGGTTCGCGGGCGATGGCTCAGCCCGCGATCGTGAATGAGATCGTCGACTTGCGCTATAAGCTTCGGGAGCAGCAGGCCAAAAAAGAGGTCGCGGAGTGGGAGTACAGCACCCTCGGCGTGATGAAGCCTCCCGAGGGCTCCGACGGATTCCAGCCCACCACCGCCCTCCGCAAATTACTGGGGGATGCCTTCCAGCAGTCGTATGGGAAGGGACCGAAAGCAGCAGTTGGTGCGGAGGCGGACGCTGGGCTCCGGGAGTTCTGGAGACAAGCCGAGACGCGGCGCGTGGAATTTCAATCCGCAGTCGCAGTCCGCGTCGAGGAATACGGGTTCTCTTGGACCGACAAAACGCCTCCACCGTTTCGACTGACCTTGCTCGATGGTTTGATCGTTTTTTGGGCTCTTGTGGCACTCGGCATGAGTTGTGCTATTGCGCTTCACGAGCGTCGCCGCAGCATCCGGCAGAACGCGCGAGCTCGCCTTCCGGGCGGTGTTGCCGCAATTCTCGCCATCGGGCTTCTGGCTCTCGGAGGTTGTCGCGGGTCGGATCCCGCGTCCGACGATCCGGAACGGAGAGCCCGAGAGGACGAAAAGAAAGCCGTCCAGAATCAACTGGCCACAGCCACGGCCGAGGCCGTCGAATGGACGAAGAACCGCGATGTTCGCTACAAGAAGCGAGTCGAGGATTGGGCCAAGTTCATCGAACCCTCGGCCACCCGTACGGCCGTGGAACAGCTGGACGCCGAACTCATGGGTCGCATCCGTGCCGAGGCGGAACGGGTCACTTTGGAGGAGAAGCTCGCGGAAGACGTACTCGCGGTCGCCGCAATGGAAAAGGATGAAGCGGAACTTCTCCGTATGACCAGTGCCGCCGGATGGTGGTCGATTGCGTATGCGGGGGTGAGGGTCGTTGCGGTCGGCATCCTCGGAGTCCTCGCCGCGGTGCCGTTCTGGATCGCTCGCCGCAAAACCGTCTCCGAGATCAAGACCTCGGCGCGAACCTGCCCGCAATGCCTCGCGGTCGGAAAGCTGGCGATTCAAAAGGCACCCCGACACGGTGCGGGCGACTACGCGGAATCGACGTATCTGGAGTGTAAGTCCAAGGACCGCGAGGGCAACGAGTGCGGCTATCGCGTGGCCCGCAGCCATCAGTACGTCCCGCGGCTCTGCTTCCCGACGGTCGGCATTCGGTACGGCGGCAAGACGCACATGCTCACGACCGCGTATGCCGCCATTCACAACCGCGTGGTCCCCACCCATGCGGCCGTCCAGCCCGCGCCCTCGGTCATGGACGATCGCTTCCGCCAGTACATCGAACTGATCCTCCGCCATCACGGTGAAGCCGGCGGTACCGTACACGATACCCAGGCCGTTCCACCGCTCCTGATTCACACCCGGGATACGGATCGCTGGGGGCAAAACGGCGTGCTGGTCAACCTATTCGATTACTCTGGAGAATTGGTCGAGGAGACGCCGCTGGCGGCTGCACTGCGAGAGCGGGCGATGCAGATGAACGGCTTCATGATGATCTTCGACCCGACCCAGATTTACGGAGACGGTGCCGGGGTCTCCCTCGAAGAGCAGATTCGGGCGCTCGCGAATTTTTACCAGCAGATGGCCGAAGCTCGCGGGCTCCCGCCGGGAACCTTGATTCCCAATCCCGTGGCGATTTGCATCACGAAGTTCGACCTACTCGAATCCCAGAATCCGATCGGCGGCCAGTGCCTGCCGTTCATCCAGCAACTGGACGGTGCCCTCAAACCGAACGACAAGACCCCCGTGACCCTGGCCATGATGAAGGGCCGCTCCGATCTGGTCGAGCAAATGCTTCCGCTCATGTTTCCCGGCGTCGATCTGGGGCGGTTGGTGCGGGAATACTTCGGCAATCAAATGTTGTACTTTCCGATGTCGTCGGTGAATCTCAACGTGGACGAGTTTGGCCGGGTGGATACTTCGAGCCGGAACCCGGCCCCGTATGGAGTGGTGGAGCCCATTCTCTGGCTCATGCACATGCACGGATATTGCGTTCTGGAAGCCGGGTAAGCGGGAGTGGGGATGCGATGGTCGTGGCGAAACGGGCCCCGACGGGGTCCAGCATGACGAACACTTCTTCCACCCAGTCGTCGCAGACGGCCGGCGGGGGGTCGACGCTACCCACGTCCGGATGGCCCAGCCCCAACGACTTCAGCGATGCCATTCAGAATCCGCGCTCCGCGTTCGTCGATCCCGCGCTCCAGGAATGCACGGTTGAACGCCGCCACACTGGAGTGCCTTGGGCCCGTTGCGGAGCATTCGCGAGCGTTTTCAAACTGAACTATCCGAGTGGCGATGCAGTCGCCGTGCGCGTGTTTACCCCGATCCCGCTCCAACCGGACAAGGAAGAACGACTCGTCGAGGTCTGCGCCCACCTGAACGGCCTCGGAGCGCAGCGGCCCAACTATCTCGTCGGCTACGGATACCAGGCCCAGGGGATCCGTGTTAAGAAGCAACTGTTCCCGATTCAGACCATGGACTGGGTAAAAGGGACGACGCTCGGGAGCTGGTATCAGGCGCGCATGCGGGCGAAGGATCTGCCGGCCATCAAGGCCATGGCGGGACACTGGCAGAAGTTGGTGGTCGGCCTCCGATCGCTCAAGATCGCCCACGGCGACCTCCAGCACGGCAACGTCATGGTTCGGGACGACCACACCCCCGTCCTCGTCGACTACGACGGGATGTGCGTACCGCGCTTGATCAGCGACCCACCGAAGCCCTGCTTCGAGTTCGGTTTGAAAGGGTACGTTCACCCCTGCCGCGATACCGAGTCGTTGGGCATGAACCTCGACCACTTCCCGGCGTGGGTCATCCTCATCGCACTGCGGGCGTCCGCAGCCGATCCGAGCCTATTCCAGCGATTCGTGGAAGAACCCGAGATCGAGAGCTTGTTGTTCTCGGCCTCGGACATCGCGAACCCGGTCTCGTCCAAGCTCTGGCCCGAGCTCTTCAAGAGCCCCGACATCGAGGTGCGGTCCTGGGCCAAGGATCTTCACGTCTGCCTCGATCGCCCGTTCAACCTCATTCCACCGTTCCAGACCGACCCATTCTCGTCGCTCGTCGAACTCTGTGCCGCTTCCGAATCCGATTGGGAAGCGATCCAGATCGAGGCGGAACGCATTACCGCTGGAGGGAAGCCTTTCCCGCTCTCGCTGTCCCTCCCGATCCGCACCAAGGTGGAGACCGCCAAGAAGAAGATCGCTTCCCGCGCGGCCCTTCGAACGGCAATCGAAACGGCCAAGAACACCGGCGATCCCCGAGGCGTGGCGGCCGCGTTCCAACCGGCCATCTACGCCGATTGGCCCAAACACGAAGGGTTCGTCAAGCAAGTGACGCGCGCCATCGCGCGAGGCAAGTTCCTCACCGAACTCGAAGCCGCGGCCAAGAGTTCCCCCGACGGGCGCACCCTGCTCGCGGTGTGGGATCGCACGAAAAGTGAACTCGCCGACTGCCAGCTAGCTCAGGTTTTCGGGGCCCAAGCCGAGGCTTGGCGGTCGCGGATCGCCGCCGCCGACAGCTTCCTCGCCGCGATGGCCGTTCCCAATCCCACCGAAGGGACCTTGGCTGCCGCCTGGGCCAAGGTGATCGCCGCCGGCCCGCCTCATTCCTCGCTCACTGCGATCCACAAAGATCGCGGAACGAAATCGACCGCACGAGCGGCGAAGCTGGAAGGCCTTCGGAAAGTCCCCGCAGCCCCAACCCCACCATCCGAACAGGCCGATCAGCGCCTGCTCGAGTTATGGGACGAAAGCCTGCTTAGCGGTTGCCACGAGGCGGCCGGATATCCGCCGCGCGTGGCCGGTGCGAAAACTCGATTGGCGGTTCTGGCCAAGCTCAGCGAGACGATCCGTAAGGCCGAGGCCGGCACCGGTGCCGAAGCCGCCATTGTCGTCGCGGCCACGTCGCTGCCCGCCACTTACGTTTACGACCTCCGCAGCCGCGTCGCGCTGGCCCGCGAAGGCGAAGAACAGTTCGCCGGCCTCAAGAACTTGTTGAACGACCCGAAGTCGCCCGAGCTGGCGATCGCCGCCGAATGGGGGAAGTTCCAGAAGAAGCATCCCAAGCACGTTCCCTTGCTCGATCCCACGCGCCGCGACCGCTGCGAACTGGCCGTCAAACGAAAAAAGACCATTCTGGAAGTGGAACGGAGCGTCAAGGAAATCTCGGATGCCCACGAGCAAGATAAGAGCATCGCGGCTGCCTGGAAGGTCGGGAAGGCGACGATGATGGGTTCTCCCGACATGGAGCGTCTGGGCCCCCGGATTAAACTCGCGCTCGTTCGGGTCAAGGCCTGGGAACAGCTCGACCTCGCGGTTCGCACGCAAGACGTTGCCGGAATTCGGGCCGCGTATTCGCCGCCTGCGTTGACCAAGTTCGCCGCGTATCCACCGGTCGTCGCGGTTCGCCCCCAAGTCGAAGAATTGATCCGGCTCGCAAACTGGTTGGACGTACTCCGCAAGAAGCTGGAAGGGGCCGGCCAGGCGACGGGTTTGCCGCTCACGGCGGACGATCTCGAGAACCTCAAGCGCCACGGATCGAAGCTCGAAGCGAAAACGCGCGATGCGGTTACCGAACTACTCCGCAAGCGGCTCTGGCCCGCTATCAAATTGACGGCGTCGTCCGCCCCGCCGCAAGTGAGCCCTGGGCCGATCCCCATGGCCAAGATCAAGTGGTCGTGGAACGGGCCAGACCTAGTGTCGTGGTTCGAGGTCGCAACCGCATCCGGCCCGCTCACCGACGTGGCCAAGGCCGCTCGCGAACGGATCAGCAAGTGCCGGCCCGCCGATCACGCCCGCGAGGGCGGAGGCAAGTTGGTCGTACTCGGCGCTGGCCCCACGGTGACCGTCACCATTTGGCCGGCTCTCGATCTCGGTTGGGTCACGCTGCACGGTCCGCCGATCCACGTCGGACCGATTCGCGTGGGTCGATGACACGAACGGAGGCGAAGCAGATGAGCGCTGGTATCGCCGGAGCCACGGGACCTCATCAGTTCTACGTCACGCACTGCGCCCGAACCGATAGCGTGTTCAACACCGTCGGATTCAGCGTCCGGGCCGCTTCGTCGCCCGATCCGGGCCTGCTCAAGGTCGCGATGGAATATCCGGCCTACGAGCTGCCCATGGAACTGTGGGCGAAAAAGCCCGGCCGCTCGGACGCCCCGCGGAGGCTCGCGCGCGTCAAGGTTCCCAGCGGGGCCATGGTCGTGCATACTGGGTACCTCGAAAAAGATACGATGAACCGCGACCGCAGCTTCTTCACGCACATCCTGCTGCTCCCGACCGCCACCGCGGCCGACGTTCTCAAATCGTGGAATTCGCACCAGTGGACGACCGACTACGCGCCCGGAGAAGACAAGTCGATCGGCTCGCCTTCCACCGAGTTGCCGGCCGGTC
>JAYTUG010000331.1:0-6225 GCA_043744695.1 Gemmataceae bacterium
GGCATCACCTTCTACGAAGGCTCGCTCTTCCCCGAGAAGTACCGAGGCTCGCTCTTGCATTGCGACGCCGGCCCGCGCGAAGTCCGCGCCTTCTTCCGCAAACCCAAGGGTGCCGGGTACGAACTCGACAAGGAAGTGATCCTCACCAGCACCGACACCTGGTTCCGCCCGAGCGATGTCTGCGTGGCTCCGGACGGCAGCATCTTCGTGGCCGACTGGTACGACCGCGGCGTTGGCGGCCACGCCATGGGCGACCCGCAGGATGGCCGCATCTACCGTCTCACCCCGAAGGGCCACAAGGGCTACACGGTGCCCGAGGTAAAGTTGGACACTAAGGAAGGCGTACTCGCGGCGCTGAGTAGCCCCTGTCAGGCAACAAGGTGGGTTGCGGCCACCGCATTAAACACCATCGAACTCCAGGAGGCACACGCGGCGATCGCCGAAGGCTTGCACTCGAAGGATGAACTACTCCATGCTCGGGCGCTCTGGTTCTACGATGGCAATAGTCTACGGTATCGAAAAGACCGCGTAGTGGGTTCACTTGATGTGTGGGGTGCGGGACCAATTGCAAAGAATTCCTACCCTCAGTTCGACGCTTTGTTGGTGCGACTCAAGTCTAATAGAAGCTGGTTTGCTGAGGAGCCACCGACTGAGGATCAGGTAAGACGTTTCCAGACTGATCCGATTGCCCATCACCGAGAATACCTGCTCGCGCTGAGGAATGTGTCTGCCGTACGTGCTAAGCCGTACTTCTACGCCCTCGCCAAGATCTACGATGGCAAGGACATCTTCTACTGTGCGGCCCTGAACATCGCGTGTGGGACCGACCCCAAGCGGCGCGACGAAATCCTCGCGGACTTCGACAAGCACTTCCCCGAATGGAACGATAAGGTCGCGGACCTCGTGTGGGAACTGCGGCCGAAGTCGGTGTTGCCGCGGCTCGGCAAGCTGCTCACGGACGCCAAGCTCACCGGCCCGCAAAAGGCCCGCATCATCGACATCCTCGGTTGGTACGACGACTCGAGGGTAGCTCACACTTTGATCGGCGTCCTGCAATCGCCGGCTCCGGATGAGTTGAAGTCGCGCGCCGTCGAACTGCTGCGCAATAACTTGCCCACCAAGTGGAAGGACGTACTCGCTTCGAAGGAACTCACGACGACGGTGGCGACGCTGCTTGCCGATCCGAAGTCGCAGGTAGCCGGGCTGCAACTGGTGGCCATTACGCGGTCGTTCGATCACCTGGAAGCCGTCGCCTCGATCGCGGCGGATGAGAAGGCCGCACTCGATACTCGCAAGGAAGCCGTGCGTACGCTCGGCAAGCTCCCCGGCGAGCCCGCATCCAAGGCTCTCGTGGCACTCACGAAGCCCGAGACGCCGCTTACGACTACGGCGATTGCCGCGCTCGGAGAGTTCCTGCCCAGCGGCCAAACCTTCCCGCATTACCAGGGCAATGCCCGCGATGCGATCTGGGGCGGCGTGATTTCCGAAACCGCTTCAACGGAGTTTCGCCTGGCCTGCGTTGCGGCGATGACCGGCAACGTTCGCTCCAGCGACTGGCTCATCGACCTGCATGCGAAGGGAAAGCTGCCGAAGGACGCGGACGCTGAGGCCGGACGATTACTGCGCAATTCGCCTTTCAAGGATATTCAAGCGAAAGCCAAGCTCGCGTTCCCCGCCCCGGGCAAACTGAATCCGAAAGCTCTTCCCGCTCTCGCAGTGCTCGCCCAGCGCAACGGCGACGCGGCCCGCGGCAAACAAGTCTGGGACGCCAGCTTCGCCGGCGCGGCTCAATGCGCCAAGTGCCACACCGTTCGCGGCATCGGCGGACAGGTCGGCCCCGACCTCTCCATGATCGGCAAGAAGGGCGGCAAGGAGAACATCCTCGAATCGATTCTCGTGCCGTCGAAGGCGATCGCCGACCAGTACGTGCAGGTGTCGGTGACGACAACCGCGGACGTGACGGTGAGCGGGCTCGTGGTGGCCGACACGCCGCAGGCGATCACGCTCCGCGACGCCAACGGCAAGGACACGATCGTCCCGAAAGCCGATGTCTCTTCGCAGAAGAAGCTGATGATTTCGCTGATGTCCGAAGACGTCGTCGCGGCCTTGAACGAGGACGAACTCATCGACCTCGTGGCGTACCTAACGACGCTTCAAACCGCGGCGATCACGCCGCCCGACTTCTGGATCACGGGGCCGTTCCCCGGCAAGGACATGCTCGACGCCTTGAACAAGGACCACGGCCCAGAGGCGAGCCTCAAAGATGTGAAGTGGAAGGCGATCCGCGCGGATGCGAAGGGTTACTTCGACCTCGCCGCGTTCCACGGCGACAGCGGAAAGAACTCGGCGTCGTACATGATGACGATTCTGGATTCGCCATCGGAGCAAGACGCGGAGATTCTGCTCGGCCCAGACGACGGCGCGAAGATCTTCGTGAACGCCAAGGAGGTCTTCAAGACGGAGGAAACGGCGGCCGCGACTCCGGGGAAGCACAAGATCGCGATCAAGTTGAAGAAGGGCCCCAACGCCATCATGCTCAAGGTGGCGAACGGCGACAACCCGCACGGCTTCTACTTCACGCTGCTGAGCAAGGACGAACTCAAAGTCGTGAAGTAGGCAGCGGGTGTCGTTGTGGTTTCGTACTGGCTCTAATCTTCCACGCCGGTACGGATCAGTTCGTTCTCGCGCACGTCCACTTCTTGCTCGATCGGGGTCGGCACCCACGGTGGCTCGGGTTGCCTCAGGTCCAAGGTGTGCGGGAACTCGCGGCTGAATTCTTCCGGCGGCACGTCGATCGGTCCGGGCGAGTGGCCGAACGCGAAGAAGCGCGCGACCCGCCGGCTCTCCGCTTCCAACGCGTTCACCGGGAACACATCGTCGGCGCGACCGCCCGGATGGGCGACGTGGTAGGTGCAGCCGCCAATGCTGCGGTTGTTCCAGGTGTCCAACACGTCGAAGACGAGCGGTGCGTGAACGGCAATCGTCGGGTGCAGGCAACTCGGCGGCTGCCAGGCTCGGAAGCGAACCCCCGCCACGAACTCGCCGTTAGTGCCCGTCGGCCGCAGCGGAACCCGACGGCCATTGCAGGCGATCACGTGCCGCGGATCGGTGAGCCCGCGAACCTTCACTTGCACCCGTTCCACGGACGAATCGACGTTGCGACTCGTGGCACCTCCGCTCGATTCCTCGCCGAGCACGTGCCACGGTTCAATGGCGGTTCGCAGTTCGAGGTTCACGCCGCGATGCGTCACGGTGCCGAGCACGGGAAAGCGGAACTCGATGTGCGGGGTGAACCACGCGGGGTCGATGGCGTACCCGCCGTGCGTGCGAAGTTCGTCCAGGGCGTCGCCGAAGTCCTGCTCCACGTGGTGAGGCAGCATGAACTGATCGTGCAGCGCCGTGCCCCAGCGAACCAGTTCCCGATCGTAGGGCTTCCGCCAGAACCACGACACCAGCGAACGCAGCAGCAGTTGCTGGGCGCAACTCATCTGCGAGTTGGGCGGCATCTCGAACGCCCGCAACTCCACGAGCCCGTTCCGGCCGCTGGCGCTATCGGGGTTGAAGAGCTTGTCGATGCAGAACTCGGCGCGGTGCGTATTGCCGGTCGAATCGGTGAGCAGGTTGCGGAATAGCCGATCGACGAGCCAGAACGGCGTCGCCGCTTGCGGCTTCGCGTCCAGTTGAGCGAAGGCGATTTCCAATTCCCTCAAGGCGTCGTGCCGGCCTTCGTCCACGCGCGGATGCTGGCTCGTGGGTCCGACGAACAGCCCGCTGAACAGGTACGAGAGCGACGGGTGGTTGTTCCAGAAACTGACGAAGCTCTTGAGCAGATCGGGCCGGCGGAGGAACGGGCTATCGGCAGCCGTGGGCCCGCCGAGGACGACGTGATTGCCCCCGCCGGTGCCGGTGTGCCGGCCATCGACCATGAATTTCTCGGCCCCGAGTCGCGTGAGTCGGGCTTCTTCGTAAACGGCCGTCGTGTTTTCGACGCATTCCTTCCACGAGTGCGCCGGGTGAATGTTCACCTCGATTACACCCGGGTCGGGCGTGACCGAGAGATTGTTGATGCGAGGATCCGAAGGCGGCGTGTAGCCTTCGATGAGCACCGGCATCTTGAGTTGAGCCGCGGTGGCTTCGACGGCCGCGACCAGTTCGAGGTAGTCTTCGAGCTTGCGCGCCGGCGGCAGGAAGACGTGCATCGTGCCGTTCCGCGGTTCGACGCAGAGCGCCGTGCGAACGAGACTATCCGGGCGAGCGGCCGGCGTGAGCCGGCTGTTCATCGCGGGAACAGCCGGCTCACGCCAGCCACTCGCCGTTTGCATCTTCGGCAGCGGACCGCGCGGCGCGAACGAATCGCGCTCCTCCATGAACTGCCGTGCCGAGGGTTCTTCCCACGTCAGCGAACTCAGCGGTAAGCGGAAGCCCATCGGCGAGTCGCCGGGGATCAGGAACAGATGTCCCTTCCGAATGAGCCACGGGCTGGATTCCCACGATGCGTCCGCCTTCCGCACCGGCAGCATGTGCCCGACGACGGTGCCGAGCTTCGACTCGAATATCTTCGCCAGCCGCGTCCGCTCTTCGGGATCGTCGAGGTTGCACTTCAGCGGATCGACGTTCGCGGGAAGCTGGCGTTCCTTCCAGAGGTAGTACCAGGCATCTTCGTAGCCCGGAATGGCGTGCTTCGGATCGACGCCGAGCACCGCGGCGAGCGTGCGAAGGAACCGCCCCGCATCCTCCGGTGTGAAGGCGTACTTCTCGCGTTCGCTGGCGAAGAGTTTGGGTTCGTTCCAGATCGGTTCGCCGTCGCGCCGCCAATAGCAGTTGAAGGCCCAGCGCGGCAGCGATTCGCCGGGGTACCACTTCCCCTGCCCGAAGTGCAGCAGGCTGCCCGGCGCGAAGCGGTCGCGCAGCTTCTTCACGAGCGTCATCGCTTGCTCGCGCTTCTTGCCGCCGAGGGGCGCGATGTTCCACTCGGGGGCGTCGCGGTCGTCGATGCTCACGAAGGTCGGCTCGCCCCCCATGGTGAGCCGCACGTCCCATTCGCGCAAGTCGGCGTCGATCCGCCGGCCGAGCGAGTCGATGGCCTGCCACTGTTCCGGCGTGTAAGGCTTCGTGACCCGCGGTGCCTCGCGAATCCGCGTCACGGACATGTGGTGCTCGAACTCTTCCTTCACCGAGTCGTCTTCATGGAGTTTGGTGAACGTGAATGCGCCGGCAATCGGGGCCGCGGTCTGCGGGTCGGCCGTGCATGCGAGCGGGATGTGCCCTTCCGCCGTCATGAGTCCGGAGGTCGGGTCGAGGCCGACCCACCCCGCGCCGGGAAGGTAAACCTCCGTCCAGGCGTGTAGGTCGGTGAAGTCCGCGGTCGGGCCTTCCGGGCCTTCGATGGGCTTCTCGTCGGCGACGAGTTGAATGAGGTAACCGGACACGAACCGGGCCGCGAGGCCGAGGTGACGGCAGAGTTGCACGAGCAGCCAGGCCGAATCGCGGCACGAACCGCGAGCCAATTCGAGCGTTTCTTCAGGAGCTTGAACGCCCGGCTCCATGCGGATCACGTAGCCGACGTGCTGCTGAACGCTCCGGTTCAACCCGACCAGGAAGTCGTTCATCGGCATCTTGGTCTGCCGCTGGCTCGCGATCAGTTCGCGCAGTTTCGGGCCGAGCGGAAGCGTTTCCAGGTAGGGGACGAGTTCCCGCGCCAGGGCCTCGTCGTACTGGAACGGGTAATTCGTGGCCGAGTCTTCGACGAAGAAATCGAACGGGTTGATGGTCGTGAGGTCGGCGATGAGATCGACGGTGACGGCGAGTTCGCTCGCGGGCTTGGGGAAGACGAGCCGGGCGACGTGGTTGCTGTACGGGTCTTGCTGCCAGTTCAGGAAGTGCGGGCTCGGCTCGACCTTCAGCGAGTAGCTGAGGATCGGCGTGCGGGCGTGCGGCGCGGGCCGCAGCCGCACCACGTGCGGCATCAGCGCGATGGGCCGATCGTACTTGTAGCGCGTGGTATGAGACAAAGCGACGCGGATACCCATGGTGGACTTTCATTTAGCCCGCCGTTAACGGCGGGCTTGCTCGGACCCGCCGTTAACGGCGGGCTATGTCAGGATTGGCTTTGCCATTGTCCCGTGGTCGGCGGCTTCACTTCCGCCGCGAAGAACGTGCGTTGGATCGAGTGGCCGATCTCGTTAATTCGGTCCACGATGTGAGTCAAGGTTTCGTGCAGACCCT
>JAYTUG010000332.1:0-23697 GCA_043744695.1 Gemmataceae bacterium
AGGGATTTAAGCTGGGTATCATCGAGCGGGCTGCAAATAGCGGATGAATGCCTCGGCAGCCGGTGCGGGCTTGTCGCCGCGGCGCATCAGAATGCCCGAGTGGATGGGTCGAATCTGGCCGGCGAGACTGCGGGCACCCACCTTCACCCCGCGAGTCACCGCGCCATTGGGCATCAGCGGGACGAGCGAAACACCGAGACCGGCTTCCACCATCTTCACCACGATTCCCGTGGTCGTCGCTTCCATGTCCACGCGGGGCGTGAGGCCGAGCCCGCGGAAGGCATCGAGCACGTGTTGACGGCCCGTCGAACCCTGCTCGAACAGGATCAGTGGAACTCCGACGAGATGTTGCAGGGTGAGCCCGCGCTTGCGGAGCAGTGGATGGCCGGGAGGTGCGATGAGCCCCCATTCCTGCGAGAAGAGGTGCCGATAATCGAGGTCGGCCCCCGATTCGTAGGGAGCCGCGACGCCGAAGGAGAGGTCGGGGTCGCGGAGCAGGGCGTCTTCGATGTCGCGTTCGGTCTTCGTGCTCAGGCGAACGCGGATCGCGGGATAAGCCTTGTGGAAGGCGCGAATGGCGTCGAGGAGTACGTACAGCGTGAGGTATTGGGTGGCGGCCACGCGAATTTCGTTGGGGCTCTCGGCTCCCGCGAAGAGATCCCCGAGCCGCCGCGCTCGCTCGAGAAACGAGAGCGCGTGCGGCAGAAAAAGTTCGCCCTGTCGGGTGAGCGGCGAACGGATTCGCGGCCCGCGCTGCTTATGATACAGTTCCGTTTTCAGCCGCGATTCGAGGGACACGAGCCGGTTTCGCACACCCTGTTCGGTGAGGTGCAAGGCTTCGGCGGCGACGCGCAGGCTACCGGCCTTCGCCAGTTCCACGAACGCCGCCACCTGATCGGTCGAGAGCGAAGGAAGTGAGCCGGCCATACAGCGCCTCGTTGTTTACTATCACAATTAACACTATTCTGTTTCACCGGCAAGCGGTAAGATTGGAGCAGAGGCAACGTCTTATCGTCCTCACGAGGGTTAAACATGTTCGCGATTCTCAATTCCCATGACGCGCAACTCGCCGAAGGCGACGGTGCGCGAAGTGAAGTGGATTCTCTCCCGCAATCGGGTAAAATCATCGGGGGAGGACACGCCGATGCCGATGCACGATTGGACCCGAGTCGACCCAAACGACTACCACGATTTCCATGGGGCATGGATCTTTGCCATTCGTACGGCCTTGAACAATGGGCTGTTGCCGAAGGGCTATTTCGCACTGGGCGAGCACACGACGCCACCTTTCGTTCCGGATGTGGTGACGCTCTCGATCCCGGACGACCCACCGCCCCCCTTTCCGAGAATGTTCGACGACGAGGAAGGGGGTGTCGCGGTCGCGGTGCGTGCGACGCGATTCGTGGCCACGGCATCCGGTAAGAAGTTGAGGCCGCCGGGTCGTCGTCGCGTTGCGATTCATCACGCCCGCAGCCGGCAGATCGTCGCCGTCATCGAGATCGTGTCGCCGAGTAACAAGAAGCACAAGCCGGAGTTCGCGGATCTGATCGCCAAGACGCTCCAGTTGCTCCGGCAGGGTGCCCACGTGATGCTCATCGATCCCTTTCCACCGACGGCGCGGGATCCGAACGGAATTCATGCAACGGTTTGGAAGGAACTTACCGGCAAGTCGTCCCCGAAGCCGACCAAACCTTTAACGGTCGCATCGTATGTGGCACTCGGGGGAAACACGTTCAAGGCCGATGTCGCGGCACTATCGGTCGGCGAGTTGCTACCGGAAATGCCGCTCTACCTCAGCGACGAATACTACGTGAAGACGCCGCTGGAGGCGACCTACGGCGTCGCATGGCACGGCTTCCCGGAATTCCTCCGCGACATCGTCACCTCGCCGCCTGCAGCCCCGCAATGACCACCTCTAGAAACTCGCGGGCTCGCTTCGCCAAGATATCGATTGCTTCCACTTTCTCGGGCCGCGGTACGAGCGGCGCAAAGATGTTTTCGCACGCCAGCGGCATGTCGAGTCCCAAGAACGCCACCGGATGCAGCAATTTATAGTGGTCGATCTCGCCGAAGCCGGGGCCGCAGTCCTCGTCCTTCGGCCAGTTGCGATGGTCCTTAATGCAGAAGCTTCGCACTTCGTTGGCACACGTCTTAATGTCGGGGATCGGATCCTTGTCGAGGTAATCGAGCACGTTGCCCGCGTCGTAGTTCACCTTGATGTTTGCGTGGTTCACTTCGCGGGTGATCGCGGCGCAGGCTTCGCCCGTGCCGGTTTCGCCGCCGTGTTGCTTCACGACGAGCAACACGTTGTTGTCCTTGGCGATGGGCGCGAGTTTTTTGAGCCGTTCGATCCAGAGTTGTTTGTTGCCGCCCTTGGTGTGGCCGAAGGTGAGGACTTGCGACACTCCGGCAGCCCCGGCTTGGAGGATGCGCTGCTTGTGAACTTCAAAGCCGTCCGCCGCTTCCGGGTAGGTGCCGCTGAACATCATGACGGGTTCGAGCCCCAGTTCGCGGCAGCGTTTCGCAAGTTCCTTGGCGGCCTGAGGCGAGGCGTCTTTCGCCAGCACGGGCACGTCCTTACCGTCCTCTTTGTGCGTGGTGCCCCAGGCCACGTACTTGTAACCGGCATCTCGAATGCCTTGAAGCGCACGGGCAAGTGGGAACCGCGAATACGGCAGCGTCATGCAGGCGATTTGGAACCGCGTGGGCTTGCGGCCTTCGACTACGGCAAGCGGTGCGATCGCGGCTACCGATGCGAGGAACGTGCGACGATCCATGACGGGGTTCTCGGGCAGGCATCGCTCATTGGAAAAACGCACGCACTGCGACCGCGAATCCGGGAAGCACGTCCGGGAGGGTGAGTTGTTCGTCGCTGCCGAGACGAACTGGCAGTTCTTCGCTGCGATAGACTGCGGCTGTCTGAGAATCGGGCATTAAGACGACAACCACGGAAACGCCCGCTTCGAGATACTCGGTTGCCTTACTCGTCAATTGGTTGAGCCGATCGGTCGGCGAGCGGACCTCGACGACGAGATCGGGAACGGGAATCGGCCCATCTGGTATTTCACAATTCTTGGGCAGTCGCGTGTAGCTGAGGAAGCAAACATCGGCACCTCGAAAGGTATCGGGATCGGCTCCGACGCGGATGAAAGTATCGTTGGTCATGAGCCGCCCCAGATCGCCGCGCTGGACGAACTCACGAAGGAGGAAATAGGCGTTGCCGCAGATCTGACCGTGTTTTCCGCCAGGCATCGGATACCTCACGATTCGACCCTTGACCAATTCCACCGCGGATTCGTCACCGTGAAGTTTGAGGAATTCCTCGGCCGTCAACAGTGGTACCGCAGGGCTCGTCGGCGGAAGGGTGGCGGTCGCGTTCATGTCGAATCTCCTCGATTCACGTCGAACTTTGAGCCGCGGAGATGCATTCCGCGGCTCGAAGCCGGTGCTACTCACTTCTTCCCCGTAATCTCATCCGCCAGGTCGCCGGCGTCGTAGACCTTCCGCAGCGATTCGATGATCGCGCGGCTATCGACCGACACCGCCCGGGCGATGTCTTCATCGAAGATGAAGTCCAACACCAGGGATTGGATGTTGCCGTCGAAGATGAGGCCGATCACTTCGCCCTTGGCGTTGACCACGGGCGAGCCGCTGTTGCCGCCGATAATGTCCGCGGTGCACACGAAGTTGAACGGCGTCTTCAGATCGATCTTGTCCTTGCGTTCGACCCAGCGTTTCGGCAACTCGAACGGCCCCTTGTTCCCTTGCTCCTTGCTCCTCTCGTAGAGGCCGCCCATTTGCGTGAACGCGGGCACGTCCTTGCCGTCCTCCTTGTAGCCTTTGATGGTGCCGAAGGCGAGGCGGAGGCTAAATGTGGCATCGGGGTAAACTTTCTCGCCGTCCATTGCGTAGCGGGCCTGGGCCAGTGCCGCATAGGCACCGCGCTTCGGCTCCTCGACCTCGTTCTCGGAGCGCTTGCGGAGCGCCCGCGACGCGGGATCGACCAGACGTGCCAGTTCGATCATCGGATCCTTCGCGGCATCGACCGCCGCTTTGCCGCCCTCGAACAACTTCTTGCGCAACTCGGGGTCGCGGACCTTGGTGCCGCTGATCAGTTCGTAGGCCCGTTCGCGCGGCGACTTCCCCGCCATCACCTTCAGCGACAACTCGTGGTCTGGCCCGAGGGTCGTAGCCAGGAACGCTAGGCCATCCGCAAGCTTGACGATCTCCAGGTCTTCGTAGATCGGCTCGTCCGAAAAAAGCGAGTGCTTGAACGACGTGAGGCGGGCGTCGGCGAATTCGCGGAGGCGTTCTCCCGAGGGCTTGGGTAGTTCTTCCGAGGCCCGCAAGAGATTGCGGGCGATGCTGAACGACGCACTGTTGAAGCCGGCGGCACCCTCGAGAACCGTGTAGTCGCGAATGATCTCGGCGCGAGTCTTTTCGGCCTTCGCGATGGTGTCGAACGCCGATTGGGCATCGGCGAGCCAGGGAGTCGCAATGGGGCTTGCCGACAGACTCTTCGCGGCGATGTATTCCTTGAGCCGCTTCTCGTCGGCTTCCTTCTTGCCGAACAGCTTCGGATCGAGCAGCCCGCCGATGCCGCCGAGCCGCGCCTTGCGGCTATTCTGAATGCTGAACAAATCCTCCTCGCACCGCTGCATGTTCTTCTCGCTGCGGCCGCCCCACGCCTGCAGCATAACTTCCCAGCGGTTGAGCCGCTGGAGCACGTAGGGGTAGCCGGTGTCGCGGAGGTACTTCAATTCCGCCGTCGTGTTCATGCGGTTGGTGCGGCCGGGATGCCCCGAGACGAACGCGAGTTCGCCGTCCTTCGAACCGGCCTCACTCCACTTCAAATAGTGCTCGCACGCGATCGGCTTGTCGTTCTCGTAAACGCGGAAGAACGCCATGTCGAGGTCGTAGCGCGGGTACTCGAAATTGTCCGGGTCGCCGCCGAAGAAGGCGATCTGCTTCTCGGGAGCGAAGACGATGCGGATGTCGGTGTATCGTTTGAAAATGTAGAGGTGGTACTGCCCGCCGGCGTAGAGCGTGACGACATCGGCCCGAGTGTTGTTCTTCTCGTCGGTTGCGCCCTTCTCGATCTCGGCGATCTTGGATTGTCGGGCCTTAAAGGCTTCGCTTGCGGCCATCTCGGGCTTCACGACCGCCTTCACTTCATCGGTCACGATCTTGATGCTCTGCAGCACGTTGAGTTCGAGCCCCTTGCACTTGATCTCGTCTGCGTGGGTCTTGGCGTGGAAGCCGTCGCGGAGGTAGTTCTTCTCGGGCGTGGAGACTTTATCGAGATCGTGAGCGGCGACGTGGTGGTTCGTCATGACCAGGCCATCGGGCGAGACGAAGCTGCCCGATCCGCCGGAGTTGAACCGTACGGAAGACTTCTGGAGGTGGTTCAGCCAAGCGTCGGTGGGTTCGAAGTTGTAGCGTTGCTTGAGTTGGGCGCGGGGCGGGTTGTTGAACAACCACATGCCTTCGTCGCCGTAGGATTCGGTGGGGATCATGGTCAGTCCCATCAGTGCGGCGGCGGCCGCGAGAGCCGGGAAACGGAGGGTCATGGAATCTCTCCGAATGAAGCCCGGCATCGACAGCGCCGGTGTGGTGTCGTTATAGACTACCGGCATGAAACGGAAACGAGCCGAGGGTTTCCCCACGGCTCGCGCGATCGAACGGATTGAAGGATCTCAGGCTACGGCCAGTTTCTTCCGCATGAAGCGGGCGCGACCGAGGAGGCCGATGAAACCGATGCCGGCGAGGACGAGGCCCGGAGGCGCGGGCACGGCTTTCGGCCGCAGGGTGATCTGGTTCTGCCACAACTGGTTCTTCGGTGGCACCGGCGTGTACAGCGCCACGAGTTCCCTGTTCGCGAACCGGGAGCTGAACAGCGAGGTGTTGCCGTTGAGCCCGTTCAACCAGGCCTGGGCCGTTGTCACGGTCGAACCGATCAGCGGGCTGGCGGTGAAGGTACCGTTCTGGAGGTCGGTGGTGTTGCCGGAGGCAGGCTTGCCGTCGATGGCGAGTTCCCACATCGCGAGTTGGAAGGCGATGGAGGCGGTCGAACCGGTGAACGACGAGCTGTCCCACGCGGTGTCGTAGAATTTGCCGTAGAGTTCGGTGATGGCGCTGGCTTTGGCGGCACCGAGGAAGCCATCGACGCTGGAGACGCCGAACACGGCCGAGCTACCCACCGAGGGAAGCGCGCCGTTCACGTCGATGCAGAAGGTGGCGGTGGGCGGCGGGAAGTTCGTGTTGGCGGGCAGGCCGCTGTCGTGCCAGTAGAACGGGCCGGTCGAGGTGTACGGGCCGGTCGAACTGCCGCTCAGGCTCACGGCCGGATTCACGGACTTATCGAACTGAAGGCTTACGGACTCGGCCGAGGCTCGCGGGCTCCCGGCCACCATGACTGCAGCGCAAGCTGCAGCCATGCAGGCGAAACGAAGACGGGGCATGATGCAACTCGCGGTGGGAAGTAAGGGGGGTTCACACGGTTGGAGGGTCTCAAGTGGCATTCGCAGCCGATTCGGATCATCTGCTGCAATTCTCACTTCAAGAACTGTTGTAACAGAGCCCCTAGCCGGAGTAAACGGTACAAAAGGCGGAATCTAGCATACAATTCGAGAAAGTGCGAATCGCGACGCCGGATGTAACCCTTGGTTTACAGCTGATCGCGAGGAGTGAACGGATTATTCGCAACAGGAGGCAGACGTGAACCCGAAGCCGATTCTGCTGGTGCTTGGGATGTTCGGAGTTGTGCCGATTGGCGCGGCCCGAGCGGAACAACCGTTGGCGATCGCGCCGGCTCCACACGTGCCGGCCCCGTCGGTGTCGGTCGTCGCTGTGAAAGGGGGCTACCAGATTAGTCTGAACCGGGCTACCGCCGAGATGTTCCGCGATGGGCTCGCTTCGTCCGACGAAAAGGAGATCGCGGCGACCCTCCGCAAGATGGCCAAAGATAAGAAGGATGCGAACCCGGACGACAAGACGGCCGGGACGCTGGAACTGGTTGCGTTCGTGGTGTCGAGTCAGATGCCGGGGTTCAAGAAGTCGTTGTCGGAGAACATGGGGCCGGGCGGTGCCGTGATTACGATGACGGGCTTACAGGCGAAGGAAATTAAGTTTTCGAAGCCGCGTCCGGTCTTGGAGCAGGCGCTGTCCACGGTTCGTGCCGTGATGCCGTTGTTGCCGGAGGAGGCCCAGGAAGCATTGGAAGCGGTGCGGGCAGTGGGCCGAACAACACCGCTGTTCTGGAAGGTGGAACCTCGGGAATAGGCGTCAACTCTTCTGAGCATCGAGATCCGCGAGGAGGCTCGAACGCATGGCTGCGGAAAGCGGCTCACTTTCAAACGACTCGTCCCCGACGCCGATGAACAGAGTCAGCGGCCGATCGCGATCGCGGAGTGCGGCGCGATCAGCTCGGCCGATCGCGAATTCGACCCAGCGGACGAGCCCGAGCACGCGGTCACCGCCCGAGTCTGCACGGAGGCGGCCTGCGATGGTGTGGGATCCGATACGAAGCTCGATGTCGCCGCGATCCAGGAGTTGAACGAGGATGCGGTTGGCCGCGCGAACGGAGACGGAGGCGAACAGCCGGCCGGGCCCCGGCAGCAGCGAATCGTACCAGCTCATTTCGCGGTGGATGCGGTCGAGTTTCGTGGCGCGAGCGAGGCGTGCGAGTTCGCGTAGCCTCAACCAGAGAGTCTTCGTGTTCTCGAAGACGATTGAGATGGAATGTCCGAGTTGAACCCGGCGGTAGCGGTTCAGATACTCGTTGTGTTGTTCGAGCTCGTCCCCGATGGGGTCGAGCGAGTCTTCCTCGGCAATCAGATGTTCGAGGGCGTATCCGAGCATGACGGCCTCCCAACAGGGGTGATGCCGGCCTGCCCTGGCCTACGAATCGGACCGAGTCCTGCGGTCCACCGGAACAGCTCGTCGATTCAACCCTTGCAATCCCACTGAACCTCTCACCACTATAGACGACACTCGCCCGATTAAATTGCGATTTAAGTGAGAAAATGGGAAAAATCGGCGAATTGGGATTGAACTGACTCGAAAAACGCGCTACTCACACCCGCTCTTCGCGGAAAGCTCACGCGACACTTACTTTGCGAGCGTGCCATCCGGTTGAAGCTTCAATAAGTATGCGTGCCAGTCTCGCTCGAAGACAGCGAGTGGTCGGTCGACGAGTGCCTCGAAGGCGAGACGCGGATCTCCTCCCGAATTGATCGACGCGAGATAGGTCCGGAACTTCGCGGTCCCGATGAGTCGGCGCTCGAACGTGAGATAGTAGGCTGCGGACCAGCAAGTGAGGTAGGCCCGATCCGCCGCCGCTGTCTGATCGGCGTGCTTCGTCAGGAACGATTCTTTGTTCGCCGTGAGGATGTCGGAGAGCGGCACGAGCCGCAGGTTGTTCTTGCCGCGGATGGCGTCCTTCACCTTTTCGAGCCGTGCAGGATCGACGTGATCGGCTCGCAATTCGCCCGCCTCGACCACGGCGGTTTCAAAGACTTGCGCGAGCCCTTCGTTGAGCCAGCGAGGCAACTCCCCGGTCCCCTTACCCTCTTTCACCTGCTCCACTGTGAGCGGCTGATAAACGAACGTCGCGGCATAAGCGTGGAAGGCTTCGTGATAGAGTACGGCGAAGAGCCGTGCCGCGGCGAGGTCGAACTTCTCGCCGTTCTTGCGGTCTGCCGCGTAAATCAGGCCCCGATCCCGTTTGATCGGGTCGAGGTAGCGCTTCAGTTCCGCATCCTTGTAAAGCTTGCGGACGGCTCCTTCGTAGCGATCCAGGTCGGCGATTTGTTGAGCGTGGTGGAACTTCGCGTCTTCCAGTTCCTTCCCGAGGCGGCGTAAATCGCTGCCGCATACAATCAGGTTGTTGCGCGGATCGTAAACGGCGGGGTTCAGCAGATCGGTGTGCCCGAGGGGGGCGAGCAGCAGTTTGAACGAATCGCGATCCGGGGCCAATTGAATCGTCGTGGGCCGTCCCTCAGAATTCGGAGGCAAAAGGCGGGCGTAGGCCGCGTAGATTTGTTCGAGTTTCACAGCGGCTCGGCGAATGACTTCCTCCGGGGCATCCGAAACGAGCGTGAAGCATTCCGAGCGATAGGACTTTCCCTTGGCCGGTTCGCCCAGCCACATACACGAAACGAGTGTCAGCGATTGAATCCGCTTGCGTTCGCCCGAGCCGTCCTGGTCGAGCTCTGCGATTCGCTCCTTCAACTGCGTCCGTTCTGCGTCCGTGAGTTTTTTGATCGAGGCGACCTCGGCACGCGGGACTCTCCAACTTAATGTGAAGGTCGGTTGCCCCGGGCGGCGCTTCACGGTTTGAAACCGGACTTCAGTCGGGCCGTCGTCCACGAGCAAGCCCTGAAACTTGGCCCCGTTGGTGAGCGCGATCTCGTCGAAGACCCAGCCGTTGACCGGCGCGGCGGGCTGAGCACCTGCGACTGCGGCGAGCAAGAGCAGCGGAACGAGACGCAACATGCTGGAACCTCCACGGTTCATTGTGGAATGAAAGCGTCGACTCCGCAAGCAACATCGAGAGAGCCATGCCCAGCGATGACCTTGTTGTTGCCATGACCGGCGCGAGCGGGGCGGCCTATGGCGTCCGACTCGTCGAGGTGCTTTTGCGGGCCGGGCGTCGGGTCCACTTCACCATGAGCCCCGCGGCGACCATCGTGTTCGAACAAGAACTCGAACGCACCGTTTCGCTGGTGCGTTTCGATGCTGCCTCCCTGTTCGGCGAGGCCGCGACGGGTCTCGATCTGCAATTGTTGCAATACCACGACTACCGCGACTTTCGGGCCGGCATCGCCAGCGGTTCCTTCCTCACAGGCGGCATGGCCGTTTGTCCGTGCAGTATGGGAACGCTGGCGTCGATCGCACACGGGATTTCGACGAATCTGATTCATCGGGCGGCCGATGTTCATCTTAAGGAGCGACGGAAGCTCGTGCTGGTGCCGCGGGAGACGCCGCTGGGCGTGATTCAGCTGCGAAACATGTTGGCCGTGGCGGAAGCGGGTGCCATCGTACTTCCTGCCATGCCCGGCTTTTATAAGCGACCGACCCAGATTGGGGAACTCATCGACTTCGTCGTGGCTCGAATTTGCGATCAACTCGGCGTTCCGAACGCGTTGCTCGAACGCTGGGGATCGAGTGGCCCCGAGTGATTGGACTTCAAAGTTCCGCAAGCTTCGGGAAATGGATCTGTCCAAAGTGCGGGGCGCGGAATACGAAAGTTGCAACACATCCTCTCCGCGCAGTCGTCACGATCGCGATTGTTGACCTAGGTTAAGATTTGACGCATTCTCTCGGAACCATCTCCGCGCCTCGTTGAGAAAGTGAGTGGCCATGCCCATCGCCCCACGATCGCCCGCGGAATTGCTGGAACTCATTCAGAAGAGCGGAATTGCGTCTGCCGATCGATTGGCCTTCGCGGTTCCGGATGCGTCGAGTTTGCCGCCGGAACCGCGTAAAGCGGCCTCGGTGCTCATCCAAAAAGGCATCATCACTCGTTTCCAGGCCGAGCAACTCCTCCAGGGACGGCACAAGGGTTTCGTTCTCGGTCCTCACGTGGTACTCGATTTGTTAGGTCGCGGCGGAATGGGGGCGGTCTACTTGGCCGAGCACCAGGATTTGCACCGCAAGGTCGCGATTAAGGTGATGGTTTCGCCAGCCGACGAGGATCAGCGGTTGGCGAACGAGCGGTTCTTGCGCGAGGCGCGGTCCGCCGCCGCCCTCGATCACCCGAATATCGTCCGCATCTTCGACGTGGCCCGGCACAACGGCACGCCCTACCTGGCGATGGAATACGTGGACGGCGAGACGCTTCAGCAGATCCTCGATCGCGAGGGCCACATGCCGGTCGCGACCGCTGCCGATGCCGTGGCACAGGCGGCGGCCGGGCTTCAACACGCCCACGAGCGCGGGTTCGTACACCGCGACATCAAGCCGGGCAACCTCATCCGCGACCGCTTCGGCAGCGTGAAAATTCTCGACATGGGCCTCGCCCGCTCGTTCGAGGATCCCAACCACAAACTGACCGAGGCTCTCGACTCCGGGGCCGTCGTGGGAACCGCGGACTACATCTCGCCCGAGCAGGCACTGAACGCTCCCAACATCGACATTCGAGCCGATATTTACAGCCTGGGCGCAACGCTATTCACGCTCGTGGCGGGAAGGACGCCGTTCGAAGGGAACACGACTCAGAAGCTGTTGAACCACCAGCTGAAGTCGGCACCGCGGCTCACGGCCTTCGACTCAACGGTGCCGGAGATACTCTCGAATATCGTGGCCAAGATGATGGCCAAGAAGGCCATCGAGCGTTATCAGACGCCTGCGGAGGTGATTGCCGCCCTCTCGCCTTGGCTCGGGAATAGTGCTCGCGTGGTTGCTGGCTTATCTCGGACGAATCTCGCCATCGGTTCCGGCCAGCATGCGAGTCTCCACGATTTGGCGAGCGGCCAGAGCTCGCGCCGCCTCGGAGTCGCCTACTATCCGGCCGATGGCGTTTCCGACTCCAGCGATGTAAATCCGCTGCTGATCGCCCCGGAAACGGGTGCCGTCGCCTCGGCGGAGACGGCCCGCTCCCTGACGGCGACGCCGGTCCGCCGTCCACTTGCTTCGCGCCGTAAATCGGAGCGGGTTAAATCCATACTGATTGCCGCGGGCGGGCTCGCCTTGCTCGCCGCCGGCGTGGCCATCGGGATCGTTCTCTCGCGGTAGTTTG
This sequence comes from Gemmataceae bacterium, assembly GCA_043744695.1. GTDB lineage: Bacteria > Planctomycetota > Planctomycetia > Gemmatales > Gemmataceae > Urbifossiella. The sequence continues at coordinate 11,741 of JAYTUG010000332.1, forward strand.
CGATGCCAGCTCGTCGCCGATTAAATTTCACCGGTCTGCCATTTTCGGCTTTGAAGCCTGCGGAATAAAGCGTTTCCGGCTGGCACCTCCACGGCAATTTTTCGACCCGATTTCCGAAAACCTCGGGGCTTGAGGTATACTATGTCAACGAATCTGCGGCTGGGGGCCGCGGTCGAACGGGCGCGCCGGTGGCCACTCCAGCCGGCAACGCGATGGACTACCACCTACAAAACGTGCGGACGGGGGAAACGCATTCCCTCAATCCCAATCGCACTCTGATCGGCCTGGCGGATCACGCCGACGTTCACACCTCGGACGCGGGTTCGTATTTGGCCGCGCTCATCGTGCGCTACCCCTCCGGTTGGGTCATCCACGGATTGTCCGAGAACCCGTCGGCCAAAATCAATGGCGTACCGCTCCGGGTCGGCCTCCAAATCACCCCGCGATTCGGCGATCTCATCGAGGTCGGTGAAGACCAGTTCCGCTTCGTGTCGCCCCGCGGCCCCACCGCGACTGGCACGATAACGGTCTCGGACCCGCCGAGTTGCTTCCTCTACGTTCGCGGGCAGGACGATCAGGAAGAATGCCGTTCCGTCGATCACGACGTGCTCTTCGGCCGCCTCGCCATCTGTCACGTTCGCTTCCACGACACGCGGCTGTCGCGGCTCGCGGCACTGCTCGCTTCCCGCGATGGCCGCTGGTACGTCCACGCTCTTTCGAAGGGTCCGATCGGTCGCAATCGCCGGGCCGTGTCGGGATTTGCCCCGCTCGAAGACGGGGACGAACTCCTCATCGGGCCGCTCACCGTTCGCGTCGAACTTCGGCCGCTCAGCGAGGCGGACGAAAAATCGCAAGTCGGCTTCGCGGCAACGGAAACGCACGAACACGATTCGTCCAAGGACGAATCCGCGGCGAACGATGGTCAAACCGTCGAAACTTCGGTTTCGCCCGAACCCGAAGTGACGGCAAACGTCCCGGCAATCAAGGCGGCTGGGCTGAGGCTCGACACCTGGCTCAAGGATCAGACGCCCACGCCTCCGCCCGCGACCCACGGTATCTCCGGCTGGCTCGGTGCCCAAAAGCTCAAACTCAATCGCTTCTGGTACGACACCCCCGAGGCCACTGCCGCCCGCGGTCTTCGGGCTGCGGAGAAGTACCAGGAAGCCTTCGCGCTCCTCGACAAGGCGATCCGCACCCATCCGAATAGCCCCGAATTGCTCCGCGAACTGTACCGGCTCTACGACTCGCTGAACTTGCTCGACCTTGCGTATCGGCCTCTCCGCACGATCGAGAAATTGGCCGTCAACCGCGGCGGCACGGATACCTGGGTGCTCGAAACGATGGCCAGACTTTGCGAACGACTCAGCGTCGAACGCACCGGCATGTTCGAACGCGCGATCACGTATTGGAGCAAACTGGAAAAGGCGACCGGCGTGAGTTACTCCCGGGAACGCGACATGGCCCGCGCGACGAAAGCACTCCGAGAAGGCGGTTACTCCAAGACCGCCGACGACGCTTAAGGCACGCCGCGACGGTCCGAGATCGCCAGTCTCCAGACCGTCGCGGCTCGATTTTACTTCCTCAATTCGAAAATCGCTTCCACTTCCACGCTCGTTCCCAGTGGAAGTTGTCCCATCCCCAGGGCCGTCCGCGCATGTCGGCCCGCCTCGAGCCCGAACACCTCTTTCAACAGGTTCGTCGCGCCGTTGATCACCATGTGACAATCGGTGAAGTCGGGGTCCGCGTTCACGTAACCCGTGACGCGAACCACGCGCGCGATCCGATCCAGCGATCCGAACTTCAGCCAGATCGCGCGAAGAATGTTGGCCGCACAAAGGGCCGCGGCCTGGGTCGCATCTTCCACGGAAACTTGCGATGGCACTTTACCCTTGCTGGTCAGCACGCCCGCATCGTTGGGTACCTGACCCGACGCATACAGTGCGTCGCCCAGGATCGAGAGCAGGTCGATCACCGGCCCCTCTTTCGGCCCGCGTTCGAGCGGATACCCGGCCGCGACCAATTTTTGTTCGCGCTCACCCATTGCTATCACCTCTCGAGTAGGAAATGAACCCGACATCTCGAAGTCGGCGGTTGAGACAGTTCTTAGGATGAAACGCGATTCGCGACCACGCAACGGACCAGAGCCGAGGGTTTCTGTTTTTTTGCACCTCCGTAAGTCTCAATTCGCCAAGCACTTCGATACTGCTGCCCGCAAGGTCGTCCTGCCGAGTTGCCGCACGGAGGGGCAGATGGCTTGGCAATGCGTCCGGTAGCGGGTAAAAACAAAGGTTCACGGACGAACGCCCACCGAGTCTCACCCGACTCTCCCGCAGGGATTGCGGGTCCTGGTTCTGGAGGTTCAAAACCCATGGCGCGTCGCAGCGCCGAGCCGGACAGTACGACCAAGTCCGGGACGATTGGCTTGCGCCGGTCGGATCGGTTCCTGGCCGGTTTATTGGACTGCAACCGGGTCGTGTTCGTGTCTCACGTTCAGCCCGATCCGGATAGCCTGGGCAGCATGCTCGGGCTGGCCCACCTCGTGGAACAGCGTCTGGGGAAGCCGACGCTCATCACCCGCGATGGCCTGATAAGCCGGGCCGAAAATCGCGCGATGGTGGACGTGCTCCACCTGGACCTCACGAAGATCGAAAACGTGGAATGGGCCGAGGGCGATGCCGTGGTCATGGTGGACAGCCAGCCGAACACGGGTCGGCACACCTTCGCGGATTCGGTCGAACTGTACGCGGTCATCGATCACCACGATACGCCGGGCGATTTGGAAGGCGTTCCGTTCACGGACATCCGCGCGAGCCACGGAGCGACGTGTACCGTCGTGACCAAATATTTGCGCGAACAAGATGTCCCCATTCCCGAGAAGGTGGCCACGGCACTGCTCTACGGCATCGAGACCGAAATGGCGGGCTACCCGCGTGAGGCCAGTCAGTCCGACGACGACGCACTGCTTTACCTCTACCCGCTCGCGGATAAGGACACGATCGCCCAGATTCGCAACGCCCGGTTGCCGCACAGCCACTTCGAGTGCCTGTTGCAAGCGCTTCAAGGCTCGTTCATTTACGATCGCCTCATCATCAGTTGGGTGGACGACCTTCCGCAACCGGAGCAGGCCGCGGAGGTGGTCGATTTCATGATCCGCTTCGAGAAGGTGGATTGGGCCGTGTGCGGCGGGGTTTACAAGGATCAGTTAATCCTGTCGGTGCGGGCCGCGAAGGAAGAGGCTCGCGCCGGTGAGATTCTCCGCCAAGTGGTCGGGCGGTTGGGCAAGGCTGGCGGGCACGACCGTCGGGCCGGCGGCTCCATCCGCCTTTCCAGTACGGCACCCAGCGCGATCGAAGAGCTTCAAACGACACTGCGAAAGCGTCTGCTCAAGGCGATGAAGATCGAAGACGTCCGCGGCCAACGGCTCGTCCCGCTCCGCGAAATGCTCCAGAATTTGCAGTCGTGATCGTTCCTCATTTCGGCTTGCGGGCCGACCACGTCCAGTGGCGGTCGGAGGAAGCCTTCACGCCGTTCGGATCGTACCCGAGGTTCATCACGAATTCGCGGACATCTGCGAGCGTGAGGGCCGCGTGCAGCGACTCCGCGAACATCTTCCGCTGGTGGTCGTTCGCGCCGCCCGCATAAGTGTCCACCAAACTTCGCAGCGTGGTAAGGTCGTCCGGCCGCAGTAGATCGCGGACGAAAAGCGTGCCGCCAGGCGAACAGACCCGGTGCATCTCCGCGAAGCAAAACGTCGGATCGGGAATGTGGTGGATGATGCTATTGGAAACGACCGTGCCGAAGCTCGCGTCGGCGAAGGCGTAGCTTTTGGCATCCGCCTTTTGAATCTGGATGCGGTCGCCGAGATGGGCCTTCGCTACGTTCTCCCGGGCGAGTTTCAGCATGTGTTCGGCCAGATCGATGGCGACGACCTCGGCGTCGGGCGACTGTCGGCAAATTTCAATCGGAATTTGTGCCGTGCCGGTGCCGACATCCAGGATTGGGTTGCGGCTGTCCCACACCGCGAGAAACTCCGCAGCGAACGCGTGGTTCACCGCGCGGTGATCCATCGAGTCGTAGTCCCGGGCTTCTTCTGCGGTGTCCATCACTTCCGGTTCGAGAATGCGTTCGAGCATCGGCTGTTCCTCGGTATTGTCGGATGCACTCACTGGAGGGCGATCAGGCGGCCGATCGCTTCTCCCAACCGGTCGACCGCGAGTTTGGCATTCACCATGACTTCGGCGTGGTCCAACGGAGCGTGGCCGAGCCCGGCGGCGCGATTCGTGATGCACGAGATGGCGGCCACTTCCAGACCCAGGCTGGCAGCGGCCTCGGCCTCCCGCGCCGTGGACATCCCGACGGCCTGCGCCCCCATCGCGGCCAGAGCACGAATCTCGGCGGACGTCTCGTAACTCGGACCCGTCAGCGCGGCATACACACCCGCCAGCATCGGGAACTCCTCTTGCAGTCGCAGCAAGCGAATCGAGTAGGGTGTCGCGATGCTGGCGGTTTTCCAGGCGGTTCGGTCGAGGATGCTCAGGTGGCCCCGAAGTGCCATGAGGCTACCGGGCGAAAGTTCGGGATGAATGCCGCCGGCCGCGTTGGTGAGGACGAGTCGCTTAGCGCCGAGTTCGGCGGCGAGGCGAATCGGTGCCGTGACTGCGTCCCAACTGTGCCCTTCGTAGAAGTGCGAGCGGCCGAAGAACGCGAGCGCAGGCGTACCCAACCATTCGCCCACACCAAGCCGACCGGCGTGGCCGCCGACGGATGTCGCGAGGAGACCGGGAATGTCGGAGTAATCGAGTGAAGCCGCTTCCTGAAAGCAGGAGTGCATGGCACCGAGGCCGGAGCCGAGTACCACCGCGGTTTGGGGTGCGCGCGACTCGACCGATTCACGAAATTGGGCGAAGGATCCGGACATTAGGAACCCAGAAGGTCGTCGATCCCCGCGACGCCGGGCGGGCCGATCAGGTCCACGAACTGTTGTTTGGTGCGGACGGCCCAGCCGATGAATTGCGCCGCGCCTTCCACTCCGAGCCGCCCGGAATTCACCAAGACATCGTAGGCGGTTGCATCCGTGGGATTGCAGTGCAAGTTGCTCGTGAGGTAGCGGGAGCGGCGGTCGTCGCGCGTTTGAATCTCCGCCGCCGCCTCGTCGTGCGATAGGCGCAGCGACTGGGCGAGGAAGTTGACGCGCGATTCGAACGAAGCGACGATCCGGACGTGGAGGGTCGTCTCGGCGGGGAGCAGGAAGCCGGCTCCTCGGCCCACGATCACGGCGTCGCCACGAGCGGCCACGGCCAGCACGAGGCGAATCGAGCCTTCCGTTTCCCCATCGACCTCGAGGCCGCGTTCCGCTCGTAGTTCCTGGTATCGCGATTCGACCCAATCGCGGGCTCCGTCCGAGAGTTCCCCCGCGAGTTGAGCCCGGCCCGATTCGTTGACCAAAAGGTAGTCGAGCATTTCCTGGTCGAAAACCTGCCACCCGAGCAGCAATCCGAGTTTGTGCGCGATGGTCGTGCCGCGAGCGCCGGCCTCGCGGCTCAGGGCGACCGTGAGGCCGCGCGGCTGCGTGCCGCGATTAAATGGTTCTTCGCCGCGATAACCGTGCATCGGAGGTGCCGCGAGTTCTTCACCTTGAGCAAGTATCGTCGCCATCCCAAACCTCACACATCGTCGCGATATTCGAAACGCGCGAAGAGCCACGATCCGAGGAGAGTCAAGACTGTTGGAACCGCAATCAACATGGCCCAGGCCGACGCGGAGGTTACGGGTTCGGGCACGTCGAGCATCGCGCCCGGATAGCCCGCGGCAACGGCTTCATTATACATCAAGCTGCGCACGTAGAACGTGATGCTGAGCATCTTCAAGCTACCGGGCAGCGCGGCCACCAGGAACTCGAAGAAGAAGGCGTACACCAGACCGACGATGACGGGCCGGCGAAAGATCGCGCCGATCAGATGAAATAGCGCGGAGAACGCGACGGTGCCCGCGAGTGCGGCCGGCCAGAACAGCCGAAGGGCGGTGCGGCCCTGCTCGCCTCCCGCCAGGCACAAAACGGCAAATCCCCCCACGCTGAACAGCAGGCACCACGGCAGCGTCCCGAGGAACTTCGCCAGGTAGATTGCCGAGCGGGGAATGGGCCGCGTCATCAACCAGATCAGCGAACGACTCTCGCGTTCGCTCCCGATCGCGCCGCTCGCATAGGCCAGTGTGAACATCGGCAGCACGAACCCGAGATAAGCACTGAGCACGACCCACCGCGCGAAGTTCGCAAAGGCCCAGTCCGCGAGGAATTTCTCCGATTGCATCACGGCGTGGGGAATCGAGAGTACGAGGCTCGTGAGGCTGTCCCGAAGCGGATCCAGCGGCGCCGGCGTCTCATTGGCCAGCGACGGTCGCTTCGGAATGGGATCGGGCGGCAGCATGAGCGATTCGTAGCGGCTGCTCGGGCGCAGTTGTTCGCCGTACTCGCGGTGCGTGACTTGAGTGCGGCGCACGCGGCGATTCTCCAGACCCCATCCGGGCGGGCTGAGTGTGACCGCCCCATCCCAGATCGCGATCACCGCGAGCAACCCGAGCGCGACCCATCCCATTTGCCGAACACGCCAGTGCCGCTGGAAGCTTTGAACGATGAGCACCCCGAACGCGCGGAACGCGGACGTGGAGGGATCCCGTGTGGATTCGGTGACTGGAGAATCGCTCATCACGGTTTCTGAAACCCGGTTTCTGCTAAGGGACAACCGAGTCTCTCTTCGAGGAAAAGACTTAGTCTCTGTATGGAATACTTACGGTACCAACTTCCGCAACCGTTCTCGCTGTAACGTCCAGGCGAGCCAGCAGGTTTGGCCATACACGTTTTGCTAGTCGAACTATCCCAGCAACTGTACTTCGTCTGAAAATCTCTGAGTAAGACGAGCGATGCTGTGTTATCATCGCGCGGGCACTACAGGGAGTCCGCCCATGAACAATCCATTGTCCGTCGATCCCAACCTCACCGCGCTCCACAAACCGGAGCCCTCCACCGATCAACCGGAAGCAACCACCGACCCCAAAACCGTGGTTACGCCGCCTCTGGGTGACACGGCAATAACTCCCCCAGGACAGACGCCGACACACAACGCCGCCCTTCCCGATGTCCCCGGTTACGAAGTCCAGAAGGAGATCGCCCGCGGCGGCATGGGCCGGGTGCTGGCGGCCCGCGACCTCAGCCTCGATCGCGAAGTCGCGATCAAGCTCCTGCTCCTGGAGGATTCGGATTCTTCGCGGGACGCCGCCGCCCGCCGCTTCGTCGTCGAGTCGAAGATCACGGCGCGGCTCCCGCACCCGAACGTTCCGCCGGTGCATACCCTGGGCACGCTGCCGGGCGGCAGCCCCTTCCTGACGATGAAACTGGTTCGCGGGCAGACGCTCGCCGCACTTCTGGCGGCCCGGCCGTCGCCGGCCGACGACGTGCCGCGCTTCGTGCAGGTGTTCGAACAGATCGCACAGGCGGTCGGGTTCGCCCACGCCCAGGGCGTCATCCACCGCGATCTCAAGCCCGCCAACGTGATGGTCGGCGCGTTCGGCGAAGTGCAGGTGATGGACTGGGGCATCGCGAAGGATCTGCGGAATGTCTTGGCGAGCCCCGGACGTGAGTCCGGGGAGTCCTCGACCAATCCCGACGATGAGACGCAGGCCGGTCAGGTGATGGGAACGCCGCAGTACATGTCGCCGGAGCAGGCCCGCGGCGAACCCGTTGACTACCGAACCGACGTCTTCTCGCTGGGCGGCATCCTGTGCGCGATCCTGACCGGCAAGCCGCCATTCACCGGTAAGAACTCGCTCGACGTAATCAAACGCGCGGCGGCCGGCGATGTATCTGATGCCTGCGCGCGGCTCGACGCCAGCGGCGCGGATGCGGAACTGATCGCGCTGGCCCGACGTTGTCTAAGCCCGAACGCGGCGGATCGTCCGGCGGAAGGCAAAGCCGTCGCCGACGCGGTGGCAGCGTACCGGGCCGGAGTCGAGAACCGATTGCGGAAGGCAGAGGCTGACAGTGCGGAAGCCAAGGTCCGGGAGTCGGAAGGCCGGCGACGGCGGCGGATCCAGCGAACTGCTGCGCTTGCGGTGATCGTCGTCCTTGCCATCGGAATCGCGGGCACAACCATCGGCCTCGTGCGCGAAGCCACTCAGCGCGGCATCGCGGAGGAGAATGAACGGAGTGCAGTGAAAGCGGCCGAGGAGGAACGGCTAGCGAAAGTGCGCGAATCCGAACAACGGTTGAAAGCCGAAAAGGCCCGCGACCGCACCCGCGAAGCACTCGACGCCATGACCTCGAAGGTCGCCGGCGACTCGCTCGCCACGCAGAAAGCAATCACCGAGGAACAAAAGAAGTTCCTGGCCGAAGTGCTGAACTACTACCAGGAATTCGCCGGGGAGAAGGCGGACGACGAGCTTTCCCGCAAGCGGACGGCAGTGGCGGCAAATAAAGTCGGCTTCATCGAATATCGCCTGGGCCATTGGGAGGCATCGGCGACGGCGTTCCGCATGGCGAGCGACTCTTATGCTTCGCTCGCCATCGACTTCCCCACCGAGCCCATGCACCGCCCGAACCTTGCGCGGAACCTCAACAATCTGGGGGCGCAGCTCGTTAAGATCGGGAAGTCAGTGGAGGCGGAGGCTGAATATCGCAAGGCTCTGGCGATCCAGGAGAAACTGGCCGCCGAATTCCCCACAGCCCCCGTGTACCGTCAGGAACTGGCCTTGAGTTACAACAACCTGGGGGCGTTGTTCGACGATCTCAAGAAGCGGGTGGAGGCGGAGGGCGAATATCGCCTGGGCCTGGGGATCCGGAAGAAACTCGCCGCCGACTTCCCCAAGGTTCCCGCATACCGCCAGCACTTGGCCGGGAGCCACAACAACCTGGGGAACCTGCTCGCGAACCGCGGCAAACGGGCGGAGGCGGAGGTCGAGTTTCGCATGGGCCTGACGGTCCAGGAGAAACTCGCCGCGGACTTCCCCGCCGTGCCCGCGTACCGCCAGGACCTAGCCCGGAGCCACAACGGCCTGGGGAACCTGCTCGCGAACCTCGGCAAACGGGCGGAGGCGGAGGTCGAGTATCGTCAGGCCCTGGAGCTCCAGGAGAAACTCGCCGCCGATTTCCCCGCCGTCCCCGAGTACCGCGAGGGCCTGGCCCTGAGCCACAGCAACCTGGGGGACCTGCTCGCGAACCTCGGCAAACGGGCGGATGGGGAGAGGGAGTATCGCCAGGCCCTGGCGATACTGGAGACACTCGCCGCCGACTTTCCCACCGTGCCCGTGTACCGCCAGTACCTGGCCAAGAGCCATACCAACCTGGGTGCCCTGCTGGGGGGCGTCGGAAAGCGGTCGGAGGCAGAGGCTGAGACTCGGAAGGCGCTGGCGATCTGTGCGGCGCTCGCCACCGACTTTCCCACCGTACCCGGGTACCGCCATAATTTGGCCGGGAGCCACAACAACCTGGGGGTTCTGCTCAATGAGCTCGGGAAGCGGGCGGAGGCGGAAGTCGAATATGGCAAAGCTTTGGCGCTCCAGGAGAAACTCGCCGCCGACTTCCCCGCCGAGCCCGAGTACCGCGAGGGCCTGGCCCTGAGCCACTACAACTTCGCCTGCTTATATGCCATGGCCAGCGGCAAGGGGGCGGACAAGAAACAGGAGTTCGCCGACCGGGCGATGGAGATGCTGCACAAGGCCGTGAAGGCCGGTTACACCGACGCGGCAGAGATGGCGAAAGACAAAGACCTCGACCCACTCCGTGACCGGGCCGACTTCAAGCAGCTTCTCGCCTCACTTCAGCCGAAACCCAAGGTGACGGAGAAGCCGCGCGAACTTGCTCCGCCGCCGCGTGAGATCAAGCGTTGACACGTCGATCGCCGCTTCTAGGAGTGGCCGGGTGCGGGGAGTGTCGCCGGCAAGATAGTCGTGGAGGGGATTGCGGACGAGAGGTGCCGCGAAGCAGTTCGGCGGTCGCGGAACGCGACCGGGCTTCGGAGCATGCTCGGGCCTTTCTCCCGTCGCACCCGCGCCGTATCTTCAATTCTGGAGCGCGTCTGCCCCTGGGCCGCGAAAATCAGCACGCTCCCTGGCCGCGTGGCTGCCATCTCCGGAGCCACATCGCACGGTCGAGTTTGCCGGCGTCGCGAGTCGGGAAGGGAACGGTACCACACCGGCCCGCCATCCGCGATGCTTCGCTTGCTCGCCGCTCGTCTTCCGCTGGTATTCCCAACCATGACTTCCTGGCATCGCAACGAATACATCCTCAAAGGTTTGTTCCTCGGACTGTGGACGTTCGTCGCCCTTCAAGTGGCCGTCGATCCGAACGCCGTGCGCGAAGACCTGCCGTGGGTGCTCGGCTGGGTCGCCGCCGGGCTCGCCATCGGGCTGCTGCTCGGCACCATGCTCCAAATGCGCCGCGGCGTCATGCCTTGGCAAAATTGGAAGGCCTTCCCGCTCCTCGTGCTGCTCGAAAGCCCGACGTTCATCTACTGCGGCATCGTGCTCGGGCTCACCGCCGGCGTGATGTCGGGCCGCGAGTTCGCCGAGCCGTGGTCCGGGCCCATCGCCAACTGGTTCGGCCTGAGCTTCGAGCAGATCAAACACCTCACTTCGACCTACCTCGAAGACGGCGATGCGAGAAAAGGCAAACTTCCCGGCGACTGGCTCGCCTACTGCGCCGTCGGCGGCGCGGTCCTCGGCTTCGGGCTCTACCGCTTCCGCCAGATCGAAGACCCGAAATGGCGATTCGTCGGCGGCCTCGTTGTCGCCGCCCTGTTCGTCATTCTCGGCAGGGAATACGTCCAGGAAGTACCCGGCCTCAACGGAGCCGAGCACGAAAACGCTCGCTTCAACCTCGGCATCTACATCCTGCTCGGGCTGCCGTTCTTCTACCTGCTCACGTTCTGCGGCGAAGCGGAAGAGTCGGAAGTCGAGATCATGACGTTTTGCGCTGCGCTCGGCGTCTCGTTGCTGCTCCTGAATCTGTCGAGCATGATTCCCAGCCTGGGCTCCGCGATCGCGTTCCTCCTGCCCATGACCATCTTCTTCGTTTATGCCACGCGGGTGCTGCCGGGTTTGCGGGTCTTCAAACACGTCCTCCGCGGCTACAGCTACCTCAACCTCGGCCGCCTGCGCCAAGCGATTTACTTCTTCCGCCGGGCGTTGGAACTCGACCCGAAGAGCCCGCTCGCCCAGCAGGGCATGCTCGCGCTTCACAACAACCTTTCGCTGGCCAAGATCGAGAGCGACCCCGAACTCGTGGAGATTCTCGACTTCGCGCTCTGCCTCGACCGGGCCGAGGTGTTCCTCATCGGCGGTCGCGTTCCCACTCCCGAGCAGCGGGTCGAAGCCGAGCGCTTTCTGAAACTCGTCGAGCAGAAGAAGCCGGTGTATCAGGCGCGAGTCGATTACCTGCGGGCCGTGTCGCTGACCCATGCGAAGGAGTACGATGCCGCGGCGGAGTGGCTCAGCCTGCTACTGAACCCCGAGACGCCGAACTACCATCCGAAGGTTCGCAGCGCGGTGCTGTATCCCGCGTGGAACCTCGCATTGTTGTGGAGCCAGGAAATTGAGAAGCGGGTGGGCTGGAACGAACTCGCGAAGCCGGGTCGCCGCATCGAGGCCATTGCCGCAGTCGAGCGGCACCTCGCGGCCAACCCGCAGGACGCCGAGGCGAAGGAACTCAAGACGCTGCTCTACAGCCAGCTTCAGGAGTCGGAGTTCGTGGGGGCGGCAAGCAACGGACCGCCGGGCGACTTCAACTACGATTACGTCGAACAACTCGGCATGGCGCTCATCGATGATCCGGATGCCGAGCGCCGCGAGCGCGGGATGGCGTACCTGCGTATCGCGGGCCGCGGCTTGCTCGAACGCGGGCCGGGCATCTTCAAGAAACTCGCGGACGCCACCGAGAAACTCGGCGACGCCGAGGCCGCCCACGCCTA
>JAYTUG010000333.1:0-6189 GCA_043744695.1 Gemmataceae bacterium
CGACCTGAACTTCGGCTGCCCCGCGAAGACCGTGAACCGCCACGACGGCGGAGCGACGTTGCTCAAGCATCCGCAGCGCCTTCGCGCGATCGTGCGGGCTGTCTGCGAGGCCTTACCGAAGGATGTTCCCGTCTCCGCGAAGATGCGGCTCGGCTGGGATTCGATCGACTCGATCGACGAGAACGCGACGATGGCCGCGGAGGGCGGCGCGGCCTGGATCACGATTCACGGGCGAACGCGACAAGCCGGTTATGCCCCGCCGATTTTCTGGAAACCGATCGGCCGCATTCGCGCAAACCTGCCCATTCCCGTGGTCGCCAACGGCGACATCTGGAGCTTCGACGACTTCCTGCGCTGCCGCGATGCGACGGGTTGCATTCACTTCATGCTGGGCCGAGGGGCACTCGCGAATCCGGAGCTTTCGCATCGCGTGGCGCGGGAGTTGGGTGTGGCGTCGCGTCTAAACGGCGAACGACCCAATTGGATCGAACAACTTCAACGTCTCGTCTACTGGACGCACCAACTCCGCGAACACCCGCCGCAGAACATGGTTCGCCGATTGAAGCAGTGGCTCAAGATGGCTTCGACGTGCGGTACTTTCGTCGAATTCGACGCGATTAAACTGGCGAGCGACGTGCCCGAGCTGTTGGAATTGCTGAGCGGCACGCTCCAAGTCGTCGCGTGAATGCAGTAAAAACTCGGGCGCTCCCCTTGTTCTTCCCTGCGGTTCTGTTCACAATAGCTCCGTCAGCGTGATTTGAAGCGTCACACCGGCCCTGCGGCCGGTGCTTTCGTTCCGGACCACGCGGACGGCGACCCCTCCGGAGTCGGCCTCTCGGCCGACCATACGCACTGACCCAACCGGTCGGCGCGGACGGCGGTTTGGCCACCGGTAGGCACCGCACTCGGAGAGTGCGGACTACCGAGGCCGAGCTTCCTTCCGGTCCGTCGCCGCGGTTGGTGCGAAAAGCCAACCGAACGATACCGAAACCCGGCTTCCCAATCAGAAGCTGGGCTTCAAATTATTCGGAGCGGCACCCATGACAATCAAAAAAGACCCCGGCAAGGCGATCCTCGAACTCGTCGACAAGATGCACGAGGAAAAGAAGATCCCCCGCGAGGTGATCTTTCACGGCATCGAAGCCGCGATTCAACTGGCCGCCGAACGCCACTTTCAGGTCGAAGAAGGCGTGCTCGTCAAGATCGACATGGCGACGGGCATCATTCACGCTCGCTACGGCGAAACCGAACTCGACCCGGAAACGCTCGGCCGCATCGCCGCTCAATCCGCCAAGCAGGTGATGATCCAGAAGATTCGCGAGGCGGAATCGGACACGGTTTACAACGAGTTTAGCGGCAAAAAAGGCGAACTGCTCGTCGGCACCGTCACCCGCGTGGACGCTGGCACCGCCATCGTATCGCTCGGCAAGAGCGAAGCCTTGCTACCTCGTAGCGAGCAGATCCCCGGCGAAAGCCACCACGTCGGCGAACGCGTGAAGTCCGTCATTCTCGAAGTCCGCAAGCAGGGGCATCGCGTCAAGATCGTGCTCTCGCGCTGCCATCCGGACTTCGTCAAGGCGCTCTTCGAGGAAGAAATTCCCGAGATCGAGGAACGGATCATCGACATCCGTGCGGTGGCCCGCGAGGCCGGCTACCGTTCCAAGGTCGCAGTGACGAGCATCGACCTGAAGGTGGACGCGGTCGGTGCCTGCGTCGGCGTCCGCGGGAGCCGCATTAAGAACGTGATCGAAGAACTCAACGGCGAACGCATCGACATCGTCCGTTGGAACGACGCCCTACAGGTACTCATCCCGAACGCGCTTCAACCGGCCCAGATTTCCGAAGTCTTCACCTACATTCGGCTCGGTCGGGCCATCGTCCTGGTGACCGACGATCAGTTGTCGTTGGCCATCGGCCGGCGCGGGCAGAACGTGCGGCTCGCTTCCAAGCTCGTCGGCTGGGACATCGAGATCATGACCCACGACGAGCTCGGCGAATCGCTCGAACGGGCGGAACGATGGTTCGGCCAGCTTCCGCACGCCTCTGCCGAACTCACCAGTGCGCTCATCGAAGAAGGCTTCCTCTCGTACAATGACATTACCTGCACCGATGCCGCGGGGATGGCTGAGTTCTCCGGGCTCAACGAAGAACAGTCCGACGAAGTGGTGAGGTACGCGGAAGAATACTCCGACGTAATGGATCGGAGCGTGGAGGACGAGCGGCGGGTGGCGGAGGAGGAAGGTGCCCGGTTGGCGGAAGAACAAACGCAAGCCGATGCGGCAGCAGCTGCCGCCGCGGAGGCCGAAGTGCCCGCCGAAGCCGAGGCCACTCCCGAGAGCGAGCCAAGTGCGGAAACTCCGGTTGAAGAAGCGAACTCCGAGCCCATCACCGTGGTTGAAGAGAAGCCCGCTGAGGCCGCGAGCGAAGAAAAGAGCGAATGAGCCCGAGCCGTTCTGCGGAACTCCCCCTGTTCGGAGAGCGTCGCGGAATTAGAATAGACTTATTCCGGGTTACGAACCGGCGCGATCCGCGACCGGCCGTGGGCGATTTTGAGGTGCGAGCCGCACCTCTACTAGGGAGCACCGCTTGTCGAATCCGCAGACGAAAGAGAAGGACAAAAAGGTCCGGGTCTTCGAACTCGCCAAGGAACTGACACTTGGGAGCAAAGATCTCGTCTCGATGGCGAAGGATTTGGGCTTCGCTGGCGTCACGAACCAACTGAGCGGCTTGAGCAACGAACAAGTCGATGCGCTGAAGGACCGCGCGAAGCGCGGTCCGAAGCCCGGTTCCACTCCTGCCCCCGCCGCTCCGACCAAATCCGCGATGCCTGCCGCCGCGAAGCTCGATAGCTCCGTCAAGACTTTGCCGAAAACCGTTAAGCCAGCTCCCACCCGCCCGGCTGCGACTCCCGCGCGTCCGGTCGTTGCAGAGGTCGCGCCGCCGGTAGTCGAGGTTCCCGAGCCTTCGGTTGAAGTAATTCCCGAACCGGAAATCGTACCCGTTCCCGACGTAGTCGTGGAACTGCCACCAGAACTGGCCTCGCCCGCGACGCCCCAGAACGTGGTTCCGGCGAACATGAACGCGAGCGGCCCACGTACGCTCGGCGGCGGCGTTCGCAACCTCAACAACCGTCCGGTTCCACCCGCGCCGGCAACCCGACCGCCAGCACCCCAGAATCCACCTACGCCTGCGGCAATCGATTCTCCACCGCCTCGACCACCACAAGCACCACTGCCTCCTCGCGCTCCGGCAGGTCCTTCCGTCACGAGTGGCGGCGTGCTGCCTCCGCGGAATATGGCCGGCGCGGGCCACGCCCCGCCTCCCTCCGTGGGTTCCGGCTCCACGGCACGCCCGGGGTTTCTCACCCGGGCTCCCCAGCCGCCGCCTCCGACCAAGGGCATCACCGCGCCGCCCCGTCACGGTCCGGGTGGCCCTGGTCCCAATCCAGGAGGCCAGCAAGGTGGTCCTCATCGCTCCGGGCCTCCTGGTGCTGGTGGTCCTCGACCGCCGAGCCCCGGTCCGAATCGCGGCCCCGTCAAGCATCCCGGCCAGTCCGTTCGCCTCACGCCGGAAATGCTTCAGAAACTCCGCGACTCCAGCGCGCGCGGCCAGCGCATGGAAATTAGCGACCTGAGGAAGCCTCAGCCCGGCCCCGCGCAGCCGAGTCGCCCTGGCGAACCGCCTCGCCCCGGTCCCGTGCGTCCCGGCATGCCTCCACCCGTCGGCGGTCGCCCCGCCGGACCGGAGGCGGAAGACGACGAAGACAAGAAGAAGGCCGCCGGCGTCATCGGTCGCGATTCCCGCCACAAGGGACGTACCGGCATCGGCGGGCGCGGGCGCGGACCCGGCACGGGACAGCCCGCCATCGTCGTCGGTCCGGGCGGCACGGTTGATATCATCGAGCAGCAGTGGGGCTCCCGCAAGGGCCCGCGGGCCGCTCTGCTCGGGAAGATGCGCCGCCGCCAGCAGCAGCAAAAGAAAGTGATCGAAGGCAAGGTCGAGATCGCGCCGCCCATCAACGTGCGTTCGCTGTCCGAAGCCATCGGCATGAAGGCCGGCGAACTCGGCAAGCGGCTCCTCACCGAGACCGGCCAACTCTACGGCGTCAATTCCACCATCGACCTCGGTATCGCCCAACTCATCGCCGCCGAACTCAACATCGAGCTCGTTTTGAAGCGGCAGAAGACCGCCGAAGAGATTCTGATCGAAGAGTTCGAGAAGATGATGGCGGAGGTCGATCCGGAGAAGCTCCGCCCGCGTCCGCCGGTCGTCACCATCATGGGCCACGTCGATCACGGCAAAACGTCGCTGCTCGACAAGATTCGTTCGTCCAAGATCGTGGATACCGAAGTCGGCGGCATCACGCAGGTGATCCGCGCCTGGTCCGTCATTCACAAGATCGAAGACCCCGAGACCGGCGAGAAGGTCATCGAGCGGCCGATCACGTTCCTCGATACGCCGGGCCACGAGGCGTTTACGAAGATGCGCGCCCGCGGGGCCAACGTCACGGACATCGCCGTCATCGTGGTCGCGGCCACGGACGGCGTCATGCCGCAGACGGAAGAAGCGATCGCCCACGCCCGCGCCGCCGACGTTCGCATCATCATCGCGATCAACAAAGTCGATATGCCGAACGCGAACCTCGACCGCACGCGCCGGCAGCTTTACAGCTTGAACCTGCTCCCGGACGACATGGGCGGCGATACGCAGTTCGTCGAAACCAGCGCCATGACGGGCCAGGGCATCGACGACCTGCTCACGGCCATCCTGCTCGAAGCGGAACTGAACCTCGCCGAAGAGTTGCAAGCCGACCCGGACCGCCCCGCGACCGGCACTTGCCTCGAAGCCTACATGACGGCCGAAGAAGGCGTGATGGCCACCGTCCTCGTGCATCAAGGCACCCTCGAGACCGGCAACATCGTGCTCTGCGGCTCGACCTTCGGTCGCGTTCGCGCCATGTACGACGACATGGGGCTCCCCACGGATTTCGCCGGTCCGAGTACGTCCGTTCGCATCACGGGGCTCAGCGAGGTGCCCAACGCCGACGATCCCTTTTACGTGGTGGACGAACTCACGAAGGCCAAGGAGATTGCCGAGGCCCGCGAACAGAAAGACCGCGATGCGTCGCTCAACAAGTGGATTCCGCAGAGCCTCGACACGCTCACGGCGGCCAAGACCAAGACCAAGATCACGGAACTGAAGGTGATCCTGAAGGCCGAGGCCCGCGGTTCGGTGGAAGCGATTCGCAAGGAACTCGAGAAGCTCACGCACGAGGAAATTCGGACGCGCGTGCTGCACGCCGGCATCGGTGCCATTACCGAGTCCGACATTCAATTGGCGCTCACGTCGCCCGCGGATACGCTCGTGGTCGGGTTCAACGTAACGGCCGACGACGCCGCGTTGAAGTTGGCCGAAGCGCGAGACATCCACCTCCGCGAATATCAGATCATTTACAACCTCGTGGACGACGTGAAGGCGGCGCTCGAAGGCCGGCTCAAGCCGATCGAGGAAGTGGTCCACCTGGGCCGAGCCGTGATCCGGGCGTTGTTCAAGGTCGGCAAAGTGGGCGTCATCGCGGGTTGCCACGTGACGAGCGGCACCATCGAGCGAAACGCCCGCATCCGCGTGATTCGCGAAGGCGTCGTGGTCTACCCACCCGCCGAGAAGGTGGTCGGGCTCGACAGCCTCAAGCGATTCAAGGAAGACGTGAAGGACGTTCGCGAAGGCTACGAGTGCGGCTTGAAGATTACGGGCTACGACGACGTAAAGGTCGGCGACGTGATCGAGGCCTTCAAGATCGAGATCAAGCAACGGACCCTGTAGCCGCTTGTGGCTTCGCGATTAACCCCATGGCCATCGGCACCTTGATCGTTCGCTTGCTGATTCGCGAAAGCCGCTCGCTCAAGGACAAGCGGCAGGTGGTTCGGTCGATCCTGGATCGCGTGCGCGGCGGGTTCAACGTCTCCGCCGCCGAAGTCGAGACTCAGGACGACGTGAAGCTGGCGACACTCGGCTTCGCGGTGATCGCAGCGGAATCGGCGAGCGTTCGCACGGCTTTAAACGAGATTGCGGAGGCCCTGCGGAAGCATCCGATTGCGGAGCACCTCGGCAGCGAACTCGCGGTCGGCAACGAGGTGGTTTGAATGCCATACCGTTTAGCCGCGACGCGGAGTCTTCGGAGCGGAGCGC
>JAYTUG010000334.1:0-6178 GCA_043744695.1 Gemmataceae bacterium
ATGCCTCCGCCACGGCACAGAGCGCGCGAACCATGTATGCCTCGCTGATGGAAAGCCAAGCCGCAAGTACTGCGATGTGCAAACCATGTAACGCACCCGGCGAAGAGTCTCAATTGTATCTCCACTTTACAGGGCTTCCGCCCGCGGCGCAGAATGTCGCAACCGCCCTTCGCATTCCCCGGCCTGGAGGCCGTTGCCGTGGCCCGACCGTTCTGGTTCACCAAGCTGCTCGTCCAATCCGGACTCGCGCGATTTCTCCCGATCGCGAGGCGGCTCACGGATGGCGGTGCCGACTACCTCAAGTACTACTCCGACGCGGTACTCGCTGCACCGGTTGATGAGATGCTCGACGCGGCGTACTTCCCAGCGGTCGGGCCCGAGGTGTTGAACCTGAATCTTTCCGCACCGCGGTTTGAGTCGAGCGTGAGCCTGGGCCGCGTGACGGCGGACCGGCGTGGGAACCCGCCGGCCGGGGGTTTGCCGGAACTTCGCCGCGCGATTGCCGAGCACTATTTGAAGCGCGATGGCCGAGCCGTGGAGGCGGATCGCGAAGTGCTCGTCACCCACGGAGCGACGGCGGCCTATGCCGCAGTGCTGGATGCCTTCGTGAATCCCGGCGATCGCGTCGTACTCTTCGACCCGTGTTCGCCGCTGTTCTCGCTCGGTGCCCGCTCCCGTCGGGCCGATGTCCGCTGGGTTCCCACTTCAAACGAGAACGGCCGGTGCCGGTACTCGCCCCGGCAATTTGAGAAGGCGATGCGGCGAGCGAAGGTGCTCGTACTCGCCGACCCCGCGAACCCGACCGGTGCGTGCTTCAATACCGAGGAACTGGAGCACATCGTGGGACTTGCCGCGAAGTACGATGTTCTCGTCTTCGCGGATGAATCGTTCGGTGGGTTCCGCCCAGAAGCCAGCCGCTCGCTTGCCACCTTGAAGGGCGGCGAGAAGCGCGTGCTCACCGCGGGCTCGCTTTCGCAGGGTTGGGGGCTCGGGTCGGTTCGCGTCGGCTGGCTCGCCGGGCCGCGGCATCTCGTCCAGGCGTGTGCGCTCATGGGCAACCTCCACGCACCGTACGTTCCCACGTTGTGCCAGCAGATCGCGGCCCGCGCAATTGCCGAGCCACCCGAAGTGCGCGACGACCTCCTCGAGAAGCGGCAGTACACCATCGATCGGTTGCGAGGCCTCGGGCTGGAACCCGAGTGGCCGGCCGGGGGCTATTTCGTGTGGTTGAACGTCGCTAGTCTGAGCCCGACCGGTCGCGTATTCGCGGAGCGACTCTTGAAGGAACAGCAAGTGCTCGTGGGACCGGGATGTGCGTTCGGGCCGAGCGGAACGCACTACGTGCGGATCAGCTTTGCGGCGGAAGCGGGCCGACTCCGCGAAGGCCTCACGCGGTTGGCCGCGTTCGTTCGCACGTTGCGAGGCGATGCTCCACAAGCCGAGCCGCGACTTGCTGCTGTCGAAGATGCGGTCGAGCAGACGCCGGTGTTCAGCCGAGCGTGAAGTTATCGGTATTCCTCGCGAATCGGGTAGAAGACGTCGAGTGCCTGGGCCGAGCCTCCGACCGGGGCGACGCGATGGCGGACGTTCCCGGGAATGAAGTAGAATCCGCCGGGGCCGAGCGTCTTCTCTTCCTCGCCGATCTGAAACAGCGCCTGCCCACTGATCATCATGCCCATCTGCTCGTTGGCGTGGCTGTGCCAATCCACAACTCCGCCGAGCGGCATCTCCACGAGCGAGAGCTGAATCCGTTCGCCGGCATACGTGCGGATCGGCACCGATCCGAAAACGACGTGATGGCCGCATTCGGATTCAGCAGGGAAATAGCGGGACATTTGGAACCTTTCGATTCGCGCCTTGGATGAAGAAATACGGCTCCGCCAAAGGGCTGCTGAGCTGCCGGACACTTCATCGAGTGACTCGGGCTATTCTAGTTTTGAATTCACCAATTATTCCAGAACGTGAACTACGTTTGCCAAGGTGTGCGCCTTTGCCCACGCGTTGCGTCGCACATTCTGGAAGAATCAAGTTGCATTCGCCGCGGTGCGGTCACGAGGTTCGCGCGCGATGGCCACCTGTCCGAAGTGTCAACTGCCGAACCCCGACGCGGTGGCCTCGTGCATCTGGTGCGGGCGGCACCGATTCGCCGAGGGCGTTGCTTCGATCACCGCGTCGGCCTCGATGCCCGCCGCGTCCGCACCGCATTCATTGGGCTCGCTCGCCAGCACCATGCAGACGACGAGTACCTCGAGCGTGGAGCACAAGCCGCTGCCGGCCCACGTGAACCAGTTACTGCTCCCGGGCGCGAAGAACGGGGTAGAGCCTCGTACGGTTGCGGGAACGCCGACCGCCATTGCGAATCAGCAGGCGGCCGTGGCCACGCCAGTTCCCACGGACACTCCGCCGCCGCAACTCCACGCGAAGCTGCTCGTGATCCGCGGCCAAAAAATCAACCACGAGTACCCGCTTTACGAGGGCCGCAATGTGATCGGCCGGTTCGCCGACCGCCCGGTGGACATCGACCTCGTTTTTCAGGAAGCGGAAGGGCAGATCTGGAGTTCCCGCCAGCACGCGACAATCACCTTCGACAAAAATCTGTTGCTGGTCGAGGATCTGAACAGCCTGAACGGCACGTGGTTGAATGGAGCCCGGATGACTGCGGGCCAGAAGCGCCCGCTCAAGCCGAACGATGTGATTCAGATCGGCACCGTTCAACTCCGTCTCGTCATTTCGTGAAGTGGAAAATGCGGGCGGGACGCCCGCGCTCCCAGGGTTAACCCACGAAGATTCCCTTCGCCAGGACCGCACCCGAGAACGGGTCGAGGTCCTGGAAGCCGGTCGGCTCGCCGGGCGCTCCGAAGTACTTCCCAAAATAAACGCGCGTGAAGCTCGCCTGCCCTTCGCCCGTACCGGCGACGACGTCCGCCTTGCCGTCGCCGTCCGCGTCCGTGGTATCGAGGCGAACGCCCCCGCGGTTGGTCGCGTTGCCGGCCAGGAAGAAGTTCGCCAGCGGGGTGGCGATCGCAGCCGTCGCGCCGACGCTCAGCAGCGAGCCGCCGCTGATGCCCATCACGCGCGGAGCCCCTCCCGGGCCAGCCCCAAAGTAGAGGTCGCCAAAGCCATCGCCGTTGGTGTCGCCGATGGTGACGAAGACGCCGTTGCGGAGCGAGGGATCGAAGGCGAAGAAGTCGCCGATGAGCTTGGTGCGGCTCGCGGAAAAGATCGTGGCCCCATTGAAGAGCGCGACGCGCGGGCCGCCCTGGAAGCCGGCGGAGACGGCGAGATCCGCATAGCCGTCGCCGTTGATGTCGCCCGCCGCGGTGCGAGCGCCGCCGCGGAAAGCCGGATCGTCGATGCCGAAGAAGTTCGCCCGCACGTTGAACGAACCATCGGTCGCCAGCGAGAAGATGGTCACCCGCGGGCCGCCGCCCTGATCGGGCGTGACGATCACTTCCGACCGGCCATCGTTGTCGAAATCGGCGGTCGAAACGAATCCGCCGCCGGTGAACGACCCGCCGAACGGATCGAACGGGGCCACCAGGAGCGTGGTGTTGTTCTTGCCGCTGACCACGGCCAGGCGAAGGGCCGTTCCCGGCCCGGTGATGACCGCGATGTCTTCGAAGCCGTCTCCGTTCACATCGCCGACGGCGACGCGGGCATTCACATTGGTCGTGCCGAACGCGACGATGCTAGCCAGAGCCGTGACGCCAAATTTTCCGCTGCTCGCGTCGGCCCCGTAGAGCACGGCCCGGCCGTCGAGCGTACCGCCGACAGCGAGTTGCCGCGGGTCTTCGAGTTCGACCGGCACGCGAACGAGAAACCCGTTCACGAAACTCCCGCCGCCCTTCCCGGCCACGATGAGCCGGCCCTGCGGCGTGAGAACGGCCGCCGTTCCCAGATCGAGGAAGGACGTGCCGGTGACATCGAACGAGAGCTTGCCGGTTCCGTTGAACGTAGTGTCGAGGGCACCGGCGGACGTGAGCCGGGCGATGGCCAGGTCGCTGGCGGTATTTCCCGTGTCGCCGACGAGGAGAATCTTGCCGTCTTGTTGAAGCTGAACGGCGCGGGCATCGTCGGGGCCCGAGATGTTCACGGTCTGCTTGCCGTCCGCGTCGAAAGTGGTGTCGAACGCACCGTTCGACGGCAGGAGGCGGACGATCGCCATGTCCGATCCGTTGCTCCCGACGACGACGATCTTGCCATCGGGCTGAAGGGCGAGGCCGCGGGCGATGTCTACGCCGCCGAGGTCGAACGTCAACTTGCCATCGCTATCGAAGCTGGTGTCGAGAGCCCCGCTAGTCGTGAGTCGAGCGATGGCGAAGTCCAAGCCCGTGGTGCCAGCCAAGACGATGTTCCCATCCACTTGAATGGCGATCGCGTTGGCGGCATCCGCCGAACCGCCTAGATCGAGAATCTTCTTGCCGCCCGTGCCGAACGTGCCGTCGAGCGAGCCATCAATCCCGTTCACCCGAACGACCGCGAAATCCGCACCCGTGCTTCCGGCAATCACGATCTTGCCATCGGTTTGAAGCGCGACCGCGTTCCCACTCTCGCCGGTGGTGCCGAGGTCGATCGTGAGCTTGCCGTTCGCGTCGAAGCTGGTGTCGAGCGCGCCGGTGGACGTGAGCCGGGCCACCGCGATACTGGTGCCCACCGAGGTCGTGCCGACCACCACGATCGAGCCGTTGGGCTGGATCGCGACTGCGTTCGCGGCATCGGTGCCGCCGAAATCGACGGTCTGAATGCCGTCGGTATCGAAGCTCGAATCCAGACTGCCATCCGGGTTGAAGCGAGCCACCAGGAAGTTGCCGTTCGAGGTTCCCACGGTCACGATCTTGCCGTCGGGTTGGAGCGCGACTCCCGTGAACGGGGCACCGGGGGCACCGATCTTGCCACCCGTTCCGAACGAGGGATCGAGCGCCGCAATCGCTGCGGGAACCTCTCGGGTTTCCAGCGATTCGAGGCGAAGCGAGACGCGAGACGAATTGCGATGAGCCATGATGCAACCTCCATGTCGGGCGATCGTGCGAACTAGGCCGCCTCGGCGAATACCTCGCCCCGAACGACGGCCTGACGAACCGGAACCGGGCGACCTGCAAGCCGTCCGAGACGCTCGGCGACCTGAAACGGACTCAACACTTGGAGCAACTCGGCCTCGGCCGCCAGCGCCGGGAACCGCCGCTCCACTTCCCACATCGTGCGGTAGCCCCGCGTGCCGAGAACGACCACTCGTTCGCCATCGACGCGCGGTGCATTCGCAAGTGGCTCCCAGCCCCAGAGCCAGTGATCGCACGACCCGAACCCCTCGGCTACCGTACCGTCGGGCCTCACGGCACCGGGTCGAAGTAACTGAAACGGCAGTTCGACCACCATCGGCACACCCGCGGGAATCGCGGGGTCCGCCTCGCGGCACGCGGAGGCAAATCGCGAGGGAAGCATCGACGCGGGAACGATCCCGTCCTCAATTTCCTCTGCAAGTGCAGATAAGGCGAGAACGTGAAACTGATTCGCATCGGCAACGCCACGCACGTGAATCCGATAGCCGAGCCGCAACCCCGGATGAAGCACGAGCACAGTCTCGTCGTCGGGGATGTCCAAGAGTTCCACGAGCGGTTTTGCAGCGGGCATCAGGCTCGCAGCTTCGCGAAATCCCGCGATGGCCCGGGCCGCTCGCCGCACTTCGACCGACTCGCAGAGCGCCGCGATCTCGCGGTGAATCGCCTCGATCAACGGATGCGGGAGGCCGGGTGATCTCGCGGGCCGGGCCGCTTCCAGTTCCAGTTGCCGGGCTCGATCGAAGAAGAAGACCGCGGGTTCGCCCCATGCGGATCGGCGTGGCCGTTGCAATCGAGCCGCAGCCCGGAGTGCGTCGCGGAGTTGCAGAAGCCGAGGACGTGCCGCATACGCGGCGTCGAGCCGCGGGGGCGTTGCCAGCGCGACTTCGCTCCGTGTGGTTCGCGCCTCCGCGATCGGGCTCGTCTTCCGTGACGGCACTATGGCTAACCCCCCTCGATCTCGATTTCCCCGATTAGATGCCGAACCGGGCTCGCGGTGCAAGCCGAACTGCAAAACCAAAAAGAAGGGGTGCAGTACATGGTTTGTAAGGGGAAGGCGACACACGAGGATTTCCCGTGGAACGGAGCCAAGATCCTGGTGGAAAAGTTCAAGGCGGTGATCA
>JAYTUG010000335.1:0-6177 GCA_043744695.1 Gemmataceae bacterium
CGACAACATCGCAACCGGACCGCCTCCCTCCTCGATCAGTTCCGACCCGTTCAGCACGCGACTCAGCGCCTGCACCTGTCGCTCCGAACCCGACGGCCCCACCACGAGCACGCGGCGGATGCTCTGCACCCCGACCGGCGTGATGCTCGGTAACGGCAAATACATCAGCCGATGATCGGTCTTCGCCTGCGTCGCCTGTCCGTCCTTCTCGTCTCCGTGGCCGCATACGAAGGTCTTGATGCACTCTTCGGTCCATCCGAGCGAGATCGCTTGCTCGGCCGCCGCATGGCGAAGCATTCCCGCGACGGTAGCCGTTTTCCGAGTCGTATGAAATGGTCGAAACTGACTCTTCCCACTTGACTGCTCCTCAATGGTGCGGTGAATCTCGAACGCGGCGATCGGCCGCGAGCCGGGGTCGGTCGTGCGGCGATAACAGACCGTGTCGAACTCGCGCAGCGGCGGGACCGGCTTGAACCCGTCGTTTGAAAGCCGACCCAGGAAGTCTGCGTGCTTCCGCATGAGGTCGGCGAGTGTGCCGACTTTCGGAACGCGGAGCGGCGTGCCAGATTGCGACGGCACCCACCGTTCGCCGGGTAGTTTCGCGACCTGTTCTTCCGTGAGGAGTTCGGCATTCCCGGCCACCATATCGATGCCCCACCCGAGGTGCGTGATGCTCCGCGCGGCGGCCTGGAGCACGTCGAAGTGCGGACAGACACCATCGGGTAGGGAGAACAGATAATGAACGGCGTCGCCGTGCAAGCGGGTGGGTCGCACGTCTTTCTCGACGCGAAACTTCGCCATGCTCGTTTCGGTGTCGCCACGGGCCCATGCGGCCGTCATGAGGTCGCCCGAATTGTTCGGTACGTACATGCGATAGCCAAAACTCTTAGCGGGAACGCACGGCGTCACGATTGAACTGGCGGTGCCTTCGAGCCAAGTCAGTGCGGGTTGCGCATATCCCGTGAACACTTTGTCGCGCCAGCGCGTTGCCGATGCGTTCACCAGCGATTGGAACAATCGCAGCGGTGATGGTGGCCATTCAGGATCGCTATCGTCACCCCGGCCGTGAAATTGAGGCACGGGGTCGAGAAAGCGAAGCGTGATGCAGAGGACGGAAGCCATGTTCAATCTCCCGTGGGCGTCTGAACAACTGCAGTCGGTTCGGCAACGGCCGTAGCCGCACCGCGACGCGCACGAGAAGCGGCCCGACGTGGCTGTGCAGCTCCATCGCCGGCGATATCTGCGTTGGCCAACTTGGTATCGAATACGACTTCTTTGCCCTCCTCCACAACGAAGGCCGTGGCTGCCGCAGTTGCATACTTCAACGCATCCGCCACAGTCAGGGTCTGAGCTTCGCGCTTGCCGTCGGAATGCACCAGATTGAATACGCGGGGCTTCTCGCTCGGAACGAGGTTGCAGCCTTGTCGAAGATAGGTCGCAGGGTTGGATGTGAACGCCACCAGCGACAGGCCGAGAATGTAGCGGCGAAGCTTGAGCGTTGCAACCGTGTCGCTGCCGACAGCAAGCAGCCGCAACGCGGCGAGACTCAGCGTCGCGTCCCGACGAATGTCGCCGGTGGCGATCACGCCGCCGTGTGAACCTGTTGCGGGAACATGGACGAAGCCGCGTTCGGCATACGCTTTCTTCAGCGCGGCATCGGTCGTATCCTCAAGGAGTTTGTCGCCGATGTAATCGGTCGAAGGGTTGAACTGTGCGGAACGTCGGAGTCGCTTCACGTCGAAGGCGCGAATCGTAGAGGCTA
The DNA here is from genome assembly GCA_043744695.1 of Gemmataceae bacterium. Lineage (GTDB taxonomy): Bacteria > Planctomycetota > Planctomycetia > Gemmatales > Gemmataceae > Urbifossiella. The sequence continues at coordinate 1,763 of JAYTUG010000335.1, forward strand.
CCAAACGGGGCAGCTTCACTTGAGTATCGCGCGAATCCCAGACCCCGAACACGAGCGACGTCGGCGCGATCTTGGCCAGCGGTTCCGCATTCCCCTTCTGTGCGGCCTTGAACGCATCTTGAATTTGCTTCTGCAACGGCGTGCAGCGAACCAGTGCGTCGCCAGCTCGATGGCCCGCTTCCAGGATGCTCACCGATTTCTCGCCCGCCTTCACCGAATACTGTGGAACGAGATGGGCGTACTCCGGCTTGCCGAACATCGGTTCGATGCGGTTCGCCTGCGACCCCACGCTGTCCACGAGGCACACGTTCTTTTCGCCCTCGGGCGGGTCGATGTTGTAGCCGCCCGGAAACACTTTCTTGTCTTCCGCGGCGGCGTAGGTCGCCGGGAAGAGAACGCCGTCCGGTCCTTCGACCGGTTCGAGGTACTCGCGGATCACCAGTGCGGCGAAGTCATCGGTCTTCAACCACGGATCGAACTGGGCCAGATTACTCATCGGAATCTCCAGTAAAGGGAATGGCAGGCAGGAAACTCTTGAGGTACTTCGTGCGGTAGAGCAGCTTGAACTCGTAGCGTCTCGCGCCGGCAACCGGCATCGCTCCGCACGCAGCGGGCATCGCGACCTGAATCGGCAGCGGCCGATTCCAGGCCGTGTACAGAAAGCGATTCTCGCTCTTGATTTCGGTGGGACGGAATCGCTGCAAGCCGATGAAGGCGAGCAGTTCGAGCGCTGGTCGGGCCGACGTTTTGATTCGCGTCATCTCACTTCCCGCCAGCGGGTCGAAGCTGAACCCGACATCGATGGCTCCGCCTTGCCCGCCGAGGTCTGAATCGAAGTTGAACGGCAATCCACACTCCTTGACAGAGAAACTCAGGCACGCTTCATCGCGCCAAGTGGTGGGGTTCAGGGCGTCCTTCATGGCCGTAGAAATGTCGAGAACCGATTGCAGACCCGCCCAAGTCTTGAACCGGCTTCCGCCGGCATAGGCGTCAGCGAACCAGTCGAGCGTGATGTTGAATGGTTCCTTGAGAACAATCGGAGCTTCGCGAAGCAAGGCTCTGAGTTCCTTCTCCTCTTCTTCGACGCCAGGCGTTGCTCTCCGCTCCTTCACTTTCATCGCTTTGATTTGCTTGGACCGCAGATGTTGCACCTCGGTCATCGTGTTCGTGAGGGTGCAGCCCACCAACGCATTCAGCACTTCGCTCAGTGTGCTATCGCAGGCGATGAGGAACTTATCCTGCTCGAACCAGGCTTCTGCGCCGGGCTTCAGTCGATTGGCGAGTTCGAACAGCCCGCAGCAGGCGAAGAACTGGCCGGGATTGGTGAGGTCCACGGTCACCGTTATCGAAGCGGTCGGAGCGGGTGACGACGTGAAGGGCATCAACTTATCTGGCCGCTGCGGCCAAGAGCCATTAACCGGCGGCGAGAGCGGAGTCGTACCAATTCGCCGAGATTCTAAAGCGTCGGCGGCTCGGAGCAACGACTCGAGATACGCCAGTCCCCAGCGTCCGTATTGATGGAGCAGCTTTGCGAAACGAGTGGGCACCTCGGTAACGACCCCCTCGACGAGAGTGTGAGGTCGCTCCTGATCAAACCCTTCGGCAGCCGGAAAATGTGGGCGACCGCGACCGTGGTGTGTGGCAATCAGATGAAGCACCAATTCGCGCTGATTCGATTCGAGTGCCTGGAATTGCTCTGCGAGTTCCGGCGACGCAATCACATCCACCATGGAACCGAGTTCGTGCCGGAAGTGATTCAAATTTTCGGGAGCCCGGCCATGCAACGTTTTGGCGACGGGAACACTTGAAGTTTTGTTGCCCGCGCCTCGCTGCCAGACTCCGCGACCTTTGCCGAGATCGTGCCAGGCTGCTGCCAGCGATACAGCCTCGGACAACTTGGGATCGAGACCGAGTTGTTTGCAGAAACCCTCGGCGAACTGACGCACGCCAGCAAGGTGCCCGTCCAGGGCCGGCCATTCGGCCTCGCCCAATTCGGCTTTCTTCGGGATCGTTCGCAACACCAGATACTCGGAGGGAGCACCGTTCGGAAGTCCCTCCTCGGATTCGCTAGAGAGATCGAGTCGAAGCGCCACCTTCACCGGAGGTATATTCGATGCTTTCAACTTGTCGTTGAGAGCTTTCCAGCGATCTTCTCCAGCTTCGTACCCGACGGAAAAAGTCGGCGGCCAACCATCCGTTGGTGCGACGAGCTTGAAAGTTATGGTCTCCTCCTCGGAAACGACCTTGAGACGAAGCAGCGGTTGCACCTTCGCTGAAGGCGTTCCGGCGACATCATAGGAGATGGAGTCGGAATGAACGGTATCGCCGTCGAGCGTACCGATTTTGGTCAAGCCGCCTGCTTTCGGAGGCAAAACCACCGTTCGCGAGGCGAGCGGAACAACGTAGTCGTTCCCCCTCGTTGCGACCAAGTCCTTCATCTGTGTAAAGATGGTCACTTTGCCATCGGGCTCGATTACCCACACAGGTAAGTCCGGCGAGCGGGCTGCGATCAGCTCCAACTGTTCGTAGGCCCGTCGCCTACCGAACGTGGGGAGGCGGAGAGTTTCATGCGGTTTCAGCGGGTATTCATCGAGCCAATCGGCCAACGTTCCATCGTCGGTCCTCCCCGTCAGCAACTCGACTTCTTCTCGCCAAGCGAATACGGTGTCGTAGCTCTTCTCGTCCTCCACACCGTGCAGATAAGGCTCGACCTTCGGTCGTCCAGGAAGTGCGTCTTTAATGGTGGTGAGTGACCAGGCATCAAAGAGGCTAGCGGAAGTCGCAAGGATTTCGGGCGACTTCGCGAATGCGGCAAGGCGGGCATCCGCATCGAGATCTCCGAGAGCAGTAGGGCTTCCATCCCCTTTAACTAGTTCCAGCAGCTTGAACGTTTTCTTGAGCCGCGACCCGTTGTCGTCATCTTCGAACTTCTTGGGATACACCACGTCGATGCGGGTATCCGTGCAGAGGCCGAAGCGGTTCACCCGGCCGAAGCGCTGAGCCATGCTCTCGAACGTCGAGAGGTCGGATACGAGGTGATCGGCCGAAATGTTGACGCCGACTTCACCCGCGCTCGTGCAGACGAGAAAGACGGTGCCTTTGGCCATCACTACGTCTTTGTCCCGGTTGGATTCCGGGAGGAATCGCTGGAAGATTGGCTTCTTAACAAGGCCATCGCGTTCGAGGCCGCGAAGCGTGCCGGTCAATTGCTCGACCTTGTCTCTCGGCAGTTTCCTGATGATCTTCTCCACATCGTCGACCTTCCGAACAAACACCAATATGGCCTTCTCGGAATCCTTGTGTTGAAGGGCGACTTCGGCAATCTCCTCAGCGAGTTTCCGCTCATCCTGGTTCTCGTGTAATTGAAGTGTCTTCTTGGCCTCGATTCGCTTCTTCACTTCGTCCACTTCGCGATCCTTGTCACTCAACGTGAATACTTCGCCGCCACTGCGGGAAGTCGCGGTCAGTTCCATCACGTGGAACTTCTTGAACTCGTTGCATCGTTTTTGTTCTTGTTCGATGGCGATCAGAAGTTCCTGAAACGCTGGCTCCAAGTGCGCTTCATCGTGTACGAGCAGCGCGTCTTGGCCGAGGAAGCCGGCGTGAAGCGGTTTCGATTTGACGCCGATGCCGTAGCCGCTGAAGAGGAGGCGCGAGCCGATCATGTCCACGGTGCCGCAGATCACGGCCGGGCGAGACGGGTCTTCCGACCACTGGCGATTGTCCGCGAACTGGCCGCGGAGCGTGCTGATGACCAGGGGTTCCGTGATGCCGGCGGCGGTGAGGTTACGCTTGTACTTCTCCACTTCATCCGTGGTCTGATCCACGACGGTGCGGCGATTCACCACATAGACGAGTCGACACGGGACGGGCTTGCCGTTCGCCAAGGCGATTAGCCAAATCGCGATCACGGAAGTCTTGCCCAGGCCGGTTGGCAGGTTGCACGACGCGGGGAACTTCCCCTGCGCGAACCAAGTGTCGTACAGTGCCTGCTGCCAGGGGAATGGCGGGTTGCCGGTCAGAGCTTTGAAAGCGTCGTCGAAGTCCATGGGCGTCTCTACTGGTGAGCGTCGTTGTATCTTCTTGTCGGGCGCGGGCCGAATGTTACAACATCTTTGAACGCGATCCTAAGTCGTGGGCGCGGATTGGCTGTTCCACGGCATCGCTGCCGCGCCGGAGTTGTTGACCGACGAGCAATATCAGGCAGCGGAGGTTGCTGCGGTCGGAACTGAGTGTTCGAAGGGTGCGGTGACCGGGGTTTTGGGTTGGTTTGAAGCCGCACCGTGTTCGAGTCGGATCGGGAAGCGTCGTTCGCTCCCGTCGATGCGGAGCATGACTTCGCCGGTGCCCGGAGGGAGATCGACGGCCGGGCTGAGAATCAGGAATCCCGAACCGAGGTGCCCGACCGAGTGGAT
>JAYTUG010000336.1:0-1609 GCA_043744695.1 Gemmataceae bacterium
TGATGGCGATGACGGGCATTTCGTCGTTCGTGCTGTTCCGCTGGCGCGGGTGGATATGAAAAAAAGCGGTATTTAGCCGCCTGCTTGCCGGCGGTCTTCGGGCCGTTAAATGGACCGCCGGCAAGTCGACGGCTAAATGGACTCTCACATCGCAGGAATTCGATGCGGTTCGAGCAGTTTCAGGACGCCGGGCGGGATCGCGAGCCCGCGAGTCAGGCTCCACGAGTAGCCCTTCGACGCGGTGCCGTTGATCGATTCGGTGAGCAGCAGGAAGTTCGCGTCGAGGCTCGTTTTCGCGAGCCGGTACCAATGGCCGACGAGATCGGAGAAGGCCTGTTTCACGGCGGCGGGCACGCTTCCCGTGGCCGTGGTGTAAACCACCTTCACCGATTCGGGCCAGTCCACCCAGCCCTTGCGATAGGGTGTGAGGAACGGCCCCGTCCGCGATTCGACGACGCCGCGATCGGCGTGTATTGCATAGGTGGTGGTGTCGCGCTCAGTGCCGCTTCCAAAAACGCGGTCGCCATCGACCTTCAAGCTGGTGACCGAGGCAACCGGGAAGTTGCGCAGGAACAGCATCGGCCCACCGGCCGGATGCGTTTCCGTGAAGGTGCCGCCCGCGAAGGAACGGCCCGTGTACTTCTCGATGAACGAATCCGCCGCGTCCATCAATTGGGCGAGCATGGTGTCGTCGCCGCTACCGCCGACGAGCAGCACGGACTTCGCGTTGGCAATGGTGTCGAGTGGCATGGTGGACCTCGGTTTCAAGGTGTTTGGCGAGCCGAGTCGCGCGAGCGACCGGGTGATTGAGGACCACCCGGCTCGCCGCGCGGTTTAAAACGTCTTCTTCTGCGAGCCGATGAGTGCGCAGACCGCGAATTCGGAGATACTCCCGAAGATCGTGGCGGCCCAGCGCACGTAGCGCTCGGCGCGCAGGAACCGGATGATCTGGAGGTTGTAGCCTCCCTCCACTGGCGCGAACGCAGCACCCGCGATCGCGGACCAAGAGGTGCCGTCGTTCGATTGTTCGATGCGGCCCACGATCGACCCTTCTTCCGGCGCGTCGCCGATTTGTTGAACGGCAAAGCACGCACCGTCGCCATCCGCGAGGTCGACGGTCGGGCCCAATGCCGAGATCGAAACCGTGGTGGGAAACACCCCGGAGGCCAAGGTCGAGGAAGAACGGAGATCGTCGATGTGAGTGGACATGAGAAGTGGACTCCTTAAAGGATGAAGTGCCACATGCGGCTTCGCGATCGAAACGCGAAGCCGTAAGCGGCGAGGAGTCACGCGACCAGCAGTTGATCGCAGAGTACGAAGCTGGCCTGCTGGCGCGGGCCGGCATCGATGTGCTGAATGCCGCGGAGGAAGGTCATGTCGTTCTGCAGCGCCGTGTCGCCGAGGCCGCTCGCGAGGAACTCCATCACGCCCATCCGCGCCACGACCCAGTCCGGGAAGTAGCCTTGGAGGATGTACGTCAACGTGGTGCCCGAGCCCTTGGTGCGGGTTGCCGACACTTGCGACGAGCGCACGACTTTCGTTCCGTAGAGTTCGGCGGGCGGGCCGGCAGTCGCATCGGTGTTGCGGAAGAGGAAGGCTCCCTTGCCGT
>JAYTUG010000337.1:0-1609 GCA_043744695.1 Gemmataceae bacterium
GCTTTGGAAACCGGGTTTCTAATGGCTTGAAAAAACCCGGTTTCCAAAGCAGAAACCGGGTTTTATTGAGTGTCTCACAAACCGAGTCCTGCACCCTCCCGCAACAAGGCGACTTCCTTCTTGCGGTCGTAGGGTGCCAGCGGGTGCGGATATTCGAACACTTCGGTCTCAAAGTCCACTCGCACTCGCGCACCTTCGGGAACTTCCGCATCCCGGTCGAATACGACGACCCCGTTCACGACCGTGCCCTCAAGTGTCATCGTCGTCCTCCCATTGCGATGGGTCAACCTACCACATCTCTCTGCAAATCACATGATCACCGGCTTGCCGAGCTTGCGGCGCGCTGTCGTGAACTGCCCCACGTGCATCATGGTGTGGTTCGCAATCAGCAGGAAGAAGTCGCCGAGCTTCGGCGCGAACCCCGCCATTTCGCCGGTGGTCGCCTTGTCCAAATCGGCGCCCGCGACCGCGGCCACCGACGCGGCCCGCACTTGCTCGAAGAGACCCAGATACTCGGCCTTCGTGAGGAAGCCGGTGTCGGACTTCGCATGCTCCTTGTTGTGAGCCTCGGCGAATCCGGCTGGAAGTTCGGGCACCTTCGCGTTCGGCAACTGGCTCAGCACCATCTGCACCTCGGAGTGCAGGAGGTGCCCGAGTTGCCAGGCCGTGTGGTTCGCGTTGGGCACGGGCCGCACCAGCAGGTCCGCGTCGGTGAAATCGCCGAGGAACATGCTCAACATGCCGCCCGTCGACTGGAGTGCCGAGACAATCGCTTCTTGACCGGTCATGAACTCTCTCCGTAGTTGCGCCCGCGCTTGCGGCGCGGGCTGGTACTCGATTTGCGTTTCAATGCTTTTCGCCGCAGGCGGAACTCGTCGCCGCCATGATAGCTCATGAGCACGGCACCCTCACCAGCATAGCGGTCGAACAGTTCGCTCACCACGAGTTCCTCGTCCGGCCACGAGTACGCGAAGACGAGATCCATGTCGTCCGCGTCGAGGTCGAGTTCCTCGTAAGCCGAGTCCGAATCGGTGGTGAACCAAGCGTAATTTCCGGCATCGTGAACGCGTTGTTCGCCGCCGCGAGGGATGAAGCTGCCGCGGACGAATTCGAGGTCGAGTTCGAAATCCTCGGCGAGTTTCTGGGCGTGGCCCACGAGTTCGCCGTCGATCTCGATGCCGCAGGAATCGAAGCCGACCATGGAGGCGAGGCAGGTGGCGACGCCGAAGCCGCTGCCCCATTCGCAGAATCGGTTGCCGCGGAGGAGCAGCGTCGATTCGGCGAGCGAGCGCAGCAGGCGGTAGGTTCCTTCGAAGTCGCAGGGCACGAACGCCGGCACGCGAGCCCAGACCTGGAAGTCTTCGATGCGTTGATCGGCTTCGCGCAAGAAGCGCTTCACGTCCGGCGGGATCGCGGCATCGATGGTGAGTTTGGGGAGTTCGACGAGCGCCATGACGGCATCTTATCGATTGGCGCGGCCGGGGGGAGCAAACGCAAGTTCCCCCATCGCGAAGGGTGCAGTACATGGTTTGTAAGGGGAAGGCGACACACGAGGATTTCCCGTGGAACGGAGCCAAGATCCTGGTGGAAAAGTTCAAGGCGGTGATCA
>JAYTUG010000338.1:0-6133 GCA_043744695.1 Gemmataceae bacterium
GACCTCTCCCCAGCGGGGAGAGGTGTGGCCTTTTTCTGTTCACCAAAGTGAGTTTCCTTCCTTCAGCCTTCGAACATGATTCCGATCCTGGAGCCATCATCCATGTCCCTACTTCGCCGATACCTGATTGCGTCCGTCGGGCTGGCCTTGGTGGGCAGTACCGCCTTCGCTCAGTCTTCGACCCCGAGTAAACTCCTCGCGCCGTTTCAACCCATCGTGGCGCGCGCCAACACCGCGACGGTCCGCATCCTCTGCGACGACAAAGACGCCGTCCTCGGTACGATCGTCTCCGCGGATGGATTGATCCTTACGAAGGCGAGCGAACTCCGCGGTTCCATCTCCGTGAAGCTCGGCGACGGCAGCCTGCTCGACGCCGAGATCGTCGCCCTCCACAAGCCCACCGACCTCGCTCTCATCCGCATCGACATCAAGGGCCTCAAACCCGTCACCTTTGAAGACAGCAAGAAGGTTCCGATCGGGAACTGGCTGGCCGCCGCCGGCACCGGCCTGAACCCGACCGCGGTTGGAATCGTCAGCGTGATGACTCGCGATTTGAGCGGATACGATGCCCGCGATTTGCTCAACCAGAACCGCGGCTTCCTCGGCATCACACTCGGCCGGACCGACGACCCGGACGGCGGTGCCAAGGTCGACGGCTTCGGAGACTCCCCAAGCGGAGCCCAAAAGGCCGGACTCAAAAAGGGCGATACCATCTTCGAGGTGAACGGGAAGTCGATCTCAGGTTCCGAGGGCCTTCGCGAGTTGCTCGAGAATTACAAGCCCGGCGAGAAGGTCAACGTGACGGTCCGCCGCGGCACCGAGGAATTGAAGTTCACCATCACGCTCGGCAAGGCCGAGGTCAACCGCAGCGACATCCAGAACTCGATGGGCGGCGAACTCTCCGGCCGCCGCACCGGATTCCCCACCGTCCTGCAAACCGACATGATCCTCGACCCGAAGAACGTCGGAGGCCCCGTGGTCGATCTCGATGGCAAGGTACTCGGCATCAGCATCGCCCGCGCCGGTCGCGTCGAAACCTGGATTCTGCCGAGTGAAACGATCCGCCCGCTGCTGGTCGACATGAAAGCCGGCAAGTTCCCGCCCTTCGTTGTAAAGAAGGTTGTCCCGGCGGTGAAGCTCCCCGTGGCCCCAGCTCCTCGGGCAAAGGCGAAGAAGTGATCCCCTGCGAGATGTGAAGCACCTCATGGCCGCAGCCGATCTCGGTTGCGGCCGTTTTCGTTCAACTCCACTCCTCGATTGAGCGCAAGAGTCCGTCGAAATTGCTGTTGTGCCATTCTTCTCGCTTCAAATTCGTGGTGCCTTTCGGCGTTGACGCCCTGGAAAGGATTGGGTAGATACGCATCCCACGGCTTTCAGGCCAAGTATCGAGGGGAAGTGGAACGTCGAGGACCGGAACCCTCGTCGCACTCCGCCCTGCGTTGGACTTCGCGCGCCGCGCGAAGGCGACGCGGAAGTACCGAACTGAGGAGGGGCAAGAGTGAAGCGCGTATTCGTCTGTCTGTCGGCCCTGGTAGGGCTGGGCGGAAGTTTGTACCTGGCGAGCACCGCCAGCGCTCAGGCGCCCGCGGCGGGAACGCCGCCGCCACCACCCGCGGCCGCCGCACCCGGAGCCAGCACTGCGGCTCGCCCGACCATCGCCGTGTTCAACATGGCCGCCGTCATGCGTGACTACGACAAAGCCAAGTATCAGGTCTACGTTCTCAACAAGACCCGCGTCGAACGCTCCGGCAACCTCGCCAAGGTGCGAGCCGATTACATCAAACTGCAGCAGCAGTTGCCGGCCATCGTCGATCCCGGCCAAAAAGAGAAGGCCGCCAAGGACCTCCTCGAACTGCAACGTCGCTACGAAGACGAAGAGCGGAACGTGAACAAGCTCCTCAACGACGAAGCGAGCAAGATCATTTCCAAGCTCTACGATGAGATCAAGATGGTGGTCGACAAGACCGCCGAGATGAACGCCTACCACATCGTGTTCGCGTATCCGGATGCCGTGACGCCGGAAGAGCAGGCGAACCCGTACTTGAAGGAACTGAAGCTGAAGCCGCCGGCGGCGCAGCCGTTCTTCGTCTCGAAGCAGGTGGACATCACGGGCATCGTCGTCCAGACGTTGAACGCGTGGTACCCGCCGCTCAACGAGCAGGGCCAGAAGGTGGACGTGGCGAAGCTGCCGACGCTGGAGCCGCCGGCCACTCCGGGCACCGCACCAGCAGGCGCGCCTCCTGGCGCTCCAGCCGGTGGGCCGGTGAGCGGCTTGCCAATGGGTACGCCGCGCTAGTGATTTGCAACCCGGTTTCTGCTTTGGAAACCGGGTTTCTTTGAGCCAGAAAAAACCCGGTTTCCAAGGCAGAAACCGGGTTTCGTAAACAACTCCCCGGGCCGAAGCCCGGAAGGTGGGAACCGTGCGGGTGATCGGGTACAGGTCTCAGCGGACGCTCGCCGCCCCGGCAGAATTGTCGGGCGTCGGGTTCATCACGGGCGCTCGGGTGCGGGTTCGGTTTTTACCGGCCCCCGCAAATACCGGGATCGTGTTCCGCCGCGTCGACCTGCCCCGCTCACCCGCCGTCGTCGCCCGCGTTTCCGAAGTGACCAACACGAATCGCCGCACCACGCTCGGCCCCGCGACCACCGGCATCACGCTTTCCGAACACGTTCTCGCGGCCCTCTCGGGGTTGCGAATCGACAACTGCATTCTCGAACTCGACGGCCTCGAACCGCCCGGCCTGGACGGCTCCGCGGGCCACTTCTGCGATGTCTTGCTGAACGCGGGCGTGGTCGTGCAGCCCGCACGCCGGCCCATCCGAGCCGTGGAGAAATCGATCGTGGTCGCTTCGGGCGACAGCACGATTGCCCTTCACCCGGCCGACGGCCCGCACTTCCGCGCCACGTACATTCTCGACTACGGCCACGGTGCCACCGTTCCACGGCAGACTTACACGCTGGAAGCGACGCCGGAAAACTTCGCGCGCGAAGTCGCCCGATGCCGAACCTTCTGCACCGAGAGTGAAGCGAAAGCCATCCGGGCCATCGGCCTCGTGCCGCACTTGAACTACGCCGATACGCTCGTGTTCGGCCCGCGCGGCCCGATCGAAAACAAGCTCCGCTTCGCGGACGAACCGGCTCGCCACAAGGTGCTGGACGTACTCGGCGACCTCGCCTTGTGCGGCTTCGATCTGGCGGGTCACGTGGTCGCATACCGCTCGGGCCACACGCTCAATGCCCAGTTGGCCCGTCGGCTCGTCGCGGAATCCGAGACGAATATGGCCGAAGCAGCGTGAGCAACATTTAGCCGCCGGCTTGCCGGCGGAACGGTCGATCTCGAGAGTGAGGGCCGCCGGCAAGCCGGCGGCTAAATGGAATGACGCGAATGCGAATGGCGGTGATTGGAGTCGGGCATCTGGGCCAGCACCACGCGCGCATCCTCTCAGGATTGCCCGACGTGGAACTGGTCGGCGTCGTCGATTCCAACCCGACCCAGGCGCGGGAAGTCGCCGCCCGGCTCGGCACCACCGCCTTCGATCGCTTCGAACCGCTCCTCGATCGCGTCGATGCCGTCACCATCGTCACGCCCACCGTCCACCACCACCGCGTCGCGGCGGCGTTCCTCACTCACGGCGTTCCCGTCCTCGTGGAGAAGCCCGTCTGCCGCACCTTAGCCGAAGCTAACGACCTGATCGAACTCGCGGACAAAGCCGGCGTCGCGCTGCAAGTCGGGCACATCGAGCGGTTCAACCCCGCGTTCGAAGAACTCTCCCGGCGGCCGATCCGACCCAAGTTCGTCGAAGCCGAACGACACGGACCGTTCACCGGCCGCAGCACGGACATCGGTGCCGTGCTCGACCTCATGATTCACGATCTCGATCTGCTTCTGGCCCTGATCGGCGGCCCGGTGCGGAACGTCTCGGCGGTTGGCGTCGCGGTGTTCGGCGGCCACGAAGACATGGTGAACGCCCGGCTCGAATTCGAGAACGGCTGCATCGCGCACGTGACCACGAGCCGCATCAGCCAACGGCCCAAACGGCGGCTCCGCATCTGGGCACCGGAAGGCTATGCCGGCATCGACTTCGTCAGCCGCAAGCTCACGCTCGTTCAACCCGGTGAGGAAGTGCGGCGTCACGGCATCCGCGTCGATCGCATGGACGCCGCGGCCCGCGCTCGCCTCAAAGACGAACTCTTCGGCCGCTACATGCACGTGCTGCATCTGGATGGCGACCGCAAGAACGACCAACTCACGTCCGAACTACGGCACTTCGTAGACTGCGTGCGGTTTGGTCGCCGACCGCGGGTGACGGGTGAAGACGGCCGCGATGCCTTGGAACTCGCCGAACGCGTGCTGGAATCGATGCGACAGCATCAATGGGAAGGTTCGGCGGATGGCCCGGTCGGGCCGGACAATTGCCCCTGGCCGAGCGGTTGGTTGTTCATGCCCCCGGTCCAGACGCCGCGCAGTGAAGCGGCGTGAATGGTCCGCAGCCATTCGCTCGAGCCTACCGCCATCGCGTACGGCAGAAGGCCACACGCAATTCCGCTTCCAATTCCTAACCACGTTGCCTCGGCCGGTGTCGCGAACCACCAGATGCACGCGGGTACGACCGCGGCAAGCAAGGGTTTCACCCACGCACCGAGCAGGTAGCGGCGAATCGGCACCTCGAGTACCGAGCACGCGTAGCCAATCGCGAACAGGCAGAAGAGCACGTTCGGCACAGCCACGGCAATCGCCACACCCTCTAATCCCATCGGCCCGACCAGCGCCAAGCTCATGGCCAGATTTAACGCGGCCTCGACCAGCGCGAGCCGCGCGAAGAGCCGCAGCATCCCGAGGCCGTAGAGGATTCGCGCCGCGACGGACTGCGCCACCCCAATCGTGAGCGTGGCCGAGAGGATCGCCATCGTCGGGTAGCACCACTCGGCATACTGCGGCCCGCCCACCCAGCGCGCGAGGAACGGCCCACCGAAGAAGAGCAGGCCCAGGTGAATGGGCAACACGAGATAAAGCACCCAGCGAGTACCGTCGAGCAGCACGCGGCGAACGCCTTCGAGATCGCCTTTCGCTTCACGTTCGCTTACTGCCGGTGTGAGTGTCGTGGTCGCGGAACGGAGCAGATTCTTGGCGAGTTCGACCAACCGGGATGCAAGCGCATAGTGCGCTGCGCTCGCGACCCCCAGGAAGCCACCGACCACGATCGCGCCAGTTTGCACCGTGATTCGACCCGCGAGCATCGCGAGGAACGCGTCGATACTGTACCCCTTCACGCGATGCAGCGTCTCGCGGTCAATTGACTTTCTGGAGAGTCGCAAGCCGGGAAGGAAGCGAAACGCGAGCCCGGCCATCGCGGCCTGTTCGAGCAGATTCACCACTGTGTACACGACCGCGAGCGGCAACAAACCGGGTTGGGTTTCCATGACGTAGACGATGCCGCTCACGCGGAGCGCGAGAAATGCGAGTCGCGCGAGGCTCTTCGCGCCGAAGCGTTGCAGGCCATCCAAGATCGTGGGGAATATGGAGAGCGGCAGCGACAGCGCGAGGTTGGCGAGCATGAGGAGCATGAACGCGGGCACGTCGCCGGGTTCGCCGAGATTGCGTTCGAGTCCGGGGCCGATGAACGGCACCACGATCGACCCGAGGATCAGCACGCCGACGGCCGCGGCCGAGAAGAGGGCCAGGCACGCCGAGACGACCTTGTTCAGTTCGGTGCGTTCGTCCGTGGCATGGTACTTGGCGACGTAGCGGACGAGGCACGAAGCGATGCCGAGGTCGAAGAGCGTGAAGTAGGCCAGGATGCTTTCGACGACGCACCAGACGCCGTAGCGGGCGTCGCCGAGGCCGCGGATGAGGTACGGAGCGAGGACGAACGAGATGGCGAGCCCGGCCGCGAACGCGGCCCAGTTCGTGGCCGCGCCGAATGCGAGCGAGCGATGGGTTCGAACAGCCGACAACGCGGGAGCCTCCTGAGGTACGGCAAGCTACCACACGGTTCGAGCCGGGGTCGAGGGCACCTTGGCAGGCTACGCCCTGTGGGGTGCAGTACATGGTTTGCAGTCCAGCTGCTTGATCTGATAGACTCCATCTCGAAACCCGCATTCCCCAATCGCCCCAACTCCAATCAGGTGCCAA
>JAYTUG010000339.1:0-6105 GCA_043744695.1 Gemmataceae bacterium
ATGCCTCCGCCACGGCACAGAGCGCGCGAACCATGTATGCCTCGCTGATGGAAAGCCAAGCCGCAAGTACTGCGATGTGCAAACCATGTAACGCACCCCACCCCGCGACCTCTCGAACCCTCTGCCTGCATTCGATGCCGCCTTTGCCAAGTGATCGGGCATTGCCTACAGGCCTCGAACTAGCGAACGAGAATTGTTCGAGCCGCGAAATCGCGCGTCATTGAACGTGGTTTACCACGTTATTTACAACTCAATACCGACGCTCACCACGCTTTCCAATCGCACTTGGCCCACGACTTGCTTTTAAGTTCGTCGCACAAGAACCGACTCCGTGTGAACGATGCTTCTGGAACCGGCCGCGCTCCACGCGTGGCTTCGGCAGGGAGGTTCATTGTCCGTGTTCGATCCACGCACACAACTCGGCACGGTCGCACTGGTCGGAGCCGGACCCGGCTCCCCGGATCTGATCACCGTTCGCGGCCTCAAACTACTCCGAGCCGCCGATGTCGTGGTGTACGACGCGCTGATTCATCCCGATCTTCTGGCGGAAGTCCGAGACGATGCCGAGAAGTTGTACGCCGGCAAGCGCGGCTATTGCGTCGGGTCCACGCTCCAAGAAACCATCTGCGACGTGCTGGTGAACCGGGCCCGACAAGGATTGCGAGTGGTCCGGTTGAAGGGCGGCGATCCGTGCGTCTTCGGTCGCGGCGGCGAGGAAGTCGATTGCCTCGCCGGTCACGGCGTGCCCTTCGAGATTGTGCCGGGCGTGACCACTGCCGTCGGTGCCTGTGCCGCCGCGAACATTCCCCTGACGCATCGCGACGCGGGTCAATCGGTCGCACTGATCACGGGCCACTTCGATCCCGACTCCGCGGAATGCACGCACGACTGGCACGCGCTCGCCCGCATGAGTACGCTCGTCGTCTACATGGGGCTGCGTCACCTCGACAAGATCGTCTCCCGGCTCATTACCGCCGGGCTCGATTCCGAGACGCCTGCCGCGGTTATTGCGAATGCCACGCTGCCGAACCAGATCGTGATTGACAGCCCGTTGTCACTGATTGCCGCGAAGGCCTGGGCGGCGAACGTGTCGGCCCCCGCGATCCTCGTGATCGGCGAGACCGTTCGCGCTCGTCAGACGTTGCTCGGCCTCGCCGCTTCGACCCACACCGCGATGCAAGGAGCCTCCGCGTGATCGCGAACCACAAGAAGCAACGGCTCGTCGTGATCGGCAACGGAATGGCCGGGGCCCGCTTCGTCGAAGATCTCCTCGCCATCGACCGCGATCGCTTCGACATCGTCATGTTCGGCGACGAACCCTACGGCAACTACAACCGCATCCTCCTCTCGAACGTGCTCAACGGCTCGCAAGACGCGAAAGAAATCTTCCTCAACTCGCTCGCCTGGTACGAAGAAAACCACATCAAGCTCCACGCCGGCAAGCGCGTCACCGGCATCGATCGCGAGAAGCGGGTCGTGTTCGCGGACGGCATCGAAGAACCCTACGACGCACTCGTGATCGCGACCGGGTCGAAGCCGTTCGTTCCTCCGATTCACGGCACCACGCTGCACGGCGTCTTCGTGTTCCGCACGCTGGACGATTGCCGCAACATCGCCGACTACGCGAAGCACAGCAAGCGGGCCGTGGTCATCGGCGGCGGGTTACTCGGGCTCGAAGCCGCCAAGGGGCTGATGAACCACAACCTCGAAGAAGTCACGATCGTCGAGTTCGGGCCGTGGCTCATGGGCGTTCAACTCGACGAAGCCGGCGGCAAAGTCTTGCAACAAACCATCGAGAAGATGGGCCTCAAGGTTCGCACCAAAACGAATACGGCCGAGATTCAGGGATACACGAGCGTCGAGGCCGTGAAGTATTCGGACGGCACTGAGCAGCCGGCGGATATGGTCGTGATTTCCGCGGGCATTCGCCCCAACATCGACCTCGCGAAAGAGTGCGGCCTCACCTGCGATCGCGCCATCGTCGTGGACGATCAGATGCGAACCAGCGACCCGCACATCTTCGGCGTCGGCGAATGCGTCCAGCATCGCGGCATGGTCTACGGCCTCGTCGCACCGCTCTGGGAACAAACGAAAGTGCTCGCCGCGGTGCTCTCGGGATCGAACCCCGACAGCGCTTATGCCGGTTCCAAGATCGCGACCAAGTTGAAGGTGATGGGCGTGGAACTGGCGAGCATGGGCCGCATCGGCGACCTCAAGGACACCGACGAAGTCGTGCAGTACAGCGAACCGGCCCGCCAGGTGTACTGGAAGGCCATCGTCCGCGACGGCAAGCTCTCGGCCGCGTGCCTCCTCGGCGACCTCGGACCCGCCGACAACCTGATGGAACTCTTCAAGGCGGATGCACCCGTTCCCGAACGCCGGCTCGAAATCTTCTTCACGTCGCAGTCCGCCAAGAAGAATGTCTCGCTGGCGGACCTGCCCGATTCGCACCAGATATGCGATTGCAACGGCGTGAGCAAGGGGACGATCTGCACCGCGATCCTGGCGGGGAAATGCACCGTGCCTTCCGTCGGCAAGGCGACCCGCGCCGGCACCGGCTGCGGCAGTTGCAAGGGACTCGTGAAGGGTCTGATCGAGGCGGTCGCGGGTGCCGTGAAGGCCGACCCCTCCGAAGCGTGGTACGTGCCTGCTGTGCCGCTGGACAAGCCGGCGCTGGTCGCCGAGGTCCGCAAACGCGGCTTGAAGAGCGTCTCGTCCGTGTTCCGCGAACTCGGCACCAGCGAAGACGAAAAGAGCAAGATGGGCCTCGCTTCACTGCTGCGAAGCCTCTGGAACGACGAGTACATCGACGAGCGCGACGCCCGCTACATCAACGACCGGGTTCACGCCAACATCCAGAAAGACGGCCGCTTCTCGGTCATCCCGCGCATGTACGGCGGCGTCACCAGTGCGGACGATCTCATCAAGATCGGCCAGGTCGCGAAGAAGTACGACGTGCCGATGGTGAAGGTGACGGGCGGGCAGCGGATCGACCTGCTCGGAGTGAAGAAGGACGACTTGCCGAAGATGTGGGCCGACCTTGGGATGCCCAGCGGGCATGCGTACACGAAGGCGTTCCGCACCTGCAAGACCTGCGTCGGCACCGAATTCTGCCGCTACGGGACGAACGATTCCACGGCGCTGGGCATCGCCATCGAGCGGCGCTTCCAGGGCTTCGAGTTCCCGGCCAAGGTGAAGATGGGCGTCAGCGGGTGCCCGCGAAATTGTGCCGAGGCCACGGTGAAGGACCTCGGCGTAATCGCGACCGAAGGCGGCGAGTGGGAGATCTCCATCGGCGGCGCGGCCGGGGCCAGCGTTCGCAAGACGGACATCCTCTGCCGCGTTCGCACGCAGGAAGAAGCGCTACAAGTGATCGGCCGCTTCCTCATCTTCTACCGCGACAATGCCAAGTGGTTGGAGCGGAGCTACGACTTCGTGCCGCGCGTCGGGATGGAGAAGATCAAGAAGGTGCTCCTCGACGACGAACTCGACTTGTGCAGCTACTTCGACCGCGAAGTCGAGGCCACCATCGCGGCGTTCGTCGATCCGTGGATGGAACGCGAGAAGCCCGCCTATCCCGGTCAGTTCGAAGACACTAAGGCCATCGCCTTACCAATGCTCACATGAGACAAGCTCACCCATTGCAATGGGTGGGCTTTGGAGTTGCACATGCAAACGCTTCACGTGAGACGGCCGGCGGCGGCCTCGACGCTTCGCCGAGTCGCGGTCTGCCGCGAGTGGGACATCCCACTCGGGCTCGGGCGCTCGTTCGAAATTGCGGGGAAGTTGATCGCCGTGTTCAAGTCGCGCGATGGCAGTCTCTTCGCGCTCGATGGACTCTGCCCGCACAAGGGCGGCCCCCTCGCGGACGGCATGGTCGTGGGTCGGCAGGTCGTGTGCCCGTTGCACGCCTTCCGCTACGAGGCCCACACCGGCGACTGCGATCAGCCCGGAGCCTGCTCCATCGGAACCTATCCGGTCGACGTCGAAGACGACACCGTGTTCCTCGTGGTACCCGGCGCTTAAAACTCGACCCGCCGTTACGGCGGGCTATCTGCGAATCATCGACCATGACTTCCCTGCTGCTCGCACAACCCGACGAACTCGCGATCCGGACGCACTGCCCGTTCTGCGCCTACCAGTGCGGCATGATCCTCGGCGACGGCACCTCCGACGTTCCCGCCACGGTTCAGGGCGACCCGTACTTCCCCGTGAACAACGGCCAGTTGTGCATCAAAGGGTGGACCTCGACCACACTGCTTCGCCACCCGGAGCGCATCACGACGCCGCTGGTTCGCTCGAACGGCGAGCTACGACCCGCCAGTTGGGAAGCGGCACTGGATGCGGTCGCCGACTCGATACGCGAAACGAAATCGAAGTTCGGTGCGAACGCGGTCGGCATCTTCGGTTCGGGCGCACTCACGAACGAGAAGGCGTACTTGCTCGGGAAATTCGCCCGCGTCGCGGTGGGCACGGCGAACATCGACTACAACGGCCGCTACTGCATGTCGAGCGCCGCGGCCGGCGCGAACCGCGCCTTCGGCATCGACCGCGGACTGCCCTTCCCCGTGGCCGACATCGCGAAGGCCGAGGTCGTGCTGCTCGTTGGATCGAACGCGGCGGATACGCTGCCGCCGATCATGCAGTGGTTCGAACGGCAGAAGCAGGCCGGCGGACGGCTCGCGGTCATCGACCCGCGAAAGACTCCCACCGCCCGCGCCGCCGATCTGTTCCTGCCCATCACGCCCGGATCCGACCTCGCACTCGCCAACGGTTTGCTCTACCTCGCGATTGAGGAACACCTCCTCGACTTGAAGTTCATCGCGGAACGCACGACGGGCTTCGACGAAGTTCGCCGCACGGCGCTGAGCTATCACCCGGCGCACGTCGAACGGCTCACCGGCATCGGCGAAGCGACGATGCGGAAACTCGTGCGCTGGCTCGGCACGGCCGGCTCCGCGATGATCCTCAACGGTCGCGGGCCGGAGCAGCACAGCAAGGGCGTCGACACCGTTCAGGCGTTCATCAATCTCGCGCTGGCTCTGGGGCTTCCCGGAAAGCCCGCAAGCGGATGGGGCACGCTCACCGGCCAGGGTAACGGACAGGGCGGTCGCGAGCACGGCCAGAAGGCCGATCAACTGCCCGGTTATCGGCTCATCGAGAACGACGTTCATCGCGAGTACATTGCGAAGGTGTGGGGAGTCGAAGCGGCGTCGCTCCCCCGCAAGGGCAAGAGTGCCTTCGAACTCCTCGACTCGATCGGCCAGCCCGGTGGCGTGCGTTCGCTGTTCGTCATGGGTTCGAACGTCGCGGTCGCTTCTCCCGATTCAAACCGGATCGAGCAGCGGCTCGCGTCGCTGGATCACCTCACCGTGTGCGACTCGTTTCAAAACGAGACGACGGCCCACGCACACGTCGTGCTTCCCGTGTATCAGTGGGCGGAAGAGGACGGCACGCTGACGAACCTGGAAGGGCGCGTGATTCGGCGGCGGCGTGTGGCTCGTCCGCCGAGTGGCGTTCGCGGCGACATCGACGTGCTTCGCGAACTGGCCGAGCGGCTCGGCTGCGGCGACAAATTCGCTTTTCACCAAGCCCGCGAGGTGTTTGAAGAATTTCGCCGGGCCACGTCCGGCGGCCTCGCCGACTACAGCGGCATCACTTATGAGCGGATCGAACGCGAGGACGGCGTCTTCTGGCCATGCCCCGCCGAGGACCATCCCGGCACGCCGCGGCTCTTCGCCGAGCGCTTCTACCACCCGGACGGCAAGGCCCGATTCCTGCCCGTGGAACACCGCGATTCCGGCGACGAACCCGATGCTCAGTTCCCGTTCTACTTCACCACGGGCCGCTACAAGGAGCACTACAACTCGGGCACGCAAACGCGGATGGTCGGGGCGCTCGTGAAGGCGCAACCGCGGCCGATGCTGCAAATTCACCCGGCGGCGGCGAAGCGCCATCGGGTGAGTAACGGCAGTGCGGTCACGCTGGAAAGCCGTCGCGGTCGCTCGGAGTTTCGCGCCGAAGTCACGCCCGAGATTCGCCCGGACACGCTCTTCGCTCCGTTTCACTGGGGCGGTCGCGAAGCCGCGAATCGACTCGTGACCG
>JAYTUG010000340.1:0-1598 GCA_043744695.1 Gemmataceae bacterium
GGGCGATTTGCCTCTCGAACCCGAGATGCATCCGCTCGTGCTGAACAAGCACGACCTCGTCTCCGTCGGCACGGCGATCGGGTCGGTCGTCTTCCGCGACAAGCATCCCCGCGGCTGGTGGATCGGCTTCCTTGCCGGGTTCGCCCTGCTCCAGATTCTCGCGGTCTCGGTCTGCTACCTCTTCTACATGGGCGTCGGCATCTGGGGCATCAACGTCCCGGTCGCCTGGGGCTTCGCGATCATCAACTTCGTGTGGTGGATCGGCATCGGCCACGCCGGCACCCTGATTTCCGCGATCCTCTTGCTCCTCCATCAGAAGTGGCGAACCTCGATCAACCGCTTCAGCGAAGCAATGACGATCTTTGCCGTGATGTGCGCGGGCCTGTTCCCGCTGCTACACATGGGCCGGCCCTGGTTCTTCTACTGGCTCTATCCGTTCCCCAACGTCGCCGGCGTGTACCCGCAGTTCCGTAGCCCGCTCGTGTGGGACGTGTTCGCAGTGACCACCTACTTCACCGTCTCGCTCGTCTTCTGGTACATCGGGCTGATCCCCGATCTCGCGGCCCTTCGCGATGAAGCCAAGAAGAAGTGGCAGCAGATCGCGTACGGAATTTTGGCCCTCGGCTGGCGCGGCTCGGCCATCCACTGGCGTCGCTACGAGAAGGTTTACCTGCTCCTCGGCGGCCTGAGCACGCCGCTCGTGCTCTCCGTACACACGGTCGTGTCGTTCGACTTCGCCGTGTCGATCGTGCCGCTCTGGCACGCCACAATCTTCCCGCCGTTCTTCGTCGCCGGTGCCATCTACTCGGGATTCGCGATGGTGGTCGCCCTCGCGATCCCGATTCGCAAGTGGTACGGGCTCGAAGACTTCTTCACCGACCACCACCTGGACATCTGCGGCAAGGTCATGCTCGCCACGGGCTTCCTGGTCACCTACGGGTACTTCAGCGAAATCTGGATGGCCTGGTACAGCCACAGCCTCTACGAGTGGGGCACGACCATCGAGCGCGTGTTCGGCCCGTACGGGTGGTCGTACTGGGCGTTGATCTTCTTCAACTGCGTCTTCCCGCTCACGCTGCTCTGGTCGAAGCGCATCCGGCGGAACATGTTCTGGCTGGAGATGTGCTGCTTCTCGGCGCTCATCGGGATGTGGTTCGAGCGCTACGTGATCGTCATCACGCTCACGCGCGATCAGGTGCCGAGTAGTTGGGGCCGGTACACGCCGACGATCTGGGATTTCGCCACGATGGCGGGATCGATGGGCTTGTTCCTGTTCATGTTCTTCTTGTTCATCCGCTTCATGCCGATGATTTCGATCACGGAGATGCGCGAGCTGTTGCCGAAGAAGCAGGGCGGCGGCGGCGGACACTCGATCATGGAGAACTCGCCATGAGTATCGACGCCGCAACATCGGCCGCAGTGGATCACGGCCACGAAAACCCGGATGCCCCGAAACTGTTCGCGATTATCGCTTCGTTCGCGACCGCGGACGAACTGGTCGCCGCGACCTGGAAGGCGAAGCACGAAGGCTACTCGCTCATGGATACGCACACGCCGTATCCGGTGGGCGAGAGTGCCGACGCGCTCGGTTTCCCAAA
>JAYTUG010000341.1:0-23263 GCA_043744695.1 Gemmataceae bacterium
CACGAACTCGATCGGATCCTCGATGGTGAGGATGTGGAGTGCTTCGTTCTGATTGATGTAATCGAGCATCGAGGCAATGGTGGTCGATTTGCCGGACCCAGTGACGCCGGCCAGGAGCACCATGCCTTGTTCGAAGTGGCAGAGCTTCTCGATCGAATCGGGAAGCCCGAGTTTCTCGAAGGTCGGGATCGTCTGATTGACGAGTCGTGCGACCATGGCGAGCTTGCCGCGCGTCTTGAGAATGTTGACGCGGTAGCGAGCTTCGTCGTTGCCGATGACGTGAGCGAAGTCGGCCCCGCCTTTTTCTTCCAGCGTTTTGCGGTCCTTCTCGCCGATGATCGGGTAGATCAGCTTCTCCATGGTCTCTTGCGAGAGTACGGGCGTGTTCATTTTTTGGATGACGCCTCGGAGTCGCATCATGCCGGGGAGCCCGGCCTTGAGGTGGAGGTCGGAGCCCTTATGGAGCATGACGGTGCGATAGAGTTGGTTGATCTGCGGCTCACCGGGGATCGCCGTGGCAACCTTGAGCCCGCCACCCTGCTGGTTGATGTAGAACGGTCCGGTTGGCTCCGACATGATAGGGCTCCGCGTTTGCCGCCTGAATTACGAGCGAACCGGGACGATGCGAACGGGAATCCCGCGCGAAGCGAGATAGGCTTTGGTGTCCGGAATCGTGTACTCGTTGTAGTGAAAGATGCTGGCCGCGAGGGCCGCATCGGCACCGGCCTGGAAGGCATCGTACAGGTGGGCAGGCGACCCCGCGCCGCCGCTCGCCACCACGGGAATGTTCACGACCCGCGCGATCGCTTCGAGCATCGGCAAGTCGTAGCCGTTCTTCGTGCCATCCGCGTCCATCGAGGTCAGCACGATCTCACCGGCCCCGAGTTCCTCGACGCGCTTGGCCCAGGCGACCGCTTCCAGACCCGTGGGGATGCGGCCGCCGTTCACGTGGACTTCCCAGACTTCTCGACCTTCCTTCTGAACGCGGCGCGGGTCGATGTTCACCACCGTCGCGCAGCGGCCGAATTTTCCGGACACCGCCGAGATGAGTTCCGGCGTCTTGACCGCCGCCGAATTGAGGCTCACCTTTTCCGCACCGGCCTGGATCAGTTGCGTCGCGTCCTCGATGGTGCGAATGCCGCCACCGACCGTGAACGGCATGAAGATCGACTCGGCCACTTTCCGGACCATGTCCAGCAGAATGGCCCGGCCCTCGTGACTGGCGGAGATGTCCAGAAACACGAGTTCGTCCGCGCCTTGGGCATCGTAGCGGCGAGCGACCTCGACCGGGTCGCCGGCGTCGCGCAGATCCACGAAATTCGTGCCCTTCACCACGCGGCCTCGATTCACGTCGAGGCACGGGATGATTCGTTTAGTGAACATGAAAGACTGACTGGAAAATGGGGCCCGTGTTCGGCCTGCACCGGCTGGAAGCACGGTGCCACCCTGAACGAACGACGCAGAAGTGATGTTAGCGGGCGAGCGACCCGGTTCCAAGCGCGGATCGCCTGGAACCGGAATCGGGTTGTCGATCAGGCGCGGGCGGCCGCGACCCAGAGCATGTAGGCCACGCGCTCGTGGAGCACCTCGCGCTTCTTGCGGTGGAGGTAGACATCCCGCCACGAATAGTAGAGAGCCGCGATGGCCAAGCACGCGACGTTGCAAGCGATTAAGTGCAGCATGGTACGAACACCCCTTTCGGGGCGACACCGTGTGTGACGCGGAGAGCGATATTCCGATTGGGGCAGTCGGCCCGGATGGGGTTGCCGGCGACGCGTGAAGAGTAGTTCACGAGTCGCGTCGGTCAACAGAACGGAGGGGGAAAATGTGCGGGTTGTTCGGGTCGTACTGTTGAGAAATCCGGCACCATGCGCATTTGTTGAAGAATGCTTACAGTCCGCAAACGTGGTGCAACCCGGAAAGCGCTGCCGGTGGCGATTCATCCCGGGGTGGAACTCGCCGCGACGAACAGTTCTCCCCGCAATCCCGAAAGCCCTTCGCTTCCCAGGCGAATGAGCCGCGTGCCGACCTGGACTTCAAAGAGATCGTCGAGTGGTTGGTAGTGCAGGATCTGAACCGTGGCTCCCGGCACGAGGCCGAGTTCCTGCCAGTGTCGCAACCGTTCGGAATCGTCGTCCTGAGCCTCGCGGACGACCACGGTTTCGCCGGCGCGGAACTCGGAGATGCGTTTCAGATCGCGGCTGAGAAGTTCGCCGGTCCGCGACGGGATCGGATGCCCGTGCGGGTCTTCGAGCGGTTCGCCGAGGTGGTCCGCGATCGCCTGTTCGAGCCGCGGCGAGATGGCGTGTTCCAGCGCCTCCGCCTCGGCATCGACTTCGCTCCAGTCGAGCTTCAAGACCTGCGTGAGAAACAGTTCGACGAGCCGATGCCGGCGAATCACGCGCAGTGCCTCGCTCCGGCCGGAAGGCGTGAGTTTGGCACCGGAACCCGAGGTGTAGCTAATCCAGCCCGCGTCGGCCAAGCGCTTGAGCATCCCGGTCACGGAGGGTGCCTTCACACGAAGGGCTACGGCAATCTCCGCGGGCGAAACGACGACGTCGGCACCGCCGAGACGATGAATCGCCTTCAGATAGTCTTGAACGGCCTGCGATGGCTGGTCGCCCATGCCCCACCTGGGATCGTGGAGGGAAACGTCTGAACATCCTACGGATTCGATTCTAACCGGCGGAGAGAAGTGCGTGAAGAAGCGATCAGGCCGCGACGGAACGAACGCGGCTTCCGAGCGTCTCCAGCAGGTAGGTCGCGGCGCGGTCGCAGGCTCCGGTGCGGCCGACTTCGTCGCGAACCGCTTGCAGTTGTTCGATGCACCTCGCACGCTCCACCGGATCGTTCAGCCACTGCAAGACGTGGCCCGCCAGTTCCGAAGTGCGATCTCGACACGTGGCATACTCGGGATAAATCTCGCGGTCCGCGAGCAGGTTCACGAGCGTGATGTACTTCGCCATCTTCAGAAGTTGATGACCCACGAAGGAGTGAACCCGACCGACTTTGTAGAGAATCGCGGCCGGCTTGAGGCGGTACATCATCTCCAAACTCACGGAACCGGAAACGGACAGGCAGCACTCCGCGAGTGCGATGATCTCGGGCGTGCGGCCCACGTGAAATTCGATCGCCAAGCCGGATTGCTCCACCATCGCCTCGGCGACCTCGGCTTGATGCGAACTGAAGGAGGCCACCAGGAAGCGAGCGTCGGGCCGTCCCGCGTGAATTTTGCGAACCGCCGCGAGCATGTCCGTGAAGTTCCGAACGACCTCTTGATTGCGGGAGCCGGGCAGGATCGCCACGATCGGCCCCGCTACAGCCCGTTGCTCCGCCAGGAACGGCTCGTCGAGCCGCTGATTCGCGAGTTCGTCGTAGTAGGGATGGCCCACGTAATGCGTCTTCACCCCGCGCTCGCGGTACCACGTTTCTTCAAATGGAAGTGCCGTCAGAACCGCGTCGAACCAGCGCCGCACTTTCTTGACGCGCCAGCCGGCCCATCCCCAGAGTTGCGGCGGAACGAAGAAATAGACGGGAATGCCAGCCGCGTGAGCCCGCTTGGCCAACGCGAAGTTGAAGCCGGGGTAATCGATGAGCACGACCGCATCGGGTCGATCGGTCTGGAACGAAGCTTCGGCCCGCTTGGCGAGACCGACGAAGGTGCGGATGTTGGCGAGAACTTTGCCGAACCACATCACGGCGAGCGATGTGAGTTTGAAG
Organism: Gemmataceae bacterium; assembly: GCA_043744695.1. Taxonomy (GTDB): domain Bacteria; phylum Planctomycetota; class Planctomycetia; order Gemmatales; family Gemmataceae; genus Urbifossiella. Next base: position 3,721 of record JAYTUG010000341.1, read on the forward strand.
AGGATCTGGGCACCGGCAGCTTCCATGCGGTCGCCGCCAAAGCCGGTGATGCGGATGCCGGGATGTTGCGAACGCAGCGCGCGAATCAGATTCGCGCCGTGCAGATCGCCGCTCGGTTCCCCGGCGCTGATGAACACGTGCATGGGCATCCTTGCCTTCGACGAGTTTCCGGATTTCCAGCGTCCAGTTATAAACCGGATCGCTCGGACTTGGGAACCCGGAAACTATTCGAAGGCCGACGACGGGACCGGAACGACGCCGGAGCCCTTGCCCGGAAGCGAAGTTGGTTCGGCGACGAGGCGATAGCCCAGCGATCGCATCACTTCCAGCACTTCGCTCCACGTGGGGAACGGCCGGCGGTTCTCGCGCTTATAGCGGTCCATCGCCTTCATGAACGTGGTTTCTTCGTCGTCGTAGTCGCGCTCGCAGGTGGTCGGGTCGATGAGCCGCCGGCGCTCGCTCGTGCGGCGCTTCTCGGCCGCGTTGCTGGCCCGACGATCCTTGGCAACCGGAATGGTCCGCTTGCGTCGGTCGTTCGGGAACCCGAGCGTTCCCGAGCCTGCATCGCGATCTTCAAAGCCCGTGGAATCCTCTTGCGCTGCCGCAGCCTGCGGCAGGGTGTCGATGTTCGTCATGTTGTGCTGTGCCTCTCAGCCGGTGTGGGGGGGTGGCTGGGGGCCAAGCTCTCGGTGTTAAGCCGAGCGTCTTTCAACGATCCCAAGGAATGAACAGGTAAATTCCAGGTTACCCGACGTGACAAATGTGTCAACCAGAATTCGCGCGCGATCCAGAATCGGACAGAAATAGCTCAAGAAGTTTAACGCCGGGCCAAAAGAGTGAACCTGGGCGCTATGCCGAGACCGGGCGAAATCCTCCGATCGGGAAAATTCGGCACGAGCCCGTTAAACGTGAGGACCAGAAGTTGGGGGTCTTGGCGAACCGTCGACGTCATCGACGGCACCGGAATCGAGAGGTTCACCGTTCCGAGTTCTAACTTGCCCGTTTTAATCCGCTCCGCTAGAGTGCCGACATTCGATAAACTTACATTCTCCCACTACAACTAAGGACTGCTCATGCCTGCCGATACGAACCTCCGCGGCCACGTTTACGACGACATCACGCAAACCATCGGCCACACGCCGCTCATCCGCCTTCGCCGCGTCGTCGGCGAATCGAAGGCGACCCTCGTCGGCAAGCTCGAAAACTTCAATCCGCTTTGGTCCGTGAAAGACCGCATCGGCGTCGCCATGATCGACGCGGCGGAAAAAGCCGGCAAGATCACGAAGGACACGATGATCGTCGAGCCGACCAGCGGCAACACCGGCATTGGGCTCGCCTTCATCTGTGCCGCCCGCGGCTACAAGCTCGCCATCACGATGCCCGAGAGCATGTCCCTGGAACGTCAGCGGTTGCTCAAGGCGTTCGGAGCGAGGCTCTTCCTCACGCCGCGCGAACTGGGGATGAAGGGTGCCATCGCCAAGGCGAGCGAACTGGTTCAAGAGTTCGGCGGCGAGCCCAAGGCGTTCATGCCCCAACAATTCAAGAACCCCGCCAATCCCGAGATTCACCGGCAGACCACCGCCGAGGAAATCTGGCGGGCTACGGCCGGCAACATCGACATTCTCGTAAGTGGTGTCGGCACCGGCGGCACGATCACCGGCTGCGGCGAAGTGCTGAAAGCCCGCAAGCCCAGCGTGAAGTGCATCGCGGTCGAACCGTCCGCGAGCCCCGTACTCACGCAGCACATCGTGCAGGGCATCCCCAAGGATCAGGTGAAGCCCGGCCCGCACAAGATTCAGGGCATCGGGGCCGGCTTCGTCCCAGACGTGCTGAACTGCGCGATTGTCGATGAAGTAATCCAGGTGACGGACGACGAGTCGTTCGAGATGGCCCGGCGGTTGGCGAAAGAAGAAGGGATGCTGTGCGGCATCTCGTGCGGGGCGGCGACGGCCGCAGCCGTGAAGGTGGCTCAGCGTCCGGAGAACGCCGGTAAGATGATCGTCGTCGTGCTGCCGGACCTCGGCGAACGGTATCTGAGCACGGCACTCTACCCGCAAGATTAATTGTGTCGCCGCTTGCGGCTTCGCGATTGCGAATATCGTGCGCAATCGCGAAGCCGCGAGCGGCCGATCACGTAAAGTGTTCTCGTCCCTCGTCGGTTCGCAGCAGCATCCAACTCCAGACTCCGACGAGCGCGCCGGGAACGCAACAGCACCCGGCCAAGTTGACCACGGCCAGCGCGCTGCCGAGGCGCGCGAGCCAGTACCACTTCCGCAAGGCCATCCCTAATCCACCGGCAAAAGACGCCGTTCCACAAACAATTCCCCAGGCCGTGATCGCGGCCAGCGTCGGCCAGTTCGCGCCGGGATTGTTCGCGCCGGCTTGGGGTTCCTGGCCGAACAACTTGGCCATTTCCGCGGCATCGGCCTTCTTGCGCTCCTCGAACTGCGCCGGATCGCTCGCAATGTCCGTCAGCGTGAGCGCATTCACCACGAGGCTTACAACGCCGAGGAGCAAGAGCGCGAAGGCGGGAAGCCAGAGTGCCGCGTCCGCCTTCTTGGGCGGAGTCTTCGTCGGCTTGGAATCGGACAGAAGAACCGCTTCCGTGAGTACGCCGCCTTCCTGCCGCGGCGCGGCGAAGGTGGCCTGGCACTGCGGGCACTGCACGGGTTGGCCGAGCCAATCCGAAGGAACCCGCAGCGCGTGTTTGCACGCGGGGCACGAGATGACTTTCGTTTCGTTCACGCCGTTCTCCGCTGTCAGCCTTCGCTCCCCATCACCGCCGTGATATCGATCGGGATCGACGCCGGTAGGAAGAGCAGAAACGGCGTCACCGGTTCGTAGCTGCCTTTAATCGTGACTGCGATTCTCTCCGTGAAAGAGGCCTGGTTCCACGGCGGATTGTTGACGTCATTCGGGTTGAACGGATCGGCCGGAGTCGCACTCAGCGACTTGGGCACGGCCTGAGGTGGAGTGAGCGCGAAACCCGCCGCGGTACACGGATAAACCGCGACGTCGAAACCTACGATGTTCTTCTGAACGCCGCCCATGCGGTCCCTGGCGTATTGAAGGATGTCCGCTTTCTTCGCACTGACTTGATCCGGATCGCAGCCCACGTTCACGGTGGCGTATCGGCTCGCATCGCGGGCCGCGTTATTCGTCACGTGCAGCACCATCAGGAAGCGGCAGTACTCGAAGACGCCGAAGAGCAGCACGAAGAAAATGCCGAGCACGAGCGCCGATTCGACGACCACGGCACCATGGCGCTGGAACTTTGGCGTTCGACGCAACATCGTGAGGCTCACAAAGGAGGGATGTCCAACTTCACCGTGAACTTGTCGTCGATCAGCATTTGCCACGTGACGGTGAAGCTTACGTCCGTCGGGCGGATGAGCCCCACGTTGATCCAGCGTACCTTGTCCCAAGGAATGCTGACCGTCACGATGTAGGGCTGATTCTTTTCGCCGAGGTAAGGATCGGTGGGCGTCGTGCCATCCTGCTTGGGCAGTATGAAAGCAAACGTCACCGTCACGTCGCTCGGCTGCAGGTTCGCGAACCGGGCCGCGACCAGATATTGATAAGCGACATCCCGAACGTTCGCCGCCGTAATCTGAGTCGGAGCGCCGGAACTGTTGATCGTGTAACCTTGAGAGGCGAGGCGAGCCCCTTCACGGGCGCTGTTGCTCACGATCTGCTGCACTTCAATGAGCCGTCCGGCTTCCCAGATTCCAAACAGCACGGGAATGAAAAAGAACAGTACGACGAACGCCAACTCCACGGCAGCGGCGGCAGGTCGAGTTCGGGAAGTTGATCGCAGCATGATGAGCTCGTTAGACACGCTCGCTCTGTTTCGCTGGAACCGTAGAACGCCATTCGCGCCGAACGAGATCGAAGTTCTGTTCTGGAAACAATTAATGTGCGACCGCGAGACGATTCGAACGAAAAACCGGGTCGTGCGACTTGTAGCGATTTCTGAGCTCTTCACTTCACGCATTTCTTCAGCAGTCCTCCCAATCTGTTCTAAGCTACCAGCGTAAACTCAATCGTCAGAGCTTACCGGACCGCTAGAACCGTCTCGACCCTCCTACTGGGTTTCGTGGAAGCTCCATGGCCGCGACCATACCCGATCTGATCGACCGCCTTCGCCGCAGTGGCCTCGTGCCGATCGATCGGCTCGACGGTTTCCTCGATGGACTCCGCGCCTCGGGGCATTCGCCCATTGGAACCGAAGATCTGCTGAGCCGGCTCATCGACGCGGGCATGATCACGAGGTTCCACGCGGACAAACTCGCCGCCGGCAAGTACAAGGGCTTCCAGATCGGCAGCTACTTGATTCTCGATCAGATCGGCACCGGCGGCATGGGCCAAGTTTACCTCGCCGAACATACGGCGATGCGGCGGCTCGTGGCGCTCAAAGTGTTCCCGCCCTATTCCTCCGACGACGTCGTGGCGAAGGAACGCTTCCTGCGCGAAGCCCGTGCCGCGGCCGCCCTCGACCACCCGAACATCGTCCGCGTCTTCGACCTCTGCCAGGAAGGCCGCCTGCTTTACCTCGTGATGGAGTACGTGGAAGGCATCAGCCTTCAGGCACTGGTCGCGAAGCACGGTTCCCTCGACATCTCGGCGGCCTGCCACTACGCCCGGCAAATTGCGTTCGGGCTCCAGCACGCCCACGAACTCGGCTTCGTCCATCGCGACATTAAACCCGCGAACCTGCTGCTCGATCGTGCCGGCATCATCCGCATTTTGGATCTCGGGCTGGTGCGTTCCGAAGCCGACGCCGATTCCGGCCTGACGCGGCAACTCGATAGCCGCAGCATTCTCGGCACCGCGGACTACCTCGCTCCCGAGCAAGCGGTCGATAGTTCCAACGTGGACATTCGCGCCGATCTCTATTCGCTCGGGGCGACTCTCTACTTCCTACTCGCGGGAAGGCCGCTGTTCCCCGAGGGAAGAACGGCCCAGAAACTGGTCTGGCAGCAGATCAAAGATCCGGTGCTCATCGATAAGCTGCGCCCCGACGTTCCGCCGGAACTCGCGTTCGTCATCCACAAGTTGCTCCAGAAGCGGCCCGAAAACCGCTATCAGAATCCGATGGAAGTCTTTGAAGCGCTGGGCGAATGGGCCCAGGAGGAAGTGCTACCGCCGGACGATTCGGTGATGCCGAAGGCACCGGCCCGCGTGTTGGCTACGCGGGCCGCACTACCCGCCTCGGCCCCACGCGTCTCGGGTTCGACCTCGCAGATTCTCGCACTCGCCATGCGATCCGGGTCCGGCTCGATCAGCAATAACGCGATGTTCCGCGCTGGCGGCGGCTCGGGAGACAAACCGGGGTCGAGCGTGATTGCGACGACTGGGCTGCGTCGCACTCCGCCAAACTCCGGCGAAACCGACGCTCTGCATCGCGAAGAAACTCGACGGACTCCCAGCATGCCCTTGGCCCCGGTTCCCAAACCCCTCGAAGAACCGGTCGCGGTTCCGCGTCGGTTCTCGCAGCACGTCTCCCTCGCGATGATGGCCGTCGTGGCGCTGGCCGTCGCCGCGATTGCGATCGTCTCGCGTCTGACGCAATAGTTCGGCCCCTTGCTCGCTCCATCTCGATTCGGCTTTCGATAAGATCACGTCATCCGAAATCGAAGCTGGAGTACGTTCATGTCCGCGCCGCCGCTTGCCGAACGCCTCGCGAAGTACGCCGTCGGTTTAACCTTCGAGAAGCTCACGCCCGAAGCCGTTCACGAGGCGAAGCGGCGGTTCATCGATTCGTTTGCAACGGCGGTCGGTGCCATGCCCGCCGAGGCGTATCGCATCGCGAAGAAGTGCGCCTTACGGGTGAGCGGCAACCCCGGTGCGTCGATCCTCGGCGGCGGCCGGACCAACCCCGAGTGGGCCACGTTCGTCAACGGGTTGCTCATCCGCTACCTCGACTTCAACGACACGTACCTTTCGAAGGAACCGGCGCACCCGAGCGACAACCTCGCTCCGGTGCTGGCGGTGGGCGAAGCGGTAAACGCCGGCGGCCGCGACCTCATCACGGCTGCGGTGCTCGCTTACGAAATCCAGTGTCGCTTCTGCGACGCGGCCAGCCTCCGCAAACACGGCGTCGATCACGTCACTTACGGGGCCATTTCCTCGGCCATCGCCGCCGGCAAGCTCATGGGTTTGGACGCGGAAAAACTCGCGCATGCAATCGGCATCGCCGGCGTGTGCAACGTCGCACTGAGGCAAACGCGATCCGGCGAATTGAGCGAATGGAAGGGGTGCGCCTTTGCGAATGCCGCTCGCAACGGCGTCTTCGCCGCGACCCTTGCCGCCGATGGCCTCTCCGGCCCCGCTCCCATTTTTGAAGGCGACCTCGGCTTCTTCCAACTCGTCACCCGTGAGGCCTTCAGCCCCAACCCCTTCGGCAGCGAACTCGGCAACTCCGACGGCTTCATGATCAACAAGACCTACATCAAGTTCTGGCCTGCCGAATACCACTCGCAAAGCTCCATCGATGCGGCCCTGAGACTTCGCAAGCGGCTGTCCCCGGGTGGCACCGGCTTCCAGCCGGTGGATCTTTCCCAGGTGCAATCGCTCGACATCCACACCTTCGAGGCGTGCTACAACATCATCGGGAAGTACCCGGAAGCGTGGACCCCGAAGACGCGCGAAACCGCGGATCACAGCTTGCCTTACTGCACCGCTGCGGCCCTCATGGACGGCGACGTTTACCTCGACACGTTCGACGAGAAGCGCTTCACCGATCCGGCACTGATCGATCTCACGTCGAAAATCCGAGTGCTGCTCGACGACTCACTCTCGCTGCGCTATCCGAAGGGCATCCCGAACCGGCTCACGCTCACACTTACCGATGGCCGGACGCTCGTGGAAGAGATCGAGTTCCCGCGCGGCCATGCCGGCAACCCGATGACCGACCAAGAAGTCGAGGCCAAGTTCCGCCGCGCCGTCGAGCCGAAGTACGGAGCGAAGCGGGCCGGAGAGATTCTCCAGAGGTGCTGGGAACTCGAGAAACTAACGAGCGTGACCGAATTGATCGAGATGTTCGGGTGAACCGCACAGGCGAAGTCGGTCGGCGACCGAACTCGCGTACAAGAACGTTACTTCCCGCCGAGTTTTTCCATGGTCAGTTCGGGCTGCCAGACCGAGAGGAAGGCCGGCATCTTGGCGCGTTCGAGTCCGGGCAGGCTCGGGAACAGGCCCACCGCTTGAAGTGGGACGTTCGCGGAGATCGCATACACGGAGTTGGCGGGGTCGTTGTTGCGGCGATAAAGCACGACCTGGGGCCGCGCCGCACCAACGCTCAAACCCGCGAGTTCTCCTGCCAACTGGATGGCTTCGTCCAGATCGCCGACCCGATCGACCAACCCGCGTTCCATTGCTTGGCTCGCCGTGAAGATGCGACCGTCGACGGTCGTCTCGCCACCTTTGAGTGTGGGCCTTCCCTTGCGGATATCCGCGATGATCTGAGCGTCGAATTCGTCGGCCATCGCTTGGAGCAGTTGCCGATCCTCGGGTTTGAGCGCCTTCGCGGAGGTGCCGATGTCCGCTTTCTCGCCGGCTTTGATGGACTGCGGGATGATGTTGAACTGGGCCATGAGGTCTTGCAGGTTGAAGAGGTTGAGGATCACGCCGATGCCGCCGGTGACCGTAGCCTCGCCAGCGATGATTTGATCCGAGGCCGTGGCGAGGTGGTAGGCCCCGCCCGTTGCCGTGTCCAAGAGGCAAGCGACGACCGGCTTGCCGGTGCGAGCCCGGAACTTCTCGAGATCGCGGCGCATGGTGAGGCAGGCGGCGACGCCGCCACCGTGGCTGTTGATCCGGAGTACCACGGCCTTCACGCACGGGTCCGCCTCGGTCGCGGCCAACTTCTCGCGGAAGAGGGCAACGGGGTTCTCACCCAGCGATAGCGGCCCCACGAACGGCGAATTCAGGATCAATCCATCCACGTCGAGAACCGCAATCCGGCCCGCTTTCCCCTGTTCGACGATCACGGCCTTAAGCGGGCCGGCCACGGGGCTGACCGGGCTAAAATCGGTGATACGCGTATCGACGGGGCCATCCAGCCCGACGCGGTTTTGCGTCTTGACGATGAAGCGGGAGCATCCGCTGCCGAAAAATGCAATTAACCCGATGAGCAGTAGCGATTTGCGCATTGTGGCCCCCGGCCTTCCCAGAAAGCGGATTATCCCGCGACAACCCAGGTCCGTTCATTTGCCTGTACCCCCTAGCATCGGCCAATCGCCGCGATAGGATTAACATTCCTACCCTGTACATTGGGCGCAACCCGCCCGACCTGCTGTGCGAGCTCAGCCTTCTCGAAAAAGTCTGCCCCTTCGCCCTTCCGATCCGGTCCAAATATGCCGTAAGTTTCTACACTACCTAGATTGCCATGTTGGATGTCATCCACGGAAGGAGGGCAATTCACGATCCGGAGGTCTTCGACCCCAACATTTGTTGCCCTCGCAGGCAGAAAGTGTGAAGTTTCGAGGGGCCATATCCGGTGACATGCAGGTGCTGGAGAGGAGCGTGATGGAAGCGACCGATCTAATCGTTTTGAGCCCGAGTGGGTTCCTGGACCCATCCCCGGCCATCGCGGCCTGTCGAGCGGGTGCCCGCGGAACTCTGGACCTCGAATTCGCCGATGAATCCGCAGTCGCGGCCATCGAGCGGCTGGCGAAGTTTGCCGGACCGCGGTTCGGCCTGAAACTCGGCGCGCACACGAATCTTCCCCAAGGAATTCAACCGGCCTGGGTCATTCTCGCGGGCGGCGACTTCTCGCAACTCCCATTGCTTCACGAAGCGGGCATCGAAGTTTTGGTCGAGGCCGTGAGCCTGCCCGAAGCCGTGCGAGCCGCGAAGCTTGGGGCCGATGGAATCATCTTGAAGGGCCATGAAGCCGGTGGCCGAATCGGGACCGACACGTCCTTCGTGCTGATTCAAAAGTGGCGGCAACACGCGGAACGCAACCAGCTCGCGATCCCGTTCTGGGTTCAGGGCGGCATCGGAGCGAACACGGCAGCGGCTTGCCTCGCGGCCGGCGCTCGCGGCGTCGTTCTCGATTCGCAATTGCTCCTGACTCGCGAATCTCCGCTTCCTGAAGTGGCTCGCAAACGCGTCGCTGGGCTCGATGGCGGTGAAACGGCCGTATTCGGGGCGAAGCTCGGCGAGGCTTATCGCGTCTATTCTCGACCCGACAACGCGGCGTCCGTCGAACTTGCGACAGAAGAAGAACGGATCCTCGCTTCGAAAGACTCGCCTGAAGCGAAGCTCCAAGCCTGGCGGCTCGCGGTTCGTCAACTCGTGGCCCGCGGGCTCTGGCTCCTCGGGCAAGATGTCGCCACGGCGGCCGGACTTGCGGCCAAGGGCATCACCGTCTCGGGTGTCGTTCAGCACATCGTCGAACGAGCGAGCAAGCAGGTCGAGGCCGCACGCCGAACCAAGCATTTGGCTTCCGGGTCGCCGTTCGCCCAGTCCCACGGCACGAAGTACCCGGTGTTTCAAGGCCCGATGACCCGCGTCAGCGACACGGCCGCGTTCGCGGATTCCGTCGCGGCCGGCGGTGCGTTGCCCTTCCTCGCCCTGGCCCTGGTTCGCAAGGCGGAAGCGGAAGCCTTGCTCTTGGAAACGAAGACCAAACTCGGCAAAAAGCCCTGGGGCGTCGGCATTCTCGGCTTCGTGCCGGCCGAGATTCGCACGGAACAACTCGAAGCGATTCGCAAGTTTAAGCCGCCGTTCGCAATCATTGCCGGTGGCCGCCCCGACCAGGCCAAGGAACTGGAAGCTCAGGGCATCCCGACCTACCTTCACGTGCCGTCGCCCGGCCTGCTGAAGATGTTCCTGAAGGACGGGGCGAAGCGGTTTATCTTTGAAGGCCAGGAGTGCGGTGGGCACGTCGGCCCGCGAGCCAGTTTCGCCCTCTGGGAATCGATGGTCGAGGGGTTGATCGAACACGTCGGCGGCAGACCCGCTGACGGCCTGCACGTCGTCTTCGCTGGCGGCATTCACGACACGCTCTCCGCGACGATGGTCGCCGCCCTGAGTGCAGGCCTTGCCGAGAAGGGAATCAAGGTCGGCATCCTGATCGGCACCGCTTATCTGTTCACGAAGGAAGCCGTGGCCGGCGGCGCGATCACCGCCCGCTTCCAGAAAGAAGCTCTTGCCTGCGGCGAGACATTGCTTCTGGAAACCGGACCGGGCCACGCCATCCGCTGCATCCCGACGCCCTACGCCGACACGTTTGAAGAGGAGAAGCGCGCGCTCCAGGCTCAGGGCAAGAGCCCGATGGACGTGGGCATCGCGCTCGAACGCATGAACCTCGGCCGTCTGCGGGTCGCCAGCAAGGGCGTCGATCGGGCGGCTTCCATCAACGGGAACGGGAGCGGGCTCGCTTCCGTTCACGAAGACGATCAGTTCCGCCGCGGCATGTACATGATCGGGCAGATCGCGGCCTTGCGAAACGAAGTGACGACGATCGCGGAACTGCACGCGAACGTCTGCGATACCGCGGTGCTGGATTCTGGCATACTGCTGGCCTCGACTCCGAAGGAGCCCGAGCCGCCGCCGCCGTGCGACGTGGCCATCATTGGGCTCTCGTGCTTCTACCCGAACGCCGGCAATCTGTGGAACTATTGGGAGAACATTCTCGCGAAGACGAACGCGGTCATCGAGATTCCCGCGACGCACTGGGATTGGCGGCTGTACTACGACGCCGACCCGCGTGCAAAAGACAAAATGATTTCGAAGTGGGGCGGGTTCATGGGCGATACGCCCTTCGACCCGCTCAAGTACGGCATCACGCCCAAGAGCATTCCGAACATCGAGCCGCTCCAACTGTTGCTGCTCGAAGCCGTGAACCAGGCCATCGGCGATGCCGGCTACCTCGATCGGCCGTTCGCCCGCGAACGCACCTGCGCCATTCTCGGCGTCGGCGGCGGCGGGATGCCGCTCTCCGTTTCCTACGGCTTCCGCGCCTGCATGCCGCTCATGGAGTCGATCCCCGGCTTGCCCGTCACCGGCAAGCAGATCATCGACCTCGCCGAGGGGATGCTCCCCGAGTGGACCGAAGACTCGTTCCCCGGCATCCTGTTGAACGTCGCCGCTGGCCGCGTGGCCAACCGCTTCAACCTCGGCGGGCCGAACATGGCGATCGACGCCGCGTGCGGTTCGTCGCTCGCCGCGCTTTACGCCGGCGTCCGCGAACTCAACGACGGCACCAGCGATGTCGCGATCATCATGGGCGGCGACGCCGTCCAGACTCCCTTCGCCTACGTCGCCTTCAGCAAGACGCATGCATTGAGCCCGAAGGGCCGTTGCCGGCCGTTCGACGCCGAGGCCGATGGCATCGCGCTGGCCGAGGGCGTCGGGGTCGCGATTCTCAAACGCCTCGCCGATGCGGAACGCGATGGCGACCGCGTTTACGCTGTGATCAAGGGCGTGGGGGCCTCCAGCGATGGCCGCGACAAGGGGCTCACGGCGCCGCGGGCTGAGGGTCAATTGCGTGCCCTGCACCGCGCTTACGGCCAAGCTCGCCTATCGCCCGCCCGGGTAGCGCTGGTCGAAGCGCACGGCACCGGAACCGTTGTCGGCGATCAGACCGAGGCTCGCGCCATCGGCCAACTGCTCCGCGACGCCGGTGGCGACCTGCAATCGTGTGCCCTCGGCTCCGTGAAGTCCATGATCGGGCACAGCAAGTGTGCCGCCGGGCTCGCCGGGCTGATCAAGACCGCGTTCGCGTTGCACCACAAAATTCTGCCTCCGACGCTGGTCGAGACGCCGAATCCCAAAGCGAACTTCGAAGGCGGCCCGTTGTATTTGAACACCGAGGCGCGGCCTTGGGTTCACGGTGCGGACTACCCGCGAACCGCGGGCGTCAGCGCCTTCGGCTTCGGTGGCACCAACTTCCACACCGTGCTCGAGGAATACAGCGGCGACTACCTCAAGCGCCCAAGCAGCGGCATGCGGAAGTGGCCGGCCGAACTCTTCGTCTGGCGGCGAACCGATGTGAAGGCCATCGCGAGCAGCGTGAAGCAGTGCCACGATGCCCTCGTCGCGGGCGGCGTGCCGCAGTTGGCCGACCTCGCGGCATCCGTCTGGCAGGCGAGCAAGGCCGCGACCGGCCCGGTACTCGCGGTCGTGGCGACTTCGCTCGTGGACCTGCAAGAGAAGCTCGCGGCCGCTCTGGAACTGGTTCCCACTGCGACGGATGTTCTCTCCGACCCGCGCGGCATCTACTTCGCACCGAAGCCCGAGTCCTCCGCCGGCAAAGTTGCGTTCCTGTTCCCTGGGCAAGGTTCGCAGTACCCGGACATGCTGGCCCAAACCGCCATCGCGTTTTCGGAAATCCGCGATGTCATCGACCGGGCCGAACGCACGCTGGCGAACGACCTCGACAAGCCGCTCGGCCGCTATATCTACCCACCATCGTCGTTCACGCCGGACCAGGAAGCCGCGAATCGGGACGAACTCAAACGCACCGAGATTGCTCAACCCGCGCTCGGGGCGACGAGCCTCGCCATGTTCAAGTTGCTCGGAACGCTCGGCGTCGAGGCGGACTTCTTTGCGGGCCACAGCTACGGCGAATACGCAGCACTCGCCGCCGCCGGTGCCCTCAACGAAGAAGACCTGATCCGACTTTCGCACCGCCGCGGCATGGCCGTGAAGGCTGCCGCAGTCGGGGCTCCTGGCGGCATGCTCGCCCTCGACGCCACCCCGGAAACGCTCGCTCCGCTTCTCAAGGGCAACGTCGAGGCGTGGGTCGCGAACCATAACTCGCCACGGCAGATCGTGATCGCAGGCACGGAGGCGGGCCTGAAGATCGCGGAGGACAAACTCCAGGTCGCGAACATTCGCTCGCAGCGAATTCCCGTGGCCTGCGGCTTCCACTCGCCGCTGATCGCCGGCGCGAAGGAAGCCCTCGCGAACGCCCTGAACGTCGCGAAGTTCTCCGCTCCAAAGAAGCCGGTCTTCTCGAACACGAGTGCCGCCCCGCACCCGGCCAACGGGCCGGCCATCGCGAAACAACTCGCCGAGCACCTGGTTTCGCCCGTCTACTTCGCGGGTGAAATCGAAGCGATGCACGCGGCCGGGGCTCGCATTTTCGTCGAGGTCGGCCCGCAGGCCGTGCTCACCGGGCTCACCGGGCAGATCCTCGCCGGCCAGCCGCACCTCGCAGTGGCTTCCGATCTCAAGACGCGGCCGGGTCTCGTTCAACTGGCTCACTTGCTCGGGCAGTTGCTCGCCGCCGGGGTGCCGGTTCAACTCGATCGGCTGTTCGAAGGCCGAGCCGTGCAGTCGTTCGAACTGGCGAAGCTCGGACCGGATACCGGCAAGCCGAAGCATTCGCCGACCACTTGGCTCGTGAACGGCGTTCGCAGCCGGCCCATCAACGGGCCCGAACCGCGATTGCTCGGCCAAACGCTTCCCGCGAAAGCCGCAGAAGTGAAGCCACCCGTTGTCGTCCCGAGCGTCCAGCCTCCGAAAGTCGCGGCACCCACCGCGGCGAAGAAGGTGGAGCCGGCACCCAAGCCCGCTCCGCAACCCCGTGTCTTGCCCCCGTCCGCCGCCCCGCGAGTGCCGATGAACATCACCAACGCGCAACCGATGCTATACGCACCCTCCACCAATGGAAACCACGCGCCGTCGCGGCCCGCACCCGAAGGTGCCGAGCAAGTGATGATGCGGTTTCAGGAGGTGATGGCTCGCTTCCTCGACACCCAGAAGAGCGTGATGCTCAGCTATCTGGGTGCGGGCGGCACGATGCCGGCACCTTCCGCGAACGGGAACGGCTACGTTCCGCTCGCGAACGGTACCGCCCACGCTCCGCTTCCCCAGACACCGGCGATCGCGAACCGGATGGCCGCGGTTCAACCCGTTGCTCCGCGACCCGCGCCTGCCCCCGTCGCCAAGCTTCATGCCGTTGCTCCTCCTGTCGAAGCGAACGGCAAGCACGCACCGGTCGTTGTTGCCGAAGCACCTGCCGCGGCGAAGCCCGCCGGAGGCAAGCTCGATCGCGAAACGTTGCTCGCCCGGCTCCTCGATCTCGTCTCCGATCGCACCGGCTACCCGAAGGAAGCGCTGAGCATCGACCTCGACCTCGAAGCCGATTTGGGCGTCGACTCGATCAAGCGCGTGGAAGTGCTCGGCGCTCTCGCCGAGTCCATCGAGGCGAGTGCCGACGGCCAGCAGCCCAACCTCGAAATGGAGAAGCTCTCGGTCATCAAGACGCTCCGCGGCATCGCCGACTATGTGATGGAAGCGCTCGACGAGACGACCTCCGTGCCGCAGCCGTCAACGAACGGCAAGCACGAGAAACCTGAGCTGGCCGAAGCCGCGGAACTGCACCCCGGTGCCCGTTCCGGCGAGGTTCAACGGCTCGTGGTCCGGCTCATCGATGCACCTTTACCGATGCGGCCCGTCTTCTCGCCGCCGTCCGGCACGGTCGTGATTACCGACGATCGCCAGGGCACGGCCCGCGAACTCGCCGACCGGCTCGGCGAACTCGACATCAAGGTCGCGTTGGTGCAAATGGCGGACGGTTCGGCCGAGGCGGGTGCCTTCGCCGCGGACCTCACCGACCCCGCCGCGGTCGCGGACCTGATCGCCCGCCTACACGCGAAGTGCGGTCCGGTCTCCGGTCTGATCCACCTGCTGCCGCTGGCCGAATCGCCCGAAGGCGAGACCGACGAACGCCGGATGAAGCGCGAAGTGAAGTCGCTGTACTTGCTCGCTCGTGGCTTGGAGGCCGACATACGAGATGCCGGGAAGTCCGGCTCCGCCGTGCTGCTGGCCGTGACCGCGATGGGCGGCACGATGGGCTTCGGCGGCGACCTGCCGGACGATTTCTTCGCGGGTCACGGCGGCGTGGCCGGGTTCGCGAAGTGCCTCGGCTTCGAGTGGCCGGAAGTCAGCGTTCGCGTCGTGGACGTGAATGCGGAAACGCCCGCCCCGCGACTCGTCGATCAGCTGCTCAGCGAACTCGGCGACCCGAAGGGCCCGCTCGAAGTCGGCCGCTCCGGCAGCCAGCGCGTCACCTGGCAGGTCGAACCCGGCCCGCTGGAAACCGACGTTCCCGCCGTCTCATTGAATGCCGATTCCACTGTGCTCATCACGGGTGGAGCCCGCGGCATCACGGCTCGGATCGCGCTCGAACTCGCCGAACGCTATCAGCCCAAGCTCGTACTCGTCGGCAGTTCCGCCGAACCCGCGCCCGAAGCTACCGACACGGCGAAGCTCACCACGCCGGCCGAGATCAAGGCCGCGCTCATGAAGCGGGCCGGTGCCGAGACGAAGCCCGCCGCCATCGAAACCGCGTACAAGCGGCTCGTCAAGGACCGCGAGATTCGCGGTAACCTGGAGGCGATCCGCGCCGCCGGCGGCAAGGTCGACTATCGCGCCATCGACGTTCGCGATGCCGTCGCCTTCGGCGGGCTCATCGACGAGTTGAACGCCGCGGGCGGCATCACCGGCGTCATCCATGGAGCCGGGGTCATCGAAGATAAACTGCTCCGCGACAAGACGCCCGAATCGTTCGACCGCGTGTTCGGCACCAAGGTCGAGAGTGCCTTCACCCTCGCCCGCAAGCTCGATCCGGAGAAGCTCGAGTTCTTCTCGCTCTTCGCTTCGATCACGAGCCGCTACGGGAACAAGGGGCAGTCCGACTACGCCTCGGCGAACGAGGTGCTGAGTAAGCTGGCGTGCGACCTCGATCGGAAGTGGCCGGGCCGCGTGGTCTCGATCGCCTGGGGTCCGTGGTCCGAAGTCGGCATGGTGGCCGAACTCGAGAAGCACCTCACGGCCCGCGGGTTGAAGCTCATCGAGCCTTCGGTCGGTGCGAACTTCGCCGTGGATGAAGTGATGTTCGGTTCGAAAGGCGAGCCGGAAGTGCTGGTGGCTGGCGGCACCGAACAGGCAGCGGCACCGGTTCGTACTGCAGCCGCAGCTCCCGTCGCGGTCGGGGCGCACTAATCCGATGAGTGCCACTCTCACCGCATCCGCTCCGCAGTCGCTCTCGGCGGCCGCGGACGGCTGGGATACCGAAGTCTTTGTCGTCCGCGGCGAGGATCGCGTTCACCTTCGCGAGAGGCTCGTTGCTCTCGCGGACTTCCTCGAACACCATTCCGATCTCACGCTCGCCGATCTGGCGAGTACGCTGGCCGCGGAACTCCAACCGGGCGGTTCGCGGATCGCGTTCGTCTCGGGTTCCACTGCCGATCTCTTCACCAAGATCCGCCGCGCCGCCGACCGCCTCGCCGATCCGAAGTGCGTGCAAATCCGCGACGGCAACGGCATCTACTTCTTCACGCAACCGCTCGCCGAGCAAGGGACCGTCGCCTTTCTGTATCCCGGTGAGGGCGCTCAGTACCTCGACATGCTCGCGGACCTCTGCCGCGTCTTCCCGGAAGTGGAGAAGGCGTTCGCCTGGTGCGACGAACTGGCCGAGGGCGCGGGCCGCCCACACGACTCGCTTCGCAAAACACTTCATCCCTCGGCGGATGCGACCCTCGAAGAGCGGGCTGAGGCCGAAGCCGAACTCCGCAAGCTCGGGCCGTCCATCTTCGGCGTGCTCGTCGCCGACATCGCAATGACGAACTTGCTCCGCAATCTCGGCGTCCCCGTGTCGGCCGTGGCGGGACACAGCGCGGGCGAACTCGCGGCACTGATGGCGGCCGGCATCTTACGCTCGTCGGAAGAAACCGGTCCGAAGCTCGTCGAGTCGATGGACGTCATGCAGCGGCTCGAAGACGAGGCCGGCGGCCCGGATGTCGCTTTGCTCGCGGTCGGGGCCGGGAAAGCCGCCGTCGTAGTGGTGGCCGAGGCCGTAAAAGCCAAGCGCGCGGTGATCGCGATGGACAACTGCCCGCACCAGTGCGTCGCGGTCGGTCCGACGCCCGAAATCGCGGCCATCGAGGCTGCACTCTCCGAACGCGGCACCATCTGCGAGCGCCTCCCGTTCCGACGGCCTTACCACACGCCGCTCTTCGAACCGTGGATGAAGCCGTTTCGCGATGTCTTCTCCGTCGTCCCCTTCGACCCCGGCCACACGCCGGCCTACTGCTGCTCCACCGGCGAACGCTTCCCAGCCGATTCGGATTCGATCCGCGACCTGACTGTGAACCACTGGGTTAACCCGGTCGAGTTCACGCGGATGATCGAGACGATGCACGCGGACGGCGTGCGGCTCTTCGTGGAAGCCGGCCCGCGCGGCAACCTCTCCGCTTTCGTCGAAGACATCCTCCGCGGTAAAACCTTCGCCGCGATCCCCGCGAACACTATCCGCAAGAGCGGCCCCACGCAGATCAACCACTTGGTCGCGCAATTGAGCGCTCACCACGTGCCGTTGAACCTCGGCCACCTGTACGCGCACCGCGAAACGCACGCGGTGCAGTGGGAAGCGACAGGCGAGCCGAGTCGCGTCAGCGATTGGGTTATTCCCACTGCGATCCCCGGCTACTTCGAGGTCATGAATCAATTCCTCGACGTTCAGCGCGAGGTGATGGAAGCGTACTTCAATGGTGCCGCCGCTTGCGGCTTCGCAATCGTCGAGAATCGCGAAGCCGCTAGCGGCGAGGCTCCTTACTGCCTGTTGGGTTCGATCGAGCACCTCGAACCGGGTCGCGAGATCGTCTTCCGCCGCGTCATGGATTTGGCCGAAGACCTGTACGTGGACGATCACACCCTCGGCGGCCGCGGCGTGAGTCGCGTCGATCCCACGCAGAACGGCCTGCCCGTTCTTCCCATGACGTTCAGTCTGGAGGCGATGGCCGAGGCGGCACTCGTACTCGCGCCGGGCAAGGTCGTCACCTCGATTCGCAACGTGCGGCTCTACCGCTGGCTGCCGTTCGACGCCGAAACCACGACCCTCGAAGTTCGCGCGTCCGTCTCCTCGGTCGATCCAGAGACCGGCATCGTCGAGGTAAAAGCGAACGTCCGCGATCTGGGGAACAGCTTCCTCCGCGACGCGACCAACAAGCAATCGTGCGAAGCGATCGTGGTGCTCGCCGACCGCTACCCCGATCCGCCGCCGGCGCTGCCGTTTGAACTCACGAACGAAGTGCCTTGCCGCTCGACGGTGGAAGACCTGCGGCGAAACATGTTTCACGGGCCGCTCTTCCAGATGATCCGGTCCTTGGATCGCACGGGCGCTGAGGGCATCGAAGGCTCGCTGGAAGTGCAGCCGCGCGACACCTGGCTTCGTTCGAACCCCGACCCGCGCGTCGCGATCGATCCGGTGCTGGTCGATGCCGCGATGCACATCTTGGGTGCCTGGCACCTGGAGCAGCCGGACTGGTCGGGCCGCATTTTGCTGCCGATCGGCGTGGCGAACCTCGAGTTCTTCGGGCCGATTCCCGAGGTCGGCGAGTTGCTGCTCCTTCGCGGACACAACGAGGAAGAGACCACGCGGCAGGCGCGGCATGGAGTCGAACTCTTCGCACCGGATGGCCGGCTCTGGTTCCGCATGACTGGGGCCGCGTACTGGCGCTTCTACCTGCCGTTCGGCGACGTGAACTTCTTCGGGCCGAAGGATCAATATTATCTCAGCCATCGGTTGCCGGCCGCAGAGGTGACGGCATCGAGCCGCTGTTACGGCCTCGAACCGCCGCTCGATTTGCAGCAACCCGTCTTGCGCGCCTCGGGCGTCTGCGTGACCATGACGCCTCGGGAAATCGCGGAGCACGCGGCGCTCACGGGTACCGATGCCGAGAAGTCGGACTGGTTCTTTCGAAGACTGGTGTCGAAGGACGCGGTCCGCGGGGCGCTGTTCGAGCGCTACGGCAAAGCGGTGTTCCCGGCCGACCTCGAAGCCGAACCGGGAGAACGCGGGCGGTACATTTGCCAGCCGCGAGGCGAGATTCTCACCGAGCCGTTGCCGTCCGTCGTTCACGCAATCGCGGATGGGATGGTGGCGGCCCTGGCGGCATTCACCGACGATCTCGGCATCGCGATCGTTCCACTTCCGAAGAACCCGACACCGAGCGACGAGCGGACCGCACGCGAACAGGCTGCTGCTTTCGCCGTGGCGAACGCCTTGCGAATCGCACCCGAGCGATGCACGCTTCGCTCGCTGGATGAAAAGACTGGGGCGGCGACGGTCGCCATCGCCGATCGAACCGTTCGCGCGCAAACGGCCCGCGAGAAGAACGTCGTGGTGGCCACGACCGTTTGCGAGGCGTAATGAAACCCACCGAGCAGGTGCTGGCCGAACTTGCGGCCGTCGTGGGTCGCACGTTCCCGGACCGCGACTTCCCCGAGGTCGATCTGGAGTCGCGAGCCTTCTCGGACCTGGGGCTCGCATCGATCGATCTCGTAGTGTTGGCCGAGCAACTGGAAGTACACTTTGGTCGGAAGCTGCCGTTCGGCGCGTTTTTGAAGACGCTGCGCGACTGCGGTGCGGACGACGTGTCGCTCGGCGACCTTGTGACGTTCCTGCAACAGAACATTGACTGAGAGAAGCAGAAATTCCGACACCCGAGCGTACCGGAGCGATGGCATTTATTACCCTCTCCCCGTTGGGGAGAGGGTGGTTTGCGAACTGCGCATGCAGTTC
>JAYTUG010000342.1:0-6076 GCA_043744695.1 Gemmataceae bacterium
TGCTTGGCATCGGTCTCCGGGAGGACAATAAGTTCTTTCAGTGCGGACCTCGACAATTCGACTGCAATGCACAGGGCGCGCAAACCATGTAACGCACCCTTCGTTCCGCGATTTAATCCACAAGCGTTCCACAGTCAACTGTGGAAAGTCCACAACTCGTAGTAGCTCGATGCAAGATTATTGGCCTTTTGCAAAGTAAGAGAGTTGGTACATTACCACTAGAAACACGGTTGTTCGGCGTGTTTTTTGAGAGACCTTCAAGTCGCTGAAAATCGCTAGGTCCCCGGTTCAACCCCGGGACTGCCCACTCAGACAGAAAGCCTTTGCCGAACGCAATTTAGCGTACCCTTCCGATGGCCGGAAGGTGCGGCCGATAGCCCCGAGTTTCTCCGTACAGTACGGAGAAACTCCCCTCGGGGAGCGCCGCACCAAATGTCACGACCCATTTCCATTCCGAAACTTACCCACCACAAAGCCAGCGGTAAAGCCGTCGTCCGCCTCTCTGGCGTCGATATCTACTGCGGCGTTTACGGCTCGCCGGAGGCGAAGATCGCGTATGATCGCGCCATCGCCGAATGGCTGGCCCGCGGCCGGGCCCAGGACGTGCGACCGACTTCAGCGGTGTCTCCCGGGCTTTCCGTCAATGAACTGCTGCTCGCCTTCGTGAAGCACGCGGATCAGCACTACCGGCGGCCGGACGGAACACCGACGAACGAGATCAACGAATACCGCCAGACCCTCCGCGTTGTGCGGGATCACTACGGACTCACGCCGGCCGCTGAGTTCGGGCCCATCGCCATGAAGGCCGTTCGCCAGGCGATGATCAACCGCGGCTGGTGCAGGGGCCTCGTGAACCAGCGCGTGAATCGCGTTCGCCGCGTGTTCAAGTGGGGCGCCAGTGATGAACTAATTCCCTTTGACGTGTTCCAGCGCCTCGCTACGGTCACCGGGCTCCAGAAGGGACGCTGTGCGGCTCCAGAATCAGAACCGATCGTGCCGGTCTCCGACGAGGTAGTCGAGGCCACCCTTCCCTACCTCAACCGCTTCGTTCGGGGGATGGTGGAGTTCCAACGGCGGACGGGATGCCGGCCGGATGAAGCCTGTGGGGTCCGGCGATGCGATATCGAGATGGGCGGGGCGATCTGGCTTTACCGCCCCGACCAGCACAAGACGGCGTGGCGGGGTAAGCCCCGCGTGATCACGATCGGGCCGAGAGCACAGACGATTCTGAAGGAGTTCTTCACGCTGGATCTCGACGACTATCTGTTCAGCCCGAGGCGGGCCGTCGAGGAACTGCACGCGACGCGAGCCGCGAACCGCAAGACGCCGAAGTACCCGAACCACATGAATCGTAACGCTGGGAAACGGAAGCTGGCGCCAAAGCGGTCCCCTGCGGATCGGTACAAAGTCACTGCCTACGAGCACGCCATCGCGCGGGCGTGCGACAAGGCATTCCCGGCTCCGGAACCACTTGCACAGAGGGGAGGGGAAACGGTTAAAGAGTGGGAAAGGCGATTTTCGGCAGACGAGCGCGTCGAACTGTCTGCATGGCAATCTGCTCACCGATGGGCACCCAACCAACTTCGCCATACATTTGCCACCGAGGTTAGGAAGGGGCACGGCTTGGAAGCCGCCCAAGTGCTGCTCGGCCACGCCAGAGCCGACGTCACCCAAGTGTACGCCGAGCGTGATCTCACGCTGGCTTTTCGGGTGGCGAGCGAGATCGGGTGAGTGATCGGAACGGAATGCGGAAATTCGGCGAACCGATACAATCCAGTCTGCCCTTAAGGAAATTGGAATTTCCATGACCGACCCGTCATTTGCAATCCTGGATCACTTGTCAACCGCGTTCGCTCGAATTGCTGACAGGGCCGAGTGGATGCGGGCAGTTTTCACTCTGACGGAGGGCCGTTTCGGAATCTTCTACCTGGGTCGTAAGGGCGAGGATGGGCTCGATAAGCCATTGATCGAGAACTTGCCAGGCCAGCGCGAGATTCCCTTTATCACGGAGCTTCACTCGCTGACGGATCAAGCAGGCGCATTTACATCAAATCTCATTCGATCAGGACGATACAGTTGGGTGCCGTGGGCGAATGGACCTCTCATATTCGATTCGAAAGACCAAAAGCATTTTTTCTGGCTTTTCTTCCTCCTGCATACGCCACCGGTAATGATGAATTGCCGTGGTAAGCATGCTGATGGTATATCCTTCGTCGCCATGCCAGAGGTCGGAGAAAGCAAACTCGTAGTTTGGATTGACAACTATGCAGAGGTCTGCGTGAGTGGCTTGGCGCTGGTAAAGGCCGCTTTGCTAGGCGATCCACTCAAGACACCGAACCTTTCTGCTCCACCGCCAACCAGCTCTACAGCGCTGGCGGAGTCGCATCAGATCATCCCGAACCTCATTGATACAGCGCCTGTTGACGTCATCCCGACACCTTCCAATACAGCGGCGATGCAACAGGCCTCTTCTGCGATCGAACAGCAATCGGAAGAATCACTGCACTCGATACCCTTCAGGTCGCCGCTGTGTGTTTCCGACTATGCTCGACTTCTCCGCGATCTCGGGTACACCAGAGCGACCGACAACGCGGTAGATGCTTTCTTACGATCGTACAGGTCAAAGCACGATGACTGTCACATCGAGGTGGAGCGCGACGACCGCCGACGCAACACCCCGAAGTTCCTCTACCCTCTACCGTCCAGAGGTATGGCCTTGGCTTGTTATGCATTTCCGTGGCTGACGCCAATGACGGACGACCGACGGACGACACGGTTGCACTTCCTCAAAACCTTGCATATCTAGAGAAATTTCATCCTTCAAACTCACGGACGGAACGCCGTCTCACATCCCTCGCCCACGTGCCGCGATAAACCGAGGGCATGGATAACGCGACCCCCCTATTAGCTCTGCGATTAAGCGAGCTTCCTCTCTGGCGTCTCATTATTGCGCTCGACGATGTGGAACGCACGGTGGGTCCGGATTCCGGCACTGCCCGGGCGCTAGCGCATACTATCCGCCAGAAAATGCGGCAAGAGCTTTCCGATCCGGCCTCCAAGACGGAGGTAGGAGATGGCAAATAAAGAGGCTCCTCTTTCCGAGGTAATCCGCCCTTCACCGACCAATCTGTTAAACGAAGGGCCTATCGAACTGGCCCAAGGCGCAGCGTGCGTCGCGGACGAACGTGGCCGTAAGCCGCACATCGCGACACTGCGACGTTGGGCGAAGCACGGGTGCCGCGGCTTCAGACTGGAAACCTTGTACTTGGGCGGTCGGCTGATGACTACGAGGCCAGCCATCGCTCGATTCCTTGCGGCGATCAACGGGGGGATCGCCGCCAATGTTCAAACCGAATCCACGTCCGCCGCCGTACGCGCTGGCCAAGAACTTGATGAGCTTTTGAAGTGATCGACGTGGCCGCCGCTCGCGGTCTGTAAATGAGCAACCCCGGGCCGTAATCCCGGGGAAGCTCGGTTATCCCGAAGTCTTTGAGGAGACGGGACAGTGTTGAGGATATCGCAATCCAGCAGCGCCGACAACAGACTGCTTTCGGTTTGCCCCGACGGCATACCCGAAGTGTTGCGGCAACTTCCGCAGTGGGTCGCTTGGTCCTCGCAGCCACGAGGTCCGGCGAAGTCCATGAAGGTGCCGATAAGCCCGCAAACGGGGCAACGGGCCGATGTTACCCGGCCTGGCAACCACGTTGGATTTGATGACGCATACGACTTCTATCTTGATCGCCATCTCTCAGGAGTCGGATTCGTCTTCCGTGCGGCCGATCCGTTTGCGGGCATCGACCTCGACGCCTGCCGCGATCCGAACACAGGGGACATCGATCCGTTCGCGGTCGACATCCTGACCGAACTCTCGACCTACGCCGAAGTCAGCCCGAGCGGGACCGGAGCGAAGGCCATCGCGATCGGATCGATAGACCCCGCAGGCCGTAAGCGGGCCGGCAACGTCGAAATGTACGACCGGGCGAGGTACTTCGCCCTCACCGGCCACCGATTGCCGTTCACATCGGCCTTCGTTGAACCGAGGGAGGAAATGGTTCGACGACTTCAGGATCGTCTCCGGCCGCCCGAGGCACCAGGAAATCGAGCGCACAGTTGCGGCCATGGATTCGACGGCGCCGACCAGGAGCTTCTGGACAGAGCCTTCGCTGCAAGAAACGGGGCACGCGTCGAAGCGTTGTGGAATGGCAGAATCGCGAAGACGCCGTCGGAGGCGCTACTCGGACTCGCACGGCAACTCGCGTTCTGGACTGGGCCTGACGAGTACCGCCTCAATCGGCTGTTAACCGGATCGCCGCTGTTCGGGGCGACGGAACTCGATCGGGTCAAGTGGCTCTTGCGCAGGCAGGGTGGGTCCTGGGGCCTGCTCTACGTCGTGAGGAAAGCGATTGGTACCTGCCCCGAGTTCTTCGGAAGTTCACGTCTCGGGAACCTAGCGAACGGGGGAACGCAGAAAGAGAAAGAGAGAGAGAAGACCCAACCCTGTGTAAGCAGACATGGTATGCATTTCGCGGGGTTGTCTTCGGCCTGGAATCGGGTACTCGAAGGGGTGTTCCCGGAGGGATTAGACAAGATTCCCGGCCGTTCCGGCGGTGTCCGCCTCCGGCGGCAGAAACTTGCCGCGTTATGCTGGCACCTCTCCCGCCAAAACCCGTCCCATCAATTCTTTCTCGCGGAGGCTGACGCTGGTCGGCTCCTCGGCGTCAGTCAGCCCACTATCGGTCGGTGGCTCAAGGCCTTTCGGTCCAAGCCACTCCGCCTGCTTCATCGCATCCGCCAAGGCAACTCGTTCGCCGGTCGCGCCTCCGAGTATCTCTGGCTCCCCCAGTCCCGATTTCGGATGGGGCCGCAGGTTGGCCAGACGGCGACTAGCAACGAATAGATGATTCGAAAAAGGGGTATGTCACTGTGACACACCCCTTTCCAGGCGGCTTCTTTCAGGGGTGTCCGATGGCCAAGAAACCCAAAGTTGATGCGAGGTTCCAGTCGCTCTTTCCTCCCCTCTCCCCACACGAACTTGCAAGGCTTCGCCAGTCGCTTGTCGAGGAGGGCTGCCGAGAACCGCTTTACGTATGGGACGAATGTAACATCTTGCTCGACGGTCACAACCGCCTCGAGATCTGTGAAGACAAGGGTATCGAGTAAGAGATCGTTTGTAAGCAATTTCCGAACGCGGAAGTGCGATAATCTGGGTGACCCTCAACCAACTCGCGCGGCGCAATTTGGACGAGAAGAAGCAGTCATACCATATTGGCCACATGATGATGCTACGCAGGCAGGCGTTGGGCGGACAAAAGCCGGGGACAGGTGACGGATCGACGGCCCGAAAGATCGCCGACGAAACAGGCTCATCCGAGAGCACGGTCCATCGTGGGTCCAAATTCGCCGAGGCAATCGATGCCCACTCTGGCGGCGATGCCCAGAAGAGAGAGGAGTTGCTGAGCAACGACATGTCTCGCAAGGAGATCATCTACACGGCCCCGAAACTGTGCGACCGTTGCAAGCGGGTCGGCGCCGCGCGGGATTGCACCGACTGCCAATTAATTCGGGCCGGCAAGAAGGAACGTGGGGCCGAGACAGCGAATCAACGAACGAGAATCAAGCCGCAGCCGGCGCGTGATAAATCGTTGAAGATCGTGCGATCTATGAAGTTCGTCGAAAAACTCGCTCTTCAGTTAGTCATGTCGAAGGCTGGAGAAAAGCTGCGAGGGATTGCCGCTTCTCATGGGGTGCCGTTCTCGTTCGAGACTCAGGTAATCGACGGCAAGGAAGTGAGGGTGCCACAATGGAAGAGCATCAACCAGTTAGTCGCCCTATTTGCCGCACTGTCGAAGGAGCGATTCGATGAGTGAAATCCGAAACCCGATGGACCGGCGACCGGAGAGCCGCACGCCGGTTGGTTCGACGAGTTCGAATTAGTCCGTTCACTCATAGCCCCCTGTTGGGCAAGTTGAAAGTCCGCCGGCCGTCCAGCTTGCGGCATGTTCGCCGATCCCGCGAACCGAAGGCTGGAAACCAGGGATTGAGGCGACCCGGCAGCGGGTTGCCGTACCGTGATGGC
>JAYTUG010000343.1:0-6073 GCA_043744695.1 Gemmataceae bacterium
CCGCGTGGTCACCCTCGATGGCCGCACCCTTATCGGGTTGCTGTCGTCCGAATCGAAGACGACCATCGAGTTGATCGATGCCGAGGCGAAGAAGATCGCACTTTCGCGGGACGACATCGAATCGCTGAAGGAGACCGACAAGTCGCTGATGCCGGAGGGGTTCGAGAAGCAGATCAAGCCGGAGGAGTTCGTCGACTTGCTGGAGTTCCTGACGCAGAAGGGGAAGTACATGCCGCTGCCGTTGGACAAGGTCGCCACGGTGGTGAGCACCAAGGACATGTTCTTCGACAATAACGGCGGCGCGGAACGGCTCATCTTTCCGGACTGGAAGCCGAAGATGTTCAACGGCGTACCGTTCGTGCTGGTCGATCCGCAGGGTGAGAAGGTGAAGAACGCGGTGATGCTGAACGGCCCGAATGGGAAGGTGCCGCCGTTGATGCCGAAGAGCGTGAGCCTGCCGTTCAACGGCAAGGCGAAGTCGATTCACCTGCTCAGCGGCGTCGGCGGGTGGTGTTCGCAGCAACCACGGCCGAACGGCCCGGTGAGCCTGATCGTGCGGCTGACTTACGACGACGGCAAAACCGAGGACCACGAACTGCGCGACGGCGTCCACTTCGCGGACTACATCGGCAAGTTCGACGTGCCCGGCTCGCAGTTCGCCTTCGCCCTTCGCGGCCAGCAGATCCGCTATTTGAAGGTCGATCCGAAGCGTCCGGACGCGGTGGTGAAGACGATCGAGTTCGTGAAGGGCGGCGACCGCAGCGCGCCGATCGTGATGGCGGTCACGGTGGAGACGCCGTAGAATTCAGTTTAGCCGCGACGCGGAGCGGAGCGCGACATCACCGGGTGCGTTCGCGCTCCGCTCCGAAGACTCCGCGTCGCGGCTAAACTTTGACGTTTGGGGATAATTCGAATGATCCGTTTTGTTGCAATTGCATTCGTGTTCGTCCTGCTCGCCAATGCTGCGGAGCCGCCGCCCAAGTTCACCGACGAGCAGGTGCAGTTCTACGAGAAGGACGTGAAGGCCGTCCTCGAACAGCACTGCCTCAAGTGCCACGGCGCGGAGCCGAAGGTGAAGGGTGAGTTGAACCTCACCACGCGCGGGTCCGTGCTCGCCGGCGGCGAGACCGGACCGGTCTACGACCCCAAGAACCCCACCGCATCTCGGCTACTCAAAGGGCTCGACTACTCCGATCCCGACTTCCGCATGCCGCCCAAGGGCAAGATGACGGACAAGGAAATCGCGATCCTGACCAAGTGGGTGAAGGACGGCCTCGCCTTCCCCGCCGATAAGCTCGGCACCGTCGCTCAGGCCCATCCCAAACCCAAGGGCGGCGTCGTCACCGAGGAAGCCAAACGCTACTGGGCGTACCAACCCGTGAAGCGGCCGGCCCTTCCCACGAAGGTGAACGCGGCCAATCCCATCGATGCATTCATCGCCGCAAAGCTGGATGAAAAGGGCTTGAAGCCCGGCAAGCCCGCGGACCGCGTTCAACTTGCTCGCCGAGCTTACTACGACATTTGGGGGCTCGCACCGAGCCCGGAGCAGATCGACGAGTTCGCCAAGGATGCTTCGCCGAACGCCTGGGTAAAGCTGATCGATAAGTTGCTCGCCTCGCCGCATTACGGCGAGAAGTGGGGCCGCCACTGGCTCGATGTGGTGCGCTATGCCGAGAGCAACGGTTACGAGCGCGACGGCCCGAAGCCGAACGCCTGGAAGTACCGCGACTACGTCATTCGCTCGTTCAACGCGGACAAGCCGTACGACCAGTTCGTGAAGGAACAGATCGCCGGCGACGAGATGCCCGGCGAGAACCCAGACGCCGTCATCGCCACCGGCTTCTACCGCCTCGGCACCTGGGACGACGAACCCGCCGACCCGCTGCTCGCCCTCTACGAAGGCTACGACGATCTGGTCACGGTCGCGGGGCAGGGCTTCCTCGCCATGACGCTCAACTGCGCCCGCTGCCACGATCACAAAGTCGATCCGATCCCGCAGACGGATTACTACAAGCTGCTCAGTTTCTTCCGCGACATCCGCCCCTTCCAGGATGTGCGTGGGCTCTCCAATTCCACGAACAGCACGGACATTACACCGCCCGAACGCCGGAAGGTCTACGAAGTCGCGGAGAAGGAGCGCCAGACGAAACTCACCGATTTAACGAAGAAGATCGTCAGCATTGAGAACGAGGTGATCAAGACAATGTCGGCCGAAGATCAGCGGGCGGCCGAGGGGCCGGATCGACCCGCGGTCGCGGCCAAGGTGATCCGGTTGCTCCAAGGTGAGAAGCGAATCGAATACACGATGCTGAAGAAGGATCGGAACGATCTCGAGAAGAAGTCGAAGCCCGAGGGGCAGGAGTTCGCGCTCTCGGTGAACTTCTGCGACCCTCGGCCACCGACCGTGTACGTGCTGCCGCGAGGCAACGCTCACGCGAAGGGAGCTGAGGTGAAGCCCGGCTTCCCGGACGTGCTGAGCTTCCCAGTTCCGACGATCCCGGAATCGAAGGGCAAATCGAGCGGCCGGCGCACCGTGCTCGCCAACTGGATCGCTTCCAAGGACAACCCACTGACGGCCCGCGTGATGGTCAACCGCGTGTGGCAGGGTCATTTCGGCCGCGGCCTCGTTGGCACGCCCAACGATTTCGGCGGCCTCGGCGAGAAACCGACGCACCCGGAATTGCTGGATTGGCTGGCTGCGGAGTTCATGAACCCGGCGAGCGGCGGGCGTGAGCCCGCTGTTCCCTGGGCGTTCAAGCGACTCCACAAACTCATCATGATGAGCGAGACGTATCAACGCTCTTCGACCGCCATCGACGCGAACCTGAAAGCCGACCCCACGAACAATCTGTATTGGCGTTTCAACATGAGGCGGCTCAACTCCGAGGAGGTTCGCGATTCGATCCTCGCGGCCAGCGGCAGCCTCAACGACAAGATGTACGGCCCGAGCGTCTTCCCGAAACTTTCGCCCGAAGTGCTTGCCGGCATCTCGTTCTCCGACAAGGAAAATCACTGGCCCAGGTCGAAGCCCGAAGATGCGGCTCGCCGCACGATGTACGTATTCGTGAAGCGCTCGCTCCAGGTGCCGATCCTGGCGACGCACGATCAGGCCGATACGGACAACAGTTGCCCCGTTCGATACACGACCACCGTTCCTACGCAGGCGCTGGGTTTGCTCAACGGTGAGTTCGCGAACGAATCCGCAACCGCGTTCGCCGCTCGGCTCATGAAAGAAGCTCCGGACGATTTGAAAGCCCAGGTGGCTCGCGGCATCCGCCTCACGACCGGCCGCATTCCCGCCGAAGCCGAAGTGGCGAAGGACTTGGCCTTCGTTCTGGAGATGAAGGCGAAGCACAAGTTGGACGACAAGACCGCACTCGCGCGGTTCTGCCTGCTGCTGCTGAACGCGAACGAGTTCGTGTATCTGGATTGAAGTTGCCCGGTGTTACGATGGTGAAAATGAGGGTGTGCCATGACGATTCCGGTGTGGGTGGAACAAACGAATGGGAAGTTCACGGCCTCGGTGCTGGGGGCAACTCCGTTGGAGGCAACGAGGGATACTCGCGAGGAAGCAATCCGGGCAGTATTGCAACTCGTTCAGATCTCGATCCGTCGAGGGGCCCTGGTGTTCGCGGAGGTGCCAAACGTGCCAGTGCGGGACGTTCCGCGTCGGGAATGCACCCCGGAAGAAATCGAAGCCACTCGGGAAATGGTGGACGAGATTTATCGACAACGCGACGTAGAAAAAACTCTCGAGTTCCCCGAATGACCGCTTTCGACACGGATATTCTCTCAGAACTTCTCGAGGGTACGCCAGCCTACGTTCTGCGCGCGAATGCAATCGCAATCGCCGATCAGTTCATTCCGGTCGTTGTGGCGACTGAAATACTCCGAGGCCGGTTGAATGCCATCCGTCAGGCGGAAGCGGGTAAGGGGAAGTTGAGCCTCGAACGGGCTTACTCGCTTTTCGAATTGAGTTTGGAAGGAATTGAGAGTTACCAGATGCTCGCCTACAGCGCCGATGCCGATTCCTTGTACAAGAAGTGGAAGTCCAACATCCGAATCGGCTCCCAAGACCTTCGTATCGCCGCGATCTGCGTCGCTCACGGTGCCAAACTCGTCACCCGCAACGCCCGCGACTTCGCGCTGGTGCCCGGCCTCGACCTCGAAATCTGGAACTGATCGAAATCACCCGGTCTCCGCAAGCTGTAGCGGCATCCGCTCTTCTCCGCGGTAGATATTCGCAATGCGCTCGCGCGTCAGGCCCATCACCTTGTCGAAGCGGCTCAGCTTCAAGCCGTCGATTCCCGCATCGTAATCCGCGAGGTGGTGGAGCAGGTCTACGTCGGCTCGGATCTCGCGGTCGATCTGCTGACGCATCTTCCACCGCATCAGCCGCAGCGAACCGACCGGCCCCGGATAGCGCGACTTCGCGTAGGTCAGCGACACGATCTGCGTCGTTTTGTCGTCCACGGGAACGAAGAAGATGTAGAGCCGCCAGCG
Organism: Gemmataceae bacterium; assembly: GCA_043744695.1. Taxonomy (GTDB): domain Bacteria; phylum Planctomycetota; class Planctomycetia; order Gemmatales; family Gemmataceae; genus Urbifossiella. The sequence continues at coordinate 4,504 of JAYTUG010000343.1, forward strand.
GACCATCGCTTCCCGCGAGCCGTCTGCTGAGGTCCACCAGTGGTCGAACACCGAATGCACCGGCGAGAACCGCGTGGTCCATTCGTCGTGGAAGTGGTCGCCCTTGCGGATGCCGATGAGCAGCGCGAAAAACGGATTGAGCTTTTTGGTCGGGCCGGAGTTCAGCACGCGGACGCTGGTGTCGGTCGCCTCAAACCGCACTTGGACCTCGTGCAAGTTCTCGAGGTCGTAGCCGAACGTGGAATGGACCGTACCGCTGTGTTCGATCTCGTTGAAATTGTCCACGGCGAGTTCGAGCGGTGCCGGGATCGTGTGCCGCAGCGTGCAGATGTGAAAGTACCCCGGCATCGCGGCCTCGGGAAATACCGCCTGGCTCCCGGCCGCCTTCACCCAGATTAGGTTGTGCTCCTCGCGGATGTCGTAGGCCGTGGTGCATGTGGTGAGCTTGGGCGCTCCGGGGCTCTCGCCGTTGCCGCACGCGTCGAAGGTCCAGCCGTGGTAGCGGCATTGGATGCGATCGCCGACGACCGTGCCCGCGCTGAGTTTGAGTCGCCGATGCGGGCAGGCGTCCGCAAGGGCCCCGAGCGAGCCATTGGAAGTGCGAAACACGGCAATCGGTGCGCCCGCGATTTTCACACCTGCGGGCTGCTTCCGCAATTCGTGCGATTGCAAGACCGGGTGCCAGTGATCCAGCATCCCCATCGTCGCATCCTCCCCAGCTTCACATTTACGCAGATATAATATCGACTGGGCTGAGTCTTTTCCGGACTCCATTTCGACAATTCACGCGATTTCACCGGAAGCCGTACAATCACGTCATGTTCACGGGATTGGTTCAAGCTTTAGGTGCGGTGCGGGTCGCCGAAAACGACGAACACGGCGGGCGGCGCTTCGGCATCGCCGCGCCGGGCCTCGCCGAGCACCTGACCATCGGCGAAAGCGTCGCCGTGAACGGTGCCTGCATGACCGTGGTGGATCGCAATGCCGACTGGTTCGTGTTCGAAGCTGGCCCGGAAAGCCTCGCCCGCACCACGCTCGGGACCACTTCGCCCGGCGGCCAAGTGAATCTCGAACGCTCGCTCCGCGTCGGCGACCTACTCGGCGGGCACTTCGTCTCGGGGCACGTCGATTGCGTCGGCACCATTCGCGAACGCACGGCTTCCGGCGAATGGGAAACCGTCTGGTTCAGCTTCCCGCCCGAGTTCGGCGAACTGCTCGTGGAGAAGGGTTCGATCGCCGTCGACGGCGTGAGCCTCACGGTCGTGGACGTTCGCGCCGATCGCTTCAGCGCGATGTTGATTCCGCACACGCGCGATAACACGACGCTGGGAACGAAGGCGGCTGGCGATGGCGTGAACCTGGAGTTCGACCTACTGGCCAAGCACGTGCGGAAACTCGTGAACGGAATGAAGCGACAAATGGCTGACCACTCGGGATGAATCGCACTGCTGAGCAGACCGAACGATGACATCACCCTCTCCCCGTTGGGGCAAAGGTATACCCACGGTTTTTCGACTCGGAATCTGGGAGGCCTTGGGAAGCTGGGCGCGAGTTTGGGCAACTTGGGCAG
>JAYTUG010000344.1:0-23210 GCA_043744695.1 Gemmataceae bacterium
AACTTTTGAGCCAGTACGCTCAGCGAGAAGCCATCGACCGGCGACCGAACCGAGACGCGGAAGATCGCCACACGCGAACCCGCGGCACCCGCCGTGTCCGCGACCACCAATTGATACGCACCATCGGCGGGAACGGTGAATTCCAGGCCGGCGTCTGTCGTGCCGGGCAGGTCGTCGTTCATCGCCACCGGCTTGCCGTCCGGGCCGAGCAACTTCAAGGTTGGATCGATCGGTGAACCGAAGCGCCGGGCTTCGACGAGAATCGACCAGCGATCGCCCTTCTTCCCAGCAAGTGGAAACTTGGCCTCGGCGTTCGGCTTGTCGAGCACGCCGGTGAACGCGCCGGGTATCGCGAGCGCGGGCGCGTCTGCAAGGTCGCTCAGCGCGAGTGCGTGCGTGGCCGAGCCCCAGGGCGTCTCCAGTTTGAACGCGAACGAAGAGGCGTCGCCGGCCGGGAAGGCCACCGGCTTCTTGATCGACTCGATCTTGCTCGTGCCATTCGAGACCAAGAACTCGACCTCGCGCGATTCGCCTCGCTTGCCAGCGGCGGGAATGGTTCCCACGACCCGCGGTCCCGGCGTCACCGCGAGGCGATACGTGAACGAGCGGTCTCCCGCGTGATCGATGTCGTGGACCGCGAGCGTGTACTCGGCACCGGCCGCGGCCGCGAACGTGAGTGCCGGATCATTCCCTTCCGTGTCCACGGCTTCGGCCACGCGAACGTTCTTAACATCGAACACTTCGATTGCACCGTTGAAGTTCGACCCCAACCGGCGGGCCGTGAGTTCGCACGTAATCGGACCGGCCGCAGTCGCTTTGAAGCGGTAGAAGTCGATCTCTTCGTTCTTCCACAGGCGACCGTTCACCGTGATCGGCAAAGTCGGCAACGCCTGCGGCACCTTGCGTTTCTCGCCTTCGAGTAGTTCCGTTCCGCTTCCGACGATGAACGCGCCCGTGGAGGTGATGCCGTTCGCGTTGGCGGCTTGCCAGCGGATCGGACCGGGTGGCAGATCGGCGGGAAGGACGAACTTGGCGGAGCGCTCGCGGAGCAGAGGGGTTGCCGACAACCGCCCTTTCGCACCGAACCAGTACGGCGGCGGGGGGATGAGCAAGTCCCCGAGCGGGCCGACCACTTCCAACTTCACGCGCGGATCGTGAACGAAGAACTGCATATCGGGCGTCCACTCGGTGCCGCCGAGAGCGACGGCCACAGTGGTGCCGGCCTTCCCGCCGGGAGGATAGGCGTACCCGATTTCGGGACCGAGTTGAGCGAACGCGGGGGACGCAAGCAGGATTAGGCTGAGAAATGTCGTGCCGAGCCGAAGCATCGGATGTCCCCGTGAGGAGTAGGCCGAAGTCAGCTTAAGCCGAATCGCGAGTGAGGGCAACGACGCGAGCGCTCACGTGAGGGCGTGGAGGCGAGATTTGCGCATGTGCAGGGGGGCGAGCGGCAGGAAGAGTTGCCCACCGAACCAGCCGCCGACCATGGCGGCCACGAGTACGGCGAAGGCGACGCCGAGAACGGCGACGGGATCCTGCGGGCTCTCGACGGCGAGGTTCATCCACTTGAGCAAGTACTCTTCGGGCTGAGAGAATTCGCCGCGAACGATGCCGAGGATGCAGCCGCCGATGCCGCCGAGCAGGCCGGCATAGATACCGTGGCGAAGGCCGGCACCGGTGCCCGCGCCGGCGAATGCACCGCCCACCAGCACCGCCAGCGTGGCGATCTGCCAACTCATGAACTTCCCTTGCCCGCGGCTCTCCACCTTCAGCATTCCGCCCGAGGCTTTCTCCGCGCCGTGGCGCGCCTTTTCGGCCAGGGCCATTCCCATAACGACCACCGTGGCACCGATCAGCACGCGATACCAGACGGTGGGCCGTGCCGTGTCGCGCGGAGTATCCTGGTGAAGTTCGATCGAACTCGACTTCTTCTGGACGAGCGGGGGCGGCATGTCGAATTCTGGCACGGCAGCCCAGAACCACGCGCCGACGGCACCGGCAATCGCACCCGTTACGATCAACAGCACGGGTTGAAGCAGCAGTACGAGTTGAGCCGGCGGTGCTCCCGCCGCCACTTCCGCCGCGAGAAACAGACCGCCGCAGATTCCGCCGACCACCGCGCCGAGCGAGATGCCCTTCGCTCGTCCGGCCGAGGCCAACACGGCCCCGAACCCGGCCGAAAATACTTGGAGGAGGAAGATCGCAATGAGCGCTTCGGCCGAGTGCCACCAACTCTCCGCATCTCCGAGCGTTGCCAAAACCCAACCGCTCGTGAGTTTGCGGAGGCCGAGGTAGAGCCCTAGGGCGACCACGGTACCGACGAACGCACGACCGCCGGGAGTGGCTTTCGCAAGCACGATGGGATCGTGCCCCGCTCCGTTGCTGAGGGGCGGTGCTTCATCCGGCATCAGCAGCAGTCCACTGCATCGCGGGCACCGCGACACACCGGTGAACGCCGACTGACATTCGGGGCAAAACAGTAACATGGAGATCCGGTTCGGAGTAGAGCGCACTGCTACCTGAAGTGAGCTTAGAACAGAATTTCGTGAAGTGCGGGTGGGCGAGCGAAGTGGCCGAGCTCAGACGAGAAACCGAACGCCGACATCGTTCGACACTGCCTCCGGTGCCGCAGCCGGACATCTCGCCGCGAGTTACGCCTTTTTCGCTTGCATCGGGCGGCTCGTCCAGGCATGATACAATGCTTCCCACACACCGAGGGCTCGCGCCCTCCGGCTCGCCGAGATCCTCCCATGCTCCGCGTCCTCGGCTCCCAGAAGAACCTGTGCGATGGCGTTTCCCGCCGCGACTTCATCCAGGCGGGCGCGCTGGGCGGCCTCGGGCTGACGCTGCCCGACTTTTTGCGGAACACCGCGCGCGGATCGGAAGCCGCGAGCAAACCCCACGACAAGCACTTCGGCAAAGCGAAGTCCTGCATCCTGCTGTTCCTCTACGGTTCGCCGAGCCAGCTCGAACTCGCGGACATGAAGCCCGATGCCCCCGTCGAGATTCGCGGCGAACTCAAATCGATTCGCTCCACGCTGCCGGGCTGCGATGTCTGCGAACTCTTGCCCCTCACCTCGCGCGTGATGCACAACGTCACGGTGGCGCGTTCGGTCACGCACAAGTACCCGATCCACGGAGTCGCTTACGCCACAAGCTCCATTCCCGAGATCGACGTGGCGATGGAGCTGAGCCCGCACGATGGGCGGCACTGGCCGTTCATCGGGTCGGTGGTTTCGCATCTGGAACGCCGCAAGAACGCCGCGGCGGCGATGAAGAAGCCCGTGCCGGACAACATCGCGCTCCCGTTCCCATTCAGCAGTCAGCGCACGGGCGAGGTGCATCGCGCCGGACCCTACGCCGCGTTCCTCGGCAACGCCTTCAACCCGCTCTTCACCAGCTTCCAGGGACAGGCCAACAAGAAGATCACCAAGACGCTGACCGACCGCACCATCGAGTTCGACGAACCTTACGTCGGCACAACGCCCGAGTCGTACTTCGCCATCGGCAGCGAGGGTGCGGCCGACATCACGTTGGACCGCATGAACCTCCGCGAGTCGCTCAAGGATCAGTTCGAAGTCGCCCGCACGAGCCGGGCCAAGCTCTCGTCCGATTCCTCGGACCCGTACCGCGAAATGGCCTTCACCATGCTCGGTTCCGAGAAGCTGAAGCACGCACTGGACGTGCGGCGGGAGCCGGGCAAGATTCGCGAGAATTACGGGCACATGCTCTTCGGCCAAGGTTGCCTCGCGGCCCGGCGATTGGTCGAAGCCGGCTCGAAGTTCGTCACGGTGTTCTGGGATGAGTTCGGCCTGGCGGGCTCCGGCTGGGACACGCACTGGCAGCACTACCCGCGCATGCGGAAGGAACTCATGCCCGGCTTCGACCGCGGCTTCTCGGGCCTCATCGCCGACCTCGATCAGCGCGGCATGTTGGACGAAACGCTCGTGGTGGTGCTCAGCGAACACGGGCGGACGCCGAAGATCAGTAAGGAAAAGGGCGGTGGCCGCGATCACTGGAGCCAGGCTTACACGGCAATGTTCGCCGGCGGCGGCATCGCTCGCGGCAAAGTCGTCGGCAAGACCGACTCCATCGGCGGCACCGTCGCCGACCGCCCCATCTCGCCCAAGGACCTCCTCGCCACGATCTACCACCTCCTCGGCTACGATCTTGAAACCACTCTCACCGACCGCACCTCCCGCCCCGTGCCCCTCGTTCCCACCGGACAAGTGGTGCGCGAACTGCTGGGGTAGTCGCGAAGTTTGGCCGCTACAATGACTGCGAGCGATAGCGAACGCTCGTGGAGGTTCGTCATGCAAGTCACACAGGATGTCACCCTTCAAATCGAGCCGGCTCTATCGGCCGAGGTGGCAGCGAAAAATGACCTTCTGATATCTTCAGTAGGTCTTACCACTTCGGAAGCGATCTGGGAACTCAACGGGCTGCCGGGACGACCGAGTCTAATTCTTCGCCTTCGCGATCAGGACGGAAAGTTAACCAGTAGCGGAACGTTCGCCCTGAATGTATTTAAGAACGAAACCGAACTGACCGCCCGGCTCAGCGATCTCAACCACGCAATGTACAAGGTGGCGGAGTGGCGGAAGGCCGTTAGGGTTTTGTTTGAACGGATTCGCCCGTGGTGTGAGACTTTGACGGGTGGATCGTATGTCAAAGAGAAAACGAGTTGGGTGGAGGAGGAACAAAGTGGTTTCTACGAGGTTTCAGAACTCATCGTAATTCGTGGCGAGCGCGGGATGTTCATCACCCCAGTTGGCGCATGGGTACTCGGCGCGGATGGCCGCGTAGACATGGTGGGGCCCGGAGACCGAGCGGTGTTGGAGTACGCTGCTTCAAAGGACTCGTGGTTTCACATTCCAAACGATGCTCCTTATCGCGAGCTCGCATTCAACGAGTCGTTGTTCCGAGAGTTGGCCGAGGCGTGTCTCGATGACTAACCCGCTCGATTCCATCATCGCTTGGTATACGACCGCCAAGGACAGCATTCGCGTGACCCGCAGGGTCATCGAAAAATCCACTGCTGGTATCATCACGAAGAAGCACGTTTTCCACGGAAAAGCCAAGAATGAGAGTGAGACGTCACTCAATCGGGCACTCGTCGAACTTAATCAGCTTGTCGTTCTAGCTCTTACCGCTATTTTCGAGCGATCCCTTCGGGACTACCTCTGCGACCTTCCTGTAATCGCTCCCTCCACAAGCGATCCTCACCAGAATGCAGTCCGAGATGAAATCTTGAAGGATGTGAGGTTCTGGAACATCTCCTCGCGGGTCTTGGATGTCTTTGTCACTGTGGAACCCACACTTCGTGGCGAGGTGAAGCAGGTGATCGACTATCGAAATTGGGTGGCTCACGGTCGAACGACTGCTGAACCACCCCCCGTAATCATGACACCGGCGAAAGCCTACGAACGGTTGACAGAATTTCTGACCCAGGCCGGCATCCTCAATTAACGGAGACCCCCCATGTCCGATTCCATTACGCGCCGCGTCTTCAGTACATTTTCGGCCGGGCTCGTCCTCGGGTCCGCGTCGGAACTTACTGCCGCCGTGGAGCCCGCGCCGGTTCCCCACGCCGTCCGCACCGAAGCGCCCTTCGAACGCGACTATCCACAGCCCGGCTTCAACCCCTCGTGGAAGAAGCCGCAGATCAACAAACTGCTCGTCCAAGATTGGGTGATCTTCGCCCACATGGACCTGGCGATGCTGAAGAAGCTCCTCGAACGCGAGCCGGGGTTGCTGAACGCCGAGATGGATTGGGGCGGCGGCGATTGGGAAACGGCACTCGGAGCCGCGTCGCACATGGGCCGCCTCGACATCGCCGAGTTCCTGCTGGAAAAGGGTGCCCGCATCGATCTGTTCTGCGCCGCGATGATGGGCCTCATCGACGCCGTGAAGTCTTTCCTCACGCTGCAACCGAGCCTCATCGACGCAAAGGGTCCGCACGGGTTCTCGCTGCACTTCCACGCGCAAGTCGGCGGCGAACGCTCCGCCAAGGTACTCGACTACCTACAATCGATCAAGAAGCTGGAGTTGAAACCCGTTCCGTTTTTGAAGAAGTGACCGACTCGCTGAATTTTCCATGCCCGACTCGATGACATTCCTGATGGGCAATCATCCGGCCGAGTTGCCGAGCGACTTGCTCTATTGCAAGAACCACATGTGGTGCCGCCCCGGCGCCGACGGTACGCACGCCTTCGGCTTCAGCGCCTACGCCGTGCGGCTCATGCAAGACGTGTACTTTCTCGAATGGCGGATCGACCCAGGACTCGTGACGCTCAAGCAAGAGATCGGCTACATCGAAACGCAGAAGGCCACGTCTGGGCTCTATGCCCCGATGGCGGGCCGCATCCTCCGCTTCAACGCCGAACTGCTCAACGACCCCTCGGCCATCAACGTCGATAGCCACGGGAAGGGCTGGCTCTTCGAACTCGCGGGGCCGCTCGTTGAAACGCTCACCGCCGAGCAATACCGCGACTTCCTGGAAACGGCCTGGCCCCTGACGCAACGGCTCATCAAGGGCCAATTGAACTCCGTGGAAGACGATTAGAAGGTCGCGTGCCGGTCGTTGCTATTCGGGAGGTGCAGCGACTTCGCCACCGGCGCGGGTCGCCAGTGCCGGCATGATCGAATCGGCCGAGTAGCGCAGGAAACGCACCGAGCCATCCGCGAATGCGAAGTTCGCCCCGCCCGGATGCGGGCTCCAGAAGTGAAACATGCCGCACGGATCGTCGAAACCCTTCGCCGGCATGTACGGATAGTTCCCCGGCCCGCACGGCGAGCCACTCGTTATCAGTTGCAAGTTTGGCTCGCGGACGCCGAGCACGATGTCCGCCGACCCCGTCACCCGCTGACCCGTTCCCGCGTACCACCACCCGAATTGGAAGTCCGCACTTGGCGGCCGTTCCCCGAGCAACAGCGTGTTGCTGGAACCGTCGGCGATGTCCGCGAATCCGGTGTGCGAAGCTTGGAACAGCATTCCGTCTTTGGCCGCGATCGAGTCGCGCCCCGAGACGCCCAGGTACGAAGTGAACGCCGCCAGCGTTTTGGTCACTTGCGAAACCTGCGCCGTAGCGATTCGGCCATCGCTCGGGCAGGTGAAGACCGGCACGACGGTGCTGAGTCCGAGGTGGACGTTGGGCGGGAACGGCAAGAATGCCGTGCGGTAGTCCGCAATCGCGCGGTCGTAAATCGCCTGCTGTTCGAGGTACGGCAGGATGGAGAGCGACCATCCGGAGAGTGGTAGTTGCCGAAAGAGCGACAGCGGCCGATGTCCTTGTGGAAAGGTGCCGTTGGAGTCGTGATATTGGTGCAGGGCGATGGTGAGTTGTCGAACGTTGTTCTGGCACTTGGCTCGCGCGGCGGCTTCGCGAACCCGCTGCACCGCCGCGAGCGTCAGCCCGACGAGAATCGCAAGGATGGCGATCACGACGAGCAATTCGATGAGCGTGAATGCGCGATTACGGCGGGGGTGCATTTGGCTTCTCCGCGGGAACGCCGATGCCCCGCAGTTTAAGGCGGACACTCCTCAGCAGACCGTTGTCGTTCAGGAAAAGGTTCCCCTCGAACTCGAATGGGCCCGGCCGGCGAATGTCGAGTTCGCCGACGATTTCGATGGACTCTCCCGGTGGGACAGTCCGTCGGCGCGACTCCCGAACGAAAAAGCAGCAACTGCCGCCGCACGAGCCGGGATACCCGACGACCTCGGCCGGTCCATCGGAGAGATTGGTCACGCGGATTGTCAGCAGATGCTCGCCGACCATCCTTTTGCCGAGATCCCGTTCGGGCTCCTCGACCACGAGGCTACGTTCATCATTTGCAATCGCCTCGTCACTCTCATGAGCAGATGGGCGGAGTGCGGAATATCCGGCCCATGCAAGGAACACGCTGGCTGCGACAGCACAGACGATGGCGAGCGCGCGGTACATCGTATACTCCTCATGCCGCTTGCTTGGCGGCTCGTCGTCGGGCAAGGTAGCGAAAGCCGACCGCAAGGGCCACGAACGCCGTCGCGGCCACCAAAAACCACACGTACCGCCGGGTCGGTTTCTCCCACTTCACGCCCACCGGTTCGGGAAGGCCGAACGCCGACAGCCGGCATTCGGCCTCCGAGAAATCGGCCGCGCGGCGGAACTCCAACACATCGCAATACAGCCACCGAATCTCGGGGCCGTCCCCCTCTTTCTTCCATGCCTCCCAGTGCTTGATCGCCGGGAGCGCCTCGCCCGCCGGTTCGTATTCGAAAATCTCCCCGGAGGAGCTCGCGTCATTTTCACCCTGGACCCGATTTCCGACGCACACCCACCCACTCGCGGGGTCGAAGAAATAACTGCCGAAGACCCAGGTCTTGGTTCCCTTGTAGACAAACTCCTTCTTCACCTTCAATTCTTTGACCGGTCGGCCGTCGCGCCACTTCGCGTCGCCGTACTGGACCACGATGTGTTCCGGATCGGTTGCCAACTCCAGGTAGGTCAACCGCAGGAAGGGGTCGGCGTACGGGAAGCACAACGGGCAGAGTGTCGCGTCGTTTGGATCGAACCGGCCGTCGGCAAAGATGGTGGCCTTGCGAATCGCGTATTCGGCGGGCTTCTTGGCGTGGATGTCGAAGCTATACAGCCGGTTCCGGCTTCCGATCGAGGGCGCGGTCTTGCGCGGGGCTTCGCCCGGCTTGGTGAACGTCGATCCCTCATCGGTGATCACGTAGTTGTCGTGATCGTACCGGACTTTGTAGATCGTCTCTTGTTGCCGGCCGGAAGCGGAAAGTGCGGGTACCACGGAACGGTAACGGACTTCGCGGCCGGTGTAAAAGTCTCGGAGCGCACCGGCATGGGGGGCATACTCGGCGACGAACCGGTCGGCAGCGTCATCCGCCCGCGCCGGAGTCCCGGTCGCCATGAGTGTGGCCGCGCAGCACGCTGTGAAGACGAGTGTAGGTTTCATGTGTATCTGGTCGATGGGGTACTGTAACGGCCGCGACGACGAGCGATTCGGGCCACCGCCGCCGCTATCTCTCCCGAACTTACATTGATCACGTCAACAGCCTGCGTTACTCACAGTTGCAGCATTTACTTGAAGTTACCGTACAGAGCCCGGGGTTCCCAGGTGAAATGTCACACTGCTTACCGGCTTGGACACAGCCGGTACACTTGCCAAACTGATCCGCCGTGCTCGGGCACTGACCGGCTAAGGCGCACGGGCCGGAACCCTGCGTGCAGTAATTCACGCACTCCGTGTACTGTTGTCCAGTAAATCCCTTGCTCTGGCAGCACGCTCCACAGTCCGAAAGAGTGTCGGCCTGGGATGGCGAGGGCAGCGCCAACAGCGCGAGAATCGCACAGAGGCCGGCCATGCACCCCGAAAGACGGGACGCGAAACCGTAGATTCGAGACATCGCGTTCTCCGTTGAAGTAATGGAAACTCCGCCAGGTCACTCGACCCGGCACCTGATTGCGAACCGCAGGACCGGCTGAGCCGGATCGTCAGTCCGCAAAGTCACCGTGCGCGATAACCGGCCGCCGTCTGCCGGTGGAACGTTCATCTGAATGCCGACCGAGGCCGATTCGCCGGGGCCGATGCTCACGGGCAAATCGCGGATGGACGTACACGAACAGTCCGAGATTCCACCAACCAACCGGATCGGGTGGTCGCTGACGTTGCGAACGATCGCGTTGGCTTCGAGGATGCTGCCGGGCTTCCCGGCACCGAGGTCGAGATGAGGTTCGACCAGGAGCGAGTCGCCGCGAAGTCGAGCGAGTGCCGCTTCGGGTGAACCGTAGACGGCGGTTGCCCCGAGCGTCACTCCGATGAGTAACACGGCGACGCCAACGATCCATTTCACGAATGTTGATTTAAAAGCGGAAGGACTCCGTTCGCCGCGCGGATACGAGAAGGCGAGCATCGCCAGCGCCGCGACATCCACCGCGAAGGCCCACCACGGGTTCGCCTGAACCGCGCCGAGGCAACCGCACGACGCGACGCCGTTCAATCCGAGGTAGGCGCTCACACCGGCGAACGTCAAAAACGTTGCGAGTGCCGCGAGCCAACTTGCCTTCGGATACGCGCCGCTGATGAGCCACAGCCCGAGGATCAGTTCCCATTCCGCGGCAGCGAGTTGAATCCACGGTTGAGCGAACCACCCGACCGACGGCATCGCGGAGACGCCGAGGCCGTAGAGTTTCAGGCCCGCTGCCACGATGGAGCAGCAGGCCGATACCGACTCGGATACATGAGCCCAAACGGTTCACGATTCGCCCCGCGAAGGTCCGGCAAGGAATACCGGACGAGGCTGAAGAATCTTCCTCACCAAGCTCAGCCCCGTTCCTATTCCGGAATCGCCGGCTTGAAGTCGAGCGTCTTCACCAAGAACGCCCATTGGTCCGCGACTTCCTCAATCGCCTTGCTGGTCGGCTTACCGGCACCGTGCCCCGCTTTCGTCTCGATGCGGATCAGCACGGGAGCCGAACCCGCCTGGCACTCTTGCAATCGAGCCGCGAATTTGAAGCTGTGACCCGGTACCACGCGGTCGTCGGTGTCCGCCGTCGTCACCATCGTGGCCGGGTACTTCACCGCCGGCTTCAGATTGTGGTACGGGCTGTACTTGAACAGCGAATTGAACTCGTCCGAGTTATCGCTAGAGCCATAATCGTCCGTCCAGAAGCGGCCGGCGGTGAACTTCTGGAAGCGCAGCATGTCCATGACGCCGACCGCGGGGAGGCCCGCTCCGAACAAGTCCGGCCGCTGCACGATGCACGCCCCCACCAGTAATCCGCCGTTGCTACCGCCCTGGATCGCGAGCTTCTTCGAACTCGTGTACTTCTCGGAAATCAGATACTCGGCGGCCCCGATGAAGTCGTCGAAGACGTTCTGCTTGGTGTGCTTGGTTCCGGCGCGATGCCAGGCGTCGCCGTACTCGCCGCCGCCGCGGAGGTTCGCCACGGCGAGGACGCCGCCCATCTCCATCCACTGCATGCGGCTGATCGAGAACGCCGGCGTCAGCGAAATGTTGAACCCGCCGTACCCGTACAGCAGCGTCGGGTTCGTGCCGTCGAGCTTCAAGCCCTTCTTGTGCGCGATGAACATCGGCACCTTGGTGCCGTCCTTGCTGGCATAGAAGATTTGCTTCACCTCGTACTGCGTCGTGTCGAACTTCACCTTGGGTTGCCGCAGTAGCGTGCTCTTGCCGGTGGCGATGTCGTAGCGATAACTGCTCGGCGGCGTGGTGAAGCTGAGGAAAGTGTAGAACGTCTCGGTGTCCGTGCGCTTGCCGTTAAACCCGGCTGCAGTACCGATGCCCGGCAACTGCACCTCGCGAATCGCCGTGCCCTTCATGTCGAAGACCTTCACCAGCGTCTTCGCATCTTGCAGGTAACTACCGATGAACTGCTCGCCGACGAGGTCCACGCTGTCGAGCGTGTTCTTGTCTTCCGCGATGATCGTCTTCCAGTTTTTGGAGTCCGGGTTCTTGGTGTCGATGGCGATGATCTGATATTTCGGAGCGTTGAAGTCGGATTGGAAGTAGAAGACGCCGCCGTCGTTGCCGAGGAAGTTGAACTTGTTCTCGTGGTTGGGCACGAGTTCGATCACCTTGCTGGCGGGATCGCTGAGATCCTTGTAGGCGATGCGAACCTTGCGGCTGGTGGTGCCGTCGCCGATGCTGATAATGAGATACTTGCCATCTTCGGTGGTGCCGCCGCCGACGGTCCAGCGCGGGTGCTCGGGCACCTTGTAAACGAGTTCGTCCTCACTCTGGGGCGTGCCGAGTTTGTGGAAGTACATCGTCTGGTTTTCGTTGAGCGCCTGGAACGCCGCGTCCGTCTTCGGCTCCGGGAAGCGGCTGTAGTAGAAGCCCTTGTTGTCGTTGGTCCACGACGCCCCGCTGAACTTCACCCACTTCAATTCGTCCGCCAGTTGCTTGCCGGTGGCGACGTCCAGGACGTGCCAGGTGTTCCAGTCCGAACCGGCACTGGCCTTGGCGAAGGCGAGGAGCTTGCCATCGTCCGAGGTGGCGGAGCCGGCCATCGCGATGGTGCCGTCCTTGCTCCAGGTGTTCGGATCGAGAAGCATTCGCGCTTCGCCGTCGAGCGAATTCTGAACGTAGAGCACGCTTTGATTCTGGAGGCCGTTGTTCTTGTAGAAGAAGTACTGCTTGCCGTGCTTCGCGGGGGCGGAGAACTTCTCGTAGTCCCAGAGGGCCGTGATCCGCTTCTTGATCGCCTCGCGTTGCGGGATGCTTTCGAGGAACGCGTTGGTGACTTTATTCTCGGCCTCGACCCACTCGGCCACGTCCTTCGATTTGCGAACGTCGTCTTCCAGCCAGCGGAACGGGTCGGCGACCTTCGTGCCGTGGTAGTCTTCGACCACGTCCACTTTCTTGGTCTCGGGGTACTTCAACTTGGTCTCCTGAGCGGTGGCGAGGAACGCGGCGAAGGCGGCGACGGGCAAAATCGCGGCCCAGCGGAACGTGCGCATGGGATGCTCCTGGGAACGGGACGATGGGAGAATTATAGGAATGCGTCGAGGATCGAGGTGAGCCGCGAGCACGTCCATCACCCGTGCGACAACACCCCCGCGGGGTCGGCAAAGATAGCTGGCACGCCGCCCGTGTGGATGAACACGAGAATCGCACCTGGCTTGAAGAGGCCGGCGCGTACGTCTTCGATCAGCCCGGCCAGCGCCTTCGCCGTATAGACCGGATCGGTGAGAATCGCTTCGGTGGTGGCGAGCAGTTTCAACGCGGCCTGACCAGCGGCGGAAGGATGCCCGTACCCCGGCGCGACGAAGCGTTCGTCCGCGTCGATGTCTTCGGCGTTCAGGCGGTGCGGCACGCCGAGCAGTTCCGCGGCCGCGTTTGCATCGTTCGCGAGTGCCGGGGGAATGTGCCAGGGCCAATGCATCGGGCAGATGAGCCGGGCCCGACAAGCCAAGCCGAGGAGCGCCTTGCCGAGTGCGACGCCGGCCCCGGTTGCGCCGGACGACGACACGTACATCGCGTCCGCCGTCAGGCCGCGCTCGGTGAGTTGCTCGGCAATCTCGGCGACGCACAAGGCATAGCTCACGGCGGCCAACGGCACGACTCGCGGCCGATGCCAGACGTACGGCCGCCTTCCGGCTTCGCGGAACTCCGCGGCCTTCGCACCGAGAAACGCATCGAGATCCGGCCCGATCTCGGCATCGGTGAACTCGACGTGCGCCCCGACGAGATAATCGAGGAGCAGGTTGCCTTGCGGTTCGGTCTTGTGGTGGGCGCGGCTCAGGTAAAGGCGGCATTCGAGCCCGAGCTTCGCACAGCCGGCCGCGGTCTGGCGGCAGTTGTTCGATTGAACCGCCGCCCCCCAGACGAGCATGTCCGCGTTCCGTGCAACCGCGTCGCCGAGGAGAAATTCGTTGTGTCGAGCTTTGTTTCCGCCGAGCAGCAGGCCGGTGCAATCGTCGCGTTTGATGAAGACCCGCACGCCGCCGCCGATCCGTTCCGCGAATCGCGGCGCTTCTTCGAGCGGTGTGGGAAGGTGCGCGAGGCTCGTCCGCGGCAACTTCGACGCGGCATCGCGCACCTGCGACGGCGTCAGTTTGTCGTGGTTCATCGTGAGGGCTCCGGATCGCTTTAAGTTTTGCTATTGTCCGTCGGGCGGAAATCCGTTCAAGAACTGGAGAAAAGTTCGTTATGCCGCAATTCGACTTGCGGTTCAGAGTCGGGGTAGCGTTCCGCCATCCTCCGCACGTACTATCTGCCCTCCGGCTCGTTACAGGACCGTCGCATGATCTCACTGGCGGGTGCCGCCCGTACAACGTGCCAGGCCTCGAAATCCCGCCGCGGCCGCAAGGTGCTCATCATCGGAGCCGGCCCCGGTGGCCTTGCGGCGGCATTGCTGCTCGCCAACGCGGGGTTGGACGTCCACGTTGTGGAACGCCTCCCGCACGTGGGAGGCCGATGTAGTGCGCTTGAATCCGACGGCTTCCGCTTCGACCTCGGGCCTACCTTCTTCCTCTATCCGCAAGTTCTCGAACGCATCTTTCGGATCATCGGCCGCGACCTCCACTCTGAAATTCCGATGGTGCGGCTCGATCCGCAATATCGAATCGTGTTCGGCTCGGGAGGCCAGCTGGATTGCACGCCCGAGGTCGCTCGCATGAAGCAGGAGATCGCGCGCATCAGCCCGGCCGATGCCGCGAACCTCACCGGTTACCTCAACGAGAATCGCGCAAAGCTCGAAGGGTTCCGCCCGATTCTGGAACGACCGTTCCTCGGCTGGCGCGACCTACTCAGCTGGGACCTCGTGAAGATGCTGCCGATGTTGCGGCCGTGGCGCTCGGTCGATTCCGAACTCGGGCGATTCTTCTCCGACCCGCGCATCCGCCTCGCGTTCTCGTTTCAATCCAAATACCTCGGCATGTCGCCGTTCAACTGCCCGAGCCTCTTCTCGATCCTCTCGTTTCTCGAGTACGAGTACGGCGTGTGGCACCCCATCGGCGGCTGCTCGGCCGTCTCCGAAGCCATGGCTCGCATCGCCACCGAGATGGGCGTCACGTTCTCGCTCGGCGACGAGGTGAAGGAACTGATCTTCGAAGGCCGCCGGGCCGTGGGCGTGCGAACGGCGTCCGAGGAGATTCGCGCCGATGCCGTGGTGGTGAACGCAGACTTCGCCCACGCCATGACCAAGCTCGTACCGGACCGCCTGCGTTCGCGCTGGACCGATCGCAAGATCGAAAAGAAGAAGTACTCCTGCTCGACGTTCATGATGTACCTCGGCATCGACGGCCTCTGCGAAGAGGTGCCGCACCACACGATCTACACGGCGGCGGATTACACCCGAAACCTCGGCGACATCGAGGATCGCCACGTGCTCTCCGACGACCCTTCGATCTACGTGCAGAACGCGGGCGTGACCGATCCGACGCTGGCACCCAAGGGGATGAGCACGCTCTACGTGCTGGCTCCGGTCTCGCATCAGCACGAGAACATCGACTGGTCGAAAGAGACGCCGCGCTTCCGCGCGAAGGTGCTGAGCCAACTCGGGAAGCTCGGGCTGCCGGACGTCGAACGCCGCATTCGCTTCGAGAAGATCGTGACTCCGAACGACTGGGAGAACCGCTATTCCGTGTACCGCGGCGCGACCTTCAACTTAGCCCACACGCTGAAGCAGATGCTCCACCTGCGGCCGCGGAATCGCTTCGAAGACCTCGATGGCGTCTACCTCGTTGGTGGCGGCACGCACCCCGGCAGCGGCCTGCCCGTGATCTACGAATCGGCCCGCATCACCTCGCGCCTCCTGCTCGACGATCTGGGGTTCGACACTTCCTCGTGCGAAGTCGTGAAGGAATCGCGACCTCACGCGGCTGTTTGTGGAGAAGTGACTTGAAGAGAGAATCCCGCATCGGCATCATCGGCGGCGGGCTCGGTGGCCTCGCCTCGGCGTGCGTCCTCGCGGCCCGCGGCTACAAAGTGGCGCTCTTCGAGAAGAGTGCCTGGCTCGGCGGCAAGGCTGCCGTGTTGAACGAAGCCGGGTTCCGCTTCGACATGGGGCCCACGATCCTCACCGTGCCTTCCGTGCTGCGGCGCATTTTTTCGGAAGCGGGCCGCGAGCTCGAAGACTACCTCGACCTGATTCGACTCGATCCCCAGTGGCGCTGCTTCTTCGACCACGGCAGCGTCCTCGACCTCGAAGAAGACGTCGAAACGATGGCGGCGCGGATCGGCCCGGGTTATCGCGACTTCATCGCACTCTCGGAACGCCTGCACCGCATCTCGGAGCAGCATTACTTCTGGAAGTCGATCGGCGGCATCCGCGACATGATCGACTTCAAAGCCGGGTTCTCGCCGAAGATCCTCGCCGACGTACTCGCCATGCGCATGGGCCGCTCCGTCGCCGGCACGGTGCGGAAGTTCAACCCCGATCCGCGCGTCGCTCAGATGCTCGATCACTTCACGCAGTACGTCGGTTCGAGCCCGGCGGCCTCGCCGGCGATCTTGTGTGCCATCGCCCACATGCAGACGAGCGAGGGCGTGTGGTATCCGCGCGGCGGCACCCGCGCCGTGCCCGAAGCGCTCGCGAAACTCGCCGAGGAACTCGGCGTCGAATTGCATACCAACTGCGGCGTGAAACGCATCCTCGCCGATACCGCCGTTCGCGGAATCGAGACTGAAGACGGCGAACGCATCCCGCTCGCCGCGATCGTTTCCAACGCGGACAGCGTTCGTACCCACGCCGAACTTCTGAACGAACCGCGGGCCGCCATGCGATTTGCGAAACGTCGCAAGTACGAGCCGGCCTGCTCCGGCGTCGTGCTCTACCTCGGCCTCAAAAAACGCTACGAACACCTGCTCCACCACGACTTCGTCTTCTCGCGCGATCCCGAGGAGGAGTTCGACTTCATCTATAAGAAGGGCGAGCCGGCCCCCGATCCCACCTGCTACCTCGCGGCCACGAGTTGCACCGAACCCGACACCGCGCCCCCTGGTGGCGAGGCCCTCTACGTTCTCGTTCACACGCCGTACCTGAGGCCGCACCACGACTGGAAGGCGATGTTTCCCGAGTATCGCCGCGCGATCTTGAACAAGTTGAAAACGACGGGCCGGATGCCGGACCTCGAGGAGCGAATCGTTTACGAATCGGCACTGACGCCGCAAGACATTCACGACCGCTACCGCGTACTCAACGGCGCGATCTACGGCTTGGCGAGCCACGGCAAATGGCTCGGTGCGTTCAAGCCGGCGAACCGCTCGCCGGACGTGAAAGGCCTCTACCTCGCCGGCGGCGCGGCGCACCCCGGCCCCGGCATGCCGATGGTGTTGATGTCGGGGTGGATTGCCGCGGATTCGTTGGACAAGGACGGTGTCGCACCTCGAACCGCGACTCCCGAATTGCAGCACACCGCATGAGCACGCTCACGCGAACATCTCGACGCGAGCCCGTCGCGCTGCCGCACCGGTGGGACTGGCTCATCCGCGGCTTCCGCCGCTACTGCACGCGCTACGTTCGCAAGCACATGCACGCCGTGCGGCTTTCGCGTTCCAGCGCTGCGCTTCCGATTACAGATGAACCGATTCTCGTGGTGCTCAATCATTCGTCGTGGTGGGATCCGCTGATCGGCATCGTGCTGAGCAATCGGCTCGCTTTGCCGCTTGCGGCTTCGCGATTGGGGTTGGAGTTGCAATCGCGAAGCCGCGAGCGGCTGGATCAGTTCGCGGCCATCGATGCCGTGGCCGTCAACCGCTACGCCTTCTTCAAGCACCTCGGCTTCATCGGCGTCGATCGACGCAGCTTGCGCGGAGCCGCGGATTTTTTGCGAATCGGGCAAGCGATTCTCTCGGAGCCCAATCGTGCCTTCTGGGTGACGGCGCAGGGCCGATTCACCGATGTGCGAGAACGGCCCTTGAATTTGCGTTCCGGCGTCGGCCACCTCGCGGCTCGGCTCGAACGAGGATTGGTGCTCCCGCTGGCCATCGAATATTCCTTCTGGAACGAACGCAGCCCCGAGGCGCTGGCGCGGTTCGGCGAACCGATCTCGATTGCCGAGCATCCCGGCCTCGATGGCAAACAATGGACGCAGTTGATCGAAGATGCTTTGACGGAGACACTCGACATTTTGAACGCCGAGGCGATGAGTCGCAACCCGGCCAAGTTCACAACCTTGATCGAAGGGCGAGCCGGTGTTGGCGGCGTCTACGATTGGTGGCGGCGCCTGAAGGCTTGGCTGCGCGGCGAACGCTTCGATCCCTCCCACGATGCCGCGATGAAGGTGCGGCCATGATCCTGGAAGTGTTCGCGGCGACGGCCTTCGTACTGGCCTTGGTGCCGGCGCTGCTTTACGCGTGGAACGCCTTTCTGTTTCGTCGAGCGCCGAATCGCGAAGCGGCGAGCAGCGTGAAAATTTCCGTCCTGATCCCGGCCCGGAACGAAGAGCAATCCATCGCGGCGTGCGTCGAAGCGGTGCTCGCCTCCCGCGACGTCCGACTGGAAGCGATCGTGCTCGACGATCACTCCGAGGATCGCACGGTAGAAATCGTCCGCGCGATTGCGAGGAAGGATTCCCGCGTGCGGGTTGAAGCCGCGCCGCCGCTGCCGGCCGGTTGGTGCGGCAAGCAGCACGCCTGTTTCGCCCTCTCGAAACTGGCTCGTTTCCCGATCCTCACGTTCCTCGATGCCGACGTGCGGCTCGCGCCGGATGCTCTCGTTCGCATGGCCGCTTTTCTTGAGACATCTCAGGCCGGGCTGGTGAGTGGCTTTCCGCGCCAGGAGACCGGCACCTTCCTGGAGAGGCTGATCATCCCGCTGATCAACTGGCTGCTCTTGAGCTACCTGCCGATCATCGGGATGCGAACGTCGCTCCGTGCGAGCTTCGGGGCCGGTTGCGGGCAGTGGTTCCTGACGACGTGCGAAGCTTACGACCGAGCCGGTGGACACGAAGCGGTGAAGTCCTCGCTGCACGATGGCCTCACGCTCCCGCGAGCCTACCGCGAGGCCGGCATTCCCACGGACATCTGCGACGCGACCGACCTCGCCGTCTGCCGCATGTATCGCTCGGGAATCGCGACGTGGAACGGCTTCGCGAAGAACGCCCACGAGGGAATGGGAAGCGCAAAGGCGATCTTGCCGTGGACGGCGATGCTCCTCGGCGGACAGGTTCTGCCGTTCGCGCTTCTGTTCGTTGCCCTGGGGGAGCCACTCATTCTCGCGGCATCGGCGTTCGCCTCACTGCCGCGGCTCGCCTGTGCGATCCGCTATCGGCAATCGATGCTCGGCGCGATCCTGCATCCGGTCGGGATCGTCGCTCTGCTTTCCATCCAGTGGTACGCACTGGCCCGACGCTTCGCCGGACGACCGATCGGATGGAAGGGACGCAGACCCGCGCTGCCCATCACCTCGCAACTCTCACGCGGCTAACAAAGGTCCGGGAAGGAAAGACACCGTGGAGAAAGGCATAACGCCACACCTCTCCCCGTTGGGGAGAGGTCGCCATGCCGATGCGAATGCATCGGCATGGCGGGTGAGGGGCACTCCCTTCGAAGCCCGCCCCTCCCCCGGCGGGAAGAGGGTGAAAGATGCCCGCGATCCAGTCGGCTCACAACGTAAGATTCCATTCCTGACGAGTAGCAATTCGCGAATTGTCCTGGAATAAACGCTTCCCGTCGGACTCTCTTTTCTTGAGGGGCGAAGGCGGGTGCGACTCGCCTCTCACGACCGGTCACCTCAGTTCACCCAGTACCGTGTTCTCACTTCCCAAACTCGTTGGAGGATCGTTCCATGTTGCGAACGTGTGCGATGGGCTGCGCGGCGGCGATGTTCCTCGGCCTGGCCGTGGGCTGCAATCTGAAGCAAGACGCGACGCCGACCGCGGCCGAACGCGATCGAGCCGTGACGGCGTACAAAGTGCAACTCGACGGGCTCGATCGGAAGATCGCGGATCTGAAGGCGAAGGCCGAGAAGGCCGCCGGCGACGAGAAGCCGAAGCTCGACGCAAAGGTCAAGGAGGCCACCGCGAAGCGCGAGGCCTTCGCCAAGAAGTGCGACGAACTGAAGGCCGTGGCGGTCGAGAAGATCGATGCGGCGAAGAAGGACGCCGAGGCCGCATTGGCCGACTTCAAGAAGTCGGTGGAATAAGAACGGGAGAGAGGTCGGCGAGCGCTCGCTCGCTGGCCTTCGCTCATCCGTCGCCGAGCAGTTGCGGCACCTTCTCGCGGAGGTGGTCGATTTCGGATTCGGTTTCGCCCAAGTAGGCGAGCAAGCGCAGGTCGTCGCGGCTCACCGTGCCGCCCGAGAGCAGCCAGGACCGCACGCGGAAGAGCTTGTACAACTTCACGAGCTTGCGATCGCTGATGAAGATTTCATCTTCGCGGACGAGCGTCTTCACGAGCCGCTGATACTCGCGGAAGACGTCGGGCGGGAAGAAGACTTGCCGATCGTTTTGCTCTTCGCCGAGGCCGTTGCCGGTGCGTCGGGAGAAGAGGAACGTGAGGTAGCGGTTGGCTTTCACGAGGTCGTCTAGCGTGCAGTGCCCCTCGACCCACGGCTTCTGATTCAGCCCTTTATACGCCTCGTTCTGCAAGCCCATGTCGATGAGTTGCTCGAAGTGTTCGTCTTGCACCGAGCGGCTCTGCACCTTGAGCACGAAGCGATCCTTGAGTGCGGCGAGTTCGCCTTGCTCGGGGATTTCATTCGTCGCCGCGAACATCACCCGCAGCGGCACCGCCTCGGGTTTGCCTTCCTGGTAGAACTTCTTTTCGTTGATGATCGTCAGCAGGATGTTGAGGATGGCCGAGTTCGATTTGAAGATTTCGTCCAGGAACACGATGCGGGCAGTGGGGAGTTTGCCTTCCTTCTTGCGGATGTAGCGGCCGGCGCGGAGTTCCTTGATGTCGATGGCCCCGATGATTTCGCTGGGTTCGGTGAACCGCGTGAGCATGTACTCGAAGTAATCGGCCTCGCTGACGCCGAGTGCGTCCTTGAACTTCACGATGAGGTCGGATTTGGCGGTGCCGGGCGGGCCGACGAGCAAGAGCGGTTCCTGCGCGATGGCCGCGACCACCATCAGGTCGATGATCTCTTGCTTGTTCACGAAGAAGCGGCCGAGCGATTCGCGGAAGCGATTGATCTTCGTGCGGAGCGTCTCGGCTTCGGCCTGGAGGTCCGCGAGGGAGATGTCGTCCGGGTTGAGGTTGGCTTTCGGCGCGGCAGGCATGTTGGGTTCGGTTGCCTCGGAGTCGCGGGCGGGTGAAGTGGGAATTGTAAGCAGTCGAGTGTAGAGAGGGAACCGGGGGCCGGGTTGTTTGTCGGGCCTTGAGAACAATAGATTGAAGCCAGAATCGCTCTCGCGATTCTGGAGCCAATCATGATCCCATCTCGCCGTTCGTTCTTGGCCGCCGCGGCACTCGCGGGGGCTGCTTCTTTCACCCGTGCCGATTCGCTCCGCACGCGGCCGCCCAAGCGAGCCAAGCCTGCCGAGAAGAAGATCGCCGTCGTCTGCTCCGTCTATTGGTACCTCTCGCACGCCTACCACATCGCCGGTCGCTTCCTCGATGGCTATTTGGTCGGCGACGAACACCACTTCCCCGAACAGGGCGTCGCCAGCGTCTGCGTCGAGCAGCACAAGAACGACCTGAGCCTCGACCTCGCCAAGGAACACGGCTTCCGCCTGTCCCCTTCCATCGAAGACGCGCTCACGCTCGGCACCGGCAAGCTCGCCGTCGATGGCGTGCTCCTCATCTGCGAACACGGCGACTACCCGTACAACGCGAAGGGCCAGAAGCTCTACCCGCGACACGAGTACTTCCAGCAGATCGTGAAGGTCTTCGAGAAGTCCGGACGCACCGTACCCGTGTTCTGCGACAAGCACCTCAGCTACGACCGCGCGAAGGCCGCCGACATGGTGGCGACCGCGAAGAAGATGAAGTTCCCGCTGATGGCCGGCTCGAGCTTACCGGTGACGTGGCGACAACCGGAACTGGAACTGCCGCTGAACGTGAAGTTGGAAGCCGCTCTGCTCGCCTCGCGCGGCGAACTCGAAATCTACGGCATCCACGCGCTCGAAGCGCTCCAGTGCATGGTGGAGCGTCGAGAGATCAAACTCGACCCGCTGAAAAAAGGGCTACCGATTAGCCGCGAGGCGGAGTCCGCGAAGCCGAGCGCGGCAGCGCCCGCGCCTCAACAAGGCGTCAAGGCCGTCACGTGCCTGCAAGGCGACGCCGTCTGGCAGGCCGCGGACGACGGCCTCTGGTCGTGGGACTTGCTCGAACACGCGATCGGCCGCAGTCCGTCTCGCAATGCCGGCGACATTCGCGCCAACTGCCGCCGCTTCCAGCGGCCCAGCAACTGGGGCAACTTCCTCCCCGGGCCCATCGCCTTCCACCTGGAATACCTCGATGGCTTGAAGGCGACCGTGCTGCAACTCGATGGCCACGTCGCGGACGAGACCTTTGCCGCGAAGGTGGCCGGCCGCGAGAAGCCATCTTCCACGCTCTTCTATCTGCCTCCGCCGCCCGGAGCCGCGTTCCTCGAAGCACTCACTTCCCACGTCGAGAAGTTCCTGACCACGGGCAAGCCGCCGTACCCCATCGAGCGAAACTTGCTCACCGGCGGCATCCTCGATTGCGTGCTGGAAGCCCGCGTGAAGGGGAAGCGGATGGAAACCCCGGACCTCGACATTCGCTATTTGCCGCCCGCCGACAGCGGCTTCATGCGCGGCGACTACATTAAACCCGCGAATTGACCGGAGGCATGGATTGTGACCGCGATTCCCTTCGACAGCCCGGCCGCGGCAATCGGAACTCGACGCCGGCCTCGCGCATCTGGAGAAGAAAACGAAGCGTTTCGGGAACCCGGACGATGCGCGGGCGGGTGATTTCAGGACGCCATTGTTCCCCTACGGCAACCTGGTGAAGGACATCTTGGCGTAGAGCTGGCACGGCTACGGTAGAATGATGGCTACCATGGACGTGCCGCGTTCGCTCTTCACGTTCGACGACGACCTCGAGGTTCACGCCTCGCCGGAACCCGCGTCGTTCTTCGCCGAGATCGTCTTCGATCGGCCCATGGATCACGCGTACACCTACGCCGTGCCGGATCGGCTCGCCGCGAACGTCGCCGTCGGCAAGCGCGTCGAAGCGCCCTTCGGCAAAGGCGATCGCGGCATCCCCGGGTTCTGCGTCCGCGTCGCCACCGAGGCACCCGAACGCAGCGTGAAGGCCATCACCCGCGTCATCGACGACGAAGCCCTCGTCGACGACCACCTCATGAAACTCACCCGCTGGATGGCGGATTACTACCTCTGCGGGTGGGGGCAGGTGCTGCACGCAGTGGTGCCGGCCGGAGTGCGCGAGAACGCCGGTACGAGGCAAGCCGTGTTCGTCGAAGCCGTTCCCACGGATCAGTTGCCCAACCCACTTCCCACCGTCAGCCCGCAGCAGAAGATCGCGCTCGATTGCCTCAAACACGAGGCGCGGGCCGTCGAACAGGGAATGCTCTGCCGCCTTGCGAAGTGCGGACCCGGCGTCGTGTCCGGCCTCGTTCGCAAGGGGCTCGTTCGCAAGTTCAACGAACGAATCGAATCGAGCCACGGTGCCGACGAAGAGACCGAAGAGCGCTCCCCGCACATCGAGATGAACCCCGATCAGGTGCGCGCCTGGGACGAAGTTCGCCCCGCGCTCACAGCCGGGTATCGCCCCTTCCTACTCCACGGCGTCACCGGCAGTGGCAAGACCG
>JAYTUG010000345.1:0-23184 GCA_043744695.1 Gemmataceae bacterium
GCATACTGGTCATTTTAATCAATCGGGAGGTGCAGCGACTTCGCCACCGGCGCGGGTCGCCAGTGCCGGCATGATCGAATCGGCCGAGTAGCGCAGGAAACGCACCGAGCCATCCGCGAACGCGAAGTTCGCCCCGCCCGGATGCGGGCTCCAGAAGTGAAACATCCCACACGGGTCGTTCAACCCCGTGGCCGGCATGAACGGATAATTTCCCGGCCCGCACGGCGAGCCACTCGTGATGAGTTGCAAGTTCGGCTCGCGGACGCCGAGCACGATGTCCGCCGACCCCGTCACCCGCTGACCCGTTCCCGCGTACCACCACCCGAATTGGAAGTCCGCGCTCGGCGGCCGTTCCCCCAGCAACAGCGTGTTGCTGGAACCGTCGGCAACGTCCGCGAAACTGGTGTGCGAAGCCTGGAACAGCATCCCGTCCTTGGCGGTGATGGAGTCGCGCCCCGAGACGCCCAGATACGAGGTGAACGCGGCCAATGTGTTGGTCCGCTGCGACACCTGTGCCGTCGCGATTCGGCCATCGCTCGGGCAGGTGAACACCGGAACGACGGTGCTGAGTCCGCAGTGGACGTTGGGCGGGAACGGCAAGAAGGCGGCGCGGTAGTCCGCGATTGCGCGATCGTAAATCGCCTGCTGTTCGAGGTACGGCAGAATGGCGAGCGACCATCCGGAGAGCGGTTGTTGCCGAAAGAGGGAGAAAGGCCGATGGCCTTGCGGGAAGGCTCCGTTGATATCGTGATACTGATGCAGGGCGATGGTGAGTTGCCGAACGTTGTTCTGGCACTTGGCTCGTGCGGCGGCTTCGCGAACCCGCTACACAGCCGCGAGCGTCAGCACGACCAAGATCGCAAGGATGGCGATCACGACCAGCAATTCGATGAGCGTGAATGCGCCACGATTACGGCGGGGATGCATGGGGCTTCTCCGCAGCAGCGGTTGCACTTCGGCGACGTGCGAGATAACGAAACCCGATTGCCAAGGCCACGAATACTCCCCCCGCCGCCAAGAACCAAAGATAGCGAGGCGTTCGTCTCTCGCGGATCACCCCAACCGGCTCAGGAAGCCCATAGTGGCTCAGCCAGAATTCGTCGTCGGGAATAACCAAGTTGTAAGCAATATCATAGGTTCGAACCTCACGGCTTCCGTGGTTGCCGAATTTTTCAGACCTGATATCGGGGCTCTCGAAAACGGCCTTGCTCAAGACGGGAACTCCCGCACCTGGAGCGTACTCGCAGGAGCATGTCTCCAGCCATTCGCTAAACTTCGATTTCATGGCGATGGAAGAACCGACGACACAATGATAACGAGCTTCGTCGAAATCGATGTAACCCGCACGGATTGATTCAGAAACGGGATCGCCACCCGCAGTACGAACGAAGTGGAGTCGTACGATCGTCCCGCCAGGCCTTTCGGCTCGGACGAGTGAGATGAGTGGATTGTTCATCAAGTCGGCGAGTTGGACGTTCAACAATCTCGTCCACGGAAGTATGAGATCGCGACGGAACGAATGCGTTTCGATCTTGTCCGGATTGTGTTCTTTCAGCGTCCATGCGCTCGTGGGCTTCGACTTCAGGATCGTCGCGTTGTATTGGCTATTGGAAAGAAGTCGTTCGACTTCCTTCGTACCCACCGGATCTGGTTCAGTTCGAAAGGTCTCAAACGAGTAGCGATCTTCAGTGAGTACGACTCGGGTCGTCTGCGTCCAGAATAGGCTCAACGCTTTACCATCGCGCGTTCTGTAGTGCTGGGAAACCTCGATTACGCGACACGTTTTGATCGACGTCTCTGCTGCGCTCCAAGAAGCGTAGATCTCCTGTCGTACCTGCGCTGGGTCCGTACTCCGATCCTGCCCTTCCACCGAGGTAATAAATGCAGTTAATAGTGAACCCATGAGCAAAAAGCGGCGGCCGATCATGGCAGTCTCCGATCGTGTTTGAGCTAGCCATTCAAGAACGATTGCACTATATAAGCTGACAAAAACACTTGTTGACCGGAGGATAGGTGCCAGCTGGCCTCCATCGACAACCGCACGCCGGATTGCTTAGGAAACACTTGTTGTTGAACCCAGGCTCGCAATCTCCTGGCACCGTGTAAGTGTTGCAGTCGGGGTTGCCGGTCCCGCAATTGGGAGGATTGGCCGCACCGCACGGGGGGTAACCCTGCATGCAGTAACTCACGCACCACGAGTACTCTTGTCCAGTCAGTCCCTTGCTCTGGCAGCACGCTTCACAGTCCGAAAGCGTGTCGGCCTGCGACCGCGAGGGCAGCGCCAACAGCGCGAGAATCGCGCACAAGCCAGCCATGCATCCCGAAAGCCGGGACGCGAAACCATAGAGTCCAGACATCACGTTCTCCGTTGAAGAAATGGAAACTCCGCCAGGTCACTCGACCCGGCACCCAATTGCGAACCGCAAGATCGGATGAGACGGATCGTCGGTTCGCAAAATCACCGTGCGCGATAACCGGCCACCGTCTGCCGGAGGTACGTTCATCTGAATTCCGACCGAAGCCGATTCACCCGGGCCGATGGTAACGGGCAAATCGCGGATGGATGTACACGAACAGTCCGAGGTTCCACCGACCAGCCGGATCGGATGATCGCTGACGTTACGGATGGTCGCGTTGGCTTCGAGGATGCTGCCGGGCTTACCGGCACCGAGGTCGAGATGAGGTTCGACCAGTAGCGAGTCGCCGCGAAGTCGAGCGAGAGCCGCTTCGGGTGAACCGTAGACGGCGGTTGCTCCGAGCATCACTCCGATAGATAACACGGCGACGCCGCCGATCCATTTCACGAATGTTGATTTAAAAGCGGAAGGACTTCGCTCGCCGCGCGGATACGAGAAGCCGAGCA
Organism: Gemmataceae bacterium; assembly: GCA_043744695.1. Classification (GTDB taxonomy): domain Bacteria; phylum Planctomycetota; class Planctomycetia; order Gemmatales; family Gemmataceae; genus Urbifossiella. The sequence continues at coordinate 2,864 of JAYTUG010000345.1, forward strand.
AAGTCAGTGCCGCGACATCCACGGCGAAGGCCCACCACGGGCTCGTCTGTACGGCGCCCAGGCGACGCGACGTCACCAATCGCCGACGGCTTCGCCGCCGTTGGCCGTCACGAGGCTGCGGAGGAGGTTGGCGTTCATGGCCTTCTTCTCGAAGGCTTTCACCGAGCCGTCGCAGAGTGCCGCGAGACCCTGCGCCCGCTTCGCGTGGCCGAGTTCTGGGAACGAACCGTTCGGGGTGAAAGGGATTTCCTTCGGCTGCGGCCAGGGGATCATCTCCGTCGTGTCTACTGCGAAAATCGTGTTGGACGTGCCGTCGATGATGTAGCTCGGAAACACCGCGCCCTTCATCAACTTGGGGTCGTAGATGGTGTCGGGGCCGGTGAAGGTACGGTAGTGCGTCTGCGTGGTGCCGGGCTCGTCGAGGGGCGAAACGTAGGTCTTGATGAGAACGCTCGCGATTTGCTGATTCTGACCTTCGTTCCAGGCCTGGTTGAGGTTGAACTGCCGGTAGACATTGTCCTGTTCGACGTAGGGCAGGATGTGAACCCGCCAACTCACGCGGCCCTCGGCGGGCGGCAATTGATTGTTACCCGCGGCGTGATTGAGCGCACCGAGGCTGACCTGCTTCATGTTGTTCATTTCGCTCATGCGCGCGGCGGCTTCGCGAACCTTCGTCACGGCCGGAAGCAGGAGCCCGATTGCGACCAGCCCGCCGCAGCCGAGGATGACGACGATCACCACGATGATGATGATCGCGACGGTGCTGCCGCCGGACTTCTTCTTGCGGGGTTCATCGTCGAAGTCGTCGTCGTCGCGGCGCTTGCGGCGGCGCGGGCGATCGTCGTCGTCGTTACTTCCCCGGTCGCGGGAGCGCGGGCGGTCGTCGTCATCTTCGATGGGGGGCATGGGTTCACTCGTTGAAGGTCGATCGATCCAAATTATATCAGTGCGGTGCCCCGAGCGGCTACTGCGTGAGCCGGAGGCCGATGGGCAGCGATTCGCCGAAGAGCCGCGATTGCTCCTCGCCTTCCGCCTGAAGCACGTCTTCCACCATGCGCTTCCAAGACGCCGGGCACGGGTTGGCGCGCAGCACGGCAAGCACGCGGTCGCGGACGTGATCGGAGACATCGATCGCTCGCAATCCACTGCGGCGAGCGAGTTGACTTAGGCAGAAGAGCCAAGCACTCCGTTCGCTTTCGTTGCTCGGTTCAAACGGGAGTAACTGCTCGATCCAACCTTCGACGATCTCGGGATGCACGACCGAATTCAGCGGCCCGTAAAGTTGCACGCGGGCACCGAGCCGCGTGATCGACCAGAAGCCATAGACGGGGGCCGGGCCCTTCTTGCACTGCTTCACGAGCGCGGTGCCGAGGTTCTCTTTGGTCTTGGAGTCGAGGCGTTCGAGGGTGGCGGCGGCTCGCCACATCTCGGCGTACTCGTTGGCCGGCGGCTTCGAGAACGGCTTCCCTTTCGCGGGAAGCAGCGTCGGCCGGAGGCGCGCGAAGAGCGCCTGTTGAAGTGCGGTGTTCAAGCCGCCGCTGACGCGCCGCCACATGATCCAGTAATCGGCTCCCCCTTCGGGGAGCGTCGGTTTCTTGGGGCCTGTGGCCGTGCAACTCGCGGCTGCGGTGATGAGCTTCCAGAGCGACTCGACGCGGTAGCGATCGACGGGGTCGCCGAAGCCGGGCCGCAGGCAGAAGCCGACGAGGTTGTACCAACGAGCCAGGTGGGCCGGCGACTTCCCGCGCCCCTCGGCGTGCAGTTCCAGGAACTCCCAGAGCCGGCGAATCAGCCCCGTAGGCCAATTCCCACGCGAGGCTTCCAACGAGGTTTCGAGTTCCTTGGTGAGGTCTTGTGGGGTGAGTGTCGAGTCTGTGCCAAACGTCGATGCCAGGAGCGCGGCCGCCTGCTGAATCCGCTCCTCGGGGAAGACGTCGACCACGACGGACGCCTGCGAGTCGGCTTCGCCTTCCTCGCGGGTTGGTGCTTCGCGCAGCACATCGCGGACGTTGAACTCGAGCCGCCAGCGGTTGCCTTCCTTGGACACGCAGTAAAGTTCGAGCGTGCCGATCTCAGTGCATTTGGCCGCGAGCGTGACGGGAACGGACTTCGCGCCGGCTCGCTTGCCCCCGCGCAGGACCGTGTGCAGCGGCGGGAGTTGGAGCAGCGATTTGGGCGAAAGTTGAAGCACGTCGCCGGGCTTGTCGTCGCCGCGAACGGTCGAGGTGTAGAGGGGGAAGAGGACGGGTTGGCCGAGCGCGAGTTCGAGTTCCGGCTGCGCGAGGCGAATCTCTTCGCCTTCTTGAAGACGGCGCGGCACGACGCAGAGGACGTCGAGGTTTCGGGAAGCTTCCCCCTCGCGGTTCACACCGATGTAGTAGGAGCGGGGGATGCCGCCGCCGATGCGTTTGCCGCCGGAGTGGCGCAGCCAGGCGAAGTAGGCCGCGCCCCAGGCCACCGCGAGATCGAGCGACGGGCTCGTGAGAATCAGCGGCTGCCATCTTTTGTCGTCGAACCACGGCCGCATCACGTCGACCACGCGATCGCGGAGAACCTGCGGCTGGAAGACTCCTCCATTGAAGAGAATGGCATCAACGGGTGAAAGCCCCCCCATTTCCATGGGGGGGCTTTGTTGTTTCAAGAAGGCCGCCAAGTGTTTGCTCACGGCCGGATCGGAGACATAAGGCAGACCCATCTCTTGAAGCCCGGCACGGGCACCGCGGAGCGGCTCCGCGTCGAACGGCACCTGCGGGAAGAAGCCGTCGTTCAGCGTCGCGGCCACGTCGGCCGGCGTCACGTTGATCGACACCGCGCCGCCGACCACCGAACGCCCCTTGCCCATCACCGTGACCGGGAAACTCGGCGGCGCGGGCTTCGCGAGCAAGGCTTCCTTCGCGTCGCGGCACGCCTGCACCAGCGACCCGAACTGCGCGGCATCCAACTTCCCTGGCAACTTCGCTTCGACGGACTTGGCCAGCGCCAGGTCCATGTTGTCGCCGCCGAGGAGGAGGTGCTCGCCGACGGCGTCGCGGACGAAGCCGAACTCGCCGTGCTCTTCGACCGCGCGAATCAGGCTGAAGTCGCTGGTGCCGCCGCCGACATCCACGACGAGGCAGCGCATGCCCGGCTTCAACAGCCCCGCTTCCTGCGGCGAGTGCGTGCCGAGCCACGCGTAGAACGCGGCCTGCGGTTCCTCGAGAAGTGTGACGTGCTTCAACCCGGCTTGCTTCGCGGCCTCGGCGGTGAGGTTGCGGGCCACGTCGTCGAATGAGGCCGGCACCGTGATGACCACGGTCTGTTCTTCGAGCCGGTCGTCGGGCTTGCGATTGGGAACGGCGTTCCACGCCTCGACGAGGTGCCTGAGGTAACGTGCCGAGACGTCGAGCGGCGAAAGCCGCTGCACGTCGGGCGGCCCCGCCCACGGCAACAGCGGCGCGGTGCGATCCACGCCGGGATGGCAGAGCCACGACTTGGCGCTGGACACGAGCCGGCCCGGCACCTTCGCACCGTGATTGCGGGCGAACGCGCCCACGGCTTCCGGCGGGTCCTTCCTCCACGGGAGGTTGATCGAACCGGGCGCGAGGTCGTGCGGGCCCGGCAGATAGAGGAACGACGGCAGCAGTTCCTGCGCCTCAACTTCGCCGGCCGACACGACCTGCGGCACGAGGAAGGTGTGCAGCTTCGGCCCGCCGGCCGCCTTCGACGCCGTATCGACGTAGGCGAGCGCCGTGTTCGTAGTTCCGAGGTCGATTCCGACGAGGTAGCGGGGCATCCACGCATCCTGTATCTTTGCGGGTACGATGACACCACTTGTTCTAGGACTCGACATCGGCGGGGCGAACCTGAAGGCCGCGACCGTGGACAAACGGGCGGTCTCGGTGCCGTTCGCGCTGTGGAAGCAACCGGACAAGCTGCCGGCTTCTCTCGCCGATCTGGTGGGGCAATTTCCGGACGCGGAGGAACTTGCTGTCACGATGACGGGCGAGTTGTGCGATTGCTACGAGACGAAGCGCGAGGGCGTGAACGCGATCCTGGATGCGGTGGCCTTTGCGGCGAAGGGGCGGTCCGTGCGGGTGTGGAGTACGGATAGTGCGTTCGTGAGTGTGGAGGAATCGCGGCGGGATCACATGAAGGTGGCCGCGGCGAACTGGCATGCACTGGCGACCTATTTAGAACGATATGTGCCGAAGGGATTTGCTGTGCTGTTGGATATCGGTTCGACAACCACCGACATCATCCCGTTCTTTGATGGGAAGATCGTGACGGTGGGACGCACTGATCCGGAACGCCTTGCCCATCAGGAACTCTTGTATTTCGGTGTGCGCCGAACGCCAATCTGCGCGATTCTTGGGCGCAAGGTTGCGACCGAACTATTCGCTACAACACTCGATGTCTATTTGCTCCTCGGCATGATCCCTGAGAATCAGTGCGACGCCGATACCGCCGATGGAAAACCCGCGACTCAATCCCGTGCCCACGCCAGGATTACACGAATGCAGTGCAGCGATTCGGAACTGATGACGATCGAAGATGCCAAGCGATTCTCACAAGAAATTCACGACGATATTCTGGATCAACTCAATACGAGTCTCACGCTGATGTTGCAGTCCACACTCGAGCGGTTGGCGAAGAAACCTCATGAAATGATATTTCTCGTCTCGGGCTCAGGAGACTTTCTCGTCCGCAAGCTCTTTGAATATCGCGAACGAGAACCAATGAACAGATTGTTGCTTCCCATCGAATTCCAAGATCGCGTCTACTTGAAGAGTGTCCTCGGCCCCACGGTCTCTGCCTGCGCCCCGGCATACGCCCTCGCTGTACTCGCCACGGAACGCCGACCATGATCGTCGTCAAAGTCGGCGGCAGCCTCTACGACCAACCGAGACTCGGCCCAGGTCTCCGCTCGTTTCTCGACTCACTCGACGAACAAGTACTCGTCGTTCCTGGCGGCGGGGCGTTTGCGGACGCGGTGCGGAAACTCGACGCTCTGCACCATCTCGGCGAAGTGCACTCGCACTGGCTCGCGCTGTACGCGATGAACTTGGCCGGTAACTTCCTCAAGAGTCTCGGTATCACTTCAACCATTCTTAATGCCGCCGAATTCGAGTCCGAACTTCCCCACTCTTGGAACGTCACCTCCGATTCGATTGCCGCACGAGCCGCGATCGTTCATGGGGCTTCGCGTCTCATTCTGCTCAAGTCGGTCGACATTCCCCTAGGCACATCATGGGCCGAAGCCGCCGAGCGCGGCTGGGTCGACCCGCACTTCCCGACCATCGTCGATACGGCCCACCTGACGGTCGAAGCCATTAATTTCCGCCGTGTCCTGGATGTGTTATGATGAGAAAAACAAGGGGGGCTTCGCATGGAGATCGACACGATGGGGAAGGTACTCGTCACGGCGAAGGTCGAAAACCTGGACGACCTCTTCGAGGTCTTCAAAAATCAACGCCAACCCGAAGACGTTCGCGGGGTGACAATCACCGACGCGATGATCGACACCGGTGCGACGATGCTGCTCATGCCGAAGCGGTACATTCAACAATTGGGGTTGAAGCAGTTTCGCTCGCGTTCGGCGCGCACGGCCTCCGGCAAGTTCGAATTCGGCGTCTACGGCATGGTGCTGCTCACCGTTCAAGGCCGCGAAGCTCGCATCGAAGTGGGCGAACTCGACGACGAATTGCCAATGTTGATCGGGCAGATTCCACTGGACATTCTCGACTTCTTGGTCGATCCACAAGGTCAACAACTCATCGGGAATCCCGCGCACGGCGGCGAACAGATGATCGACGCGTTCTCGACAATCGGGTAGACTCCGTTCTCCACAGCAGATCACATCGATTGGCATTTCGGACGCGCTCCCATTCCTCAGTCACGAATTTCTCGACGTGCCGCGTTGGAAGCGTTGGTCGAGGGCGGCTTGCATGCCCGGCGAGATGCCCAGGGGCACGATGAGTCGGCGCAGCGATCGGAGTTGGGTCGACTCGAGAAACGCGCGGAACCCGGCATCGATGATCGGATTGTTGGCGAGGTCGAGCGCCGTGAGGCGATTGAGGTTTGGCGCGTTGGCGATCAGTCGGGCGGCCGCATCCGTGAGGCCGCACCCCGCGAGGTGGAGCGTTTGGAGGCCTTCGAGCGACTTGCACTCCGCGAGCACGCGGGCTCCGGGTTCCCCAATCTCATTGTGGCTCAGGTCGAGTTCACGGAGCCGAGCCGGGCCGGTTTCCCCCGCGAGGTGTGGTGGCCGCGTGAGGATCGTTTTCAAACTCGCCGGGCCGAGGCGGTTGCCGGCCAAGTCGAGAATGGGGATTCGCAGCAAGTCCGAAATGCGCGGTAAGGCGTGCAGGCGCGGCAGGCCGAGGCTCGTGTCGCCGAGGCCGAGTCGCTCCAACGACGCGAGCCGTTCGGAGCCCGCGAGCGCTTCCGCGCCGCCGGGGCCGATGGGGTTGTGCCGCAGTTCGAGCCTCCGCAATCCCGCGAGGTGCGGCGACGCCGCGAGCGCCCGAGCGCCCGATTCCGAGAGATCGTTCTCGGCCAGATCCAGTTCCACCAAGTTCGTGAGAAACGGCGACGCGGCGAGGTGCAGGGCCGCGTCGTCTTCGAGCCGGTTGCGACCGAGGTAGAGGCCGCGCAACCCGGCGAGTTGCGAGCAGCGCGCCACGGCCCGTGCCAGCGGCTCGCCGGCATGTTGCGCGAAGACCGTCAGCGCGGTGAGCCGCCCGAGAAAGGGCGACTGCATCACCCGATCGAGCGACTGGCCCAAATCGAGCAGATGCACGTGCCGGATGGGGCCGGCGGCAAAGATCGCGTCCGCATGGCGTAGGAACTGCCGAGCCGCGACTTTCACTTCTTCCACGAACCCCCGGCGGAATTCGGGGCCGGTCGCTAGGCCGCGAATTGGCTCCTCCCACTCGGCCCGATAGATGTCGAGGAGTTCGCGTTCGGCCGCGAGCAGTGCCGTTCGCCGGGCATTGTCTGGGTTCATACCGGCGAGCGCGACTTGAATGCGAATGAACGCCGCCCGATCCGATTCTCGCAAACCTTGCTCCTCGAGCCAATCGGCAAAAATCAGGCGGTGCGCGTCCTCATCCGGGAAGGCCCGAATTCGTTGAAGGAACGGCTCGGCATCGGACACCATGCGGGGGCTCCAGCTGGAACCCTAGAACAAACCAAAAGAAAGGGCGGGCATACCGCTGGACTAACACGTTGAGTTAGGCTAGACTAATAAAATGATTCACATCGGCTACTTCGACTCATTCGCAGAGGCTTATCATGAAACCGAACCGACTCAGCTCGCGGGCTTTCACGCTGATCGAACTCCTCGTGGTGATCGCGATCATCTCCGTTTTGATCGGGCTGTTGCTGCCTGCGGTTCAGAAGGTCCGCGAGGCCGCTTCACGGTTGAAGTGTGCGAATAATCTCAAGCAGATTGGCATCGGCCTCCACAACTTCGAGGGCGTGAACAAACTCTTCCCCCCGGCGTACTTCACGCGTGATCCCTACTCCGATGGCTCCGCCTACGGGATCAGTTTTGGAGATGAATACCGAAACGGGCCGCCCGGATGGGCCTGGGGTGTCTTCATTCTTCCTTACCTCGAACAAGACAACCTGTATCGGCAGTTCAACTTGAACGAGCCGTGTTGGTCGCCCTCCAACGCAATTCCCGCTCGGACTCGCGTCTCGACATTCCTTTGCCCCTCGGCCACGGGCGGTAGCGATGGCTTCGAAGTCCAGAAAGCCGGCGCGGACATGGAGCACGGCACGCCGATCACCCTCTCGAACGGGAACAAGGCCAGCTTCGCCCATTCGCATTACGTCACCAACGCGGGCATCCATCAGCCCTGGGGCCGCACCACACCTTACTGCTACGACTACGACATACCCGAACCGATCCCGGAGAACGGCAACCGTCTCGCCCGCACGGATGGCCCGTTCTACCGCAACTCCAAGACCAAGGTTGCCGGGGTATCCGATGGCCTCTCGAACACCATCTTCATCGGGGAGCATTCCTCGGTGCTCAGCAATAAGACCTGGGTTGGCGTGATTCCAGGAGCCGTTACACCTCCGCGACTCGACCTGCGCCGGTGGCCCTCCGAGAACAACGGGGCCGGTTGCCTCGTCGGAGTCCACAGCGGCCCGGATACTCACGATCACCCCGAGGTGATCATTCACGCCCCGAACGATCCCTTCGGACACACCGATCAGATGTGGGGCGAACACGGCAACGGATGCAACGTATTACTCGGTGACGGCTCGGTCCGCTTCATTACGACCTTTATCAGCCCGCTGACGTTCGTGGCACTCTCGACGCGCGATAGTGGGGAGGCGTTCAGTGACAACTACTGAGGCCGAACCCAACGCTCGGGCACGAGTAGCGTGGTGGGTGTTGGGCGGGCTCGCGGCGATTGCCGTGCTGCTCGTCGCCCTGCGCTACTTCACGCAACCGCCTCAGATGGGCGTGGACGACGATGTGTTTAAGACCGTCGATGCCCTGTACACTGCGGTGCGGATGAAAGACGAGGTGAAGTTGGGGCAGTGCGAGCAGCGGTTGCACGCGCATCGCGACGCGGGGAAGTTGCCCGAGAGCCCTGCCGCGTTCTTGGATGGAATCATTGCGAAGGCCCGGTCAGGAAAGTGGGACTCGGCTACGGAACGCCTGTACGATTTCATGTTGGCCCAACGCCGCGAGGGCCGCGAGACGCACGAGAGCCCGAAGCCGAGCCAGGCGAAGAAGCTCGCTACGCGCTGAGCGCCGATTCGAGAATCGCCAGTGCCGTGTCGACCTGTGCTGCCGTGATGCAAAGCGGCGGGCAGAAGCGGATGGCGCGTTCGCCGCAGCCGAGGAGCAGCAACCCGCGGTGGAAGCAGGTCTGAATGATCCAGTCGCGATGGGCCGGAGTCGCGGCATCGGCGGCAGTCATGAGCCCCATGCCGCGGACGTTCGCCAAACTGGGGATGTTTCGCAAGCCCGCCCGGAGTTGTTCGCCGCGCTCCGTTGCGTTCGCCATGTACTCGCGTTCGAGCAAGTCGATCGTAGCCAGCGCGGCCCGACAACTCACGGGGTTGCCGCCGAACGTGCTCGCATGGCTGCCGCTCGGCCAATCCATCACCTCGGCCTTCGCAATGATCGCACCGAGAGGCATGCCGCTGGCGATGCCCTTCGCCGCACAGACGATATCCGGCTCCACGCCGTAGTGTTCCACCGCGAACATCTTCCCGGTTCGACCCATGCCAGACTGCACTTCATCGACGACGAGTAGGATTCCGTACTGGTCGCAGAGCGTACGCAGTGCCGGTAAGCAGCCCCTCGGCAGCGGGTGGTAGCCGCCCTCGCCCTGGATCGGCTCCACGAAAATGGCTGCGACTTCGTCCGGCGGCGCGACCCGATGGAAGAGCGTGCGCTCGATTTCGGAGACGAGGGAACACACCGCTTGCGGCTTCGCGATGCCGCAGGTGGCTGGGCATTCCTTCGGAAATTCGACGTGGTGAATGTCGGGCACCAGCGGCGAGAAGCCGCGGCGATGCACGAGCTTCGACCCCGACAGCGACATCGCTCCGTACGTGCGGCCGTGGAAGGCTCCATAGAACGCGACGACGCGAGTTCGCTTCGTATGCCAGCGGGCGAGCTTGAGCGCTCCTTCGATCGCCTCGGCTCCGCTGTTCGCAAAGAAGACTTTCTTCGGAGTCGGGCCGGGCGCGATCTTGGCGAGCCGTTCCGCCAAGTCGATCTGCGGCCGGTAGTAGAAGTCCGTGCCGCTCATGTGCAGCAGTGTGTCGGCCTGCTCTTTGATGGCCGCCACGACTTCGGGATGGCAGTGTCCGGTGGAGTTGACTGCGATCCCGGCCGTGAAATCGAGGAACAAGTTGCCGTCCACATCTTCGACGATGGCACCGGAACCGCGCGCCACGACCAGCGGATAGATTCGCGTATACGAACCGGAAACGAACTCGGCATCGCGGGCGAGCAGACCCTGGGCCGTCGGGCCGGGCAACGGCGTGCGGATGTCGGGAACGGTGCGTTCGTCGAAGTGGAAGAGGCTCACGGGGCACCTCGGTTTTGCCGCTTGCGGCTTCGCGATCTCGTAACCGGGGTTCTTCGCGAAGCCGCAAGCGGCGGGACTCGTACTAGCACCGTTCCGCGTCGCCGATTGGCCGAACGGCCATCTGCTGAGCGTCGAGCCCGCCATCGACGGTGAAGATCGAACCCGTCGAATACGACGCCCGATCCGAAGCGAGGAACACGTACCAGTGGGCGATGTCTTCGACCGTCGCGATGCGGCGAACGGGAATCTGTTCGAGAATCGCCTTCCTTCCCGCCGGGTCGGATTGTAGGCCGAAATCCGTGAGCGGCGTCTCGACGAGGCCGGGAGCGACGGCCGCGGTGGTGAACCCGAGGGGCGCGAGTTCCACGGCGAGCTGCCTCACCAAGGCGTTCACGGCTCCCTTACTGGCATCATACAGCGTGTGCAGCGGCTCCGAGCGCGTGCCGTTGAGCGAAGTCGTGAAAAGAATGCGGCCACCCGCCGTCGCTCGCTTCACGAACTCGCGGCTCAGAGCGATTGCGGTCCAGACGTTCAACCGGAAGATGAAGTCGAAGTGATCGCGCGTGAGTTCGAGAAGCGGCGGCTCGCGGTAGGTGCCGACGTTGTTCACGAGCACGTCGAGCCCGTGGAATGCGGCCCAGGCTTCTTCCAGTAGTCGTTCTGCTTCTCCCGGAGCGAGCAAATCGGCCTGGATGTAGCGAGTCTGCGGGTAGTCGCTGAGCAGGCGCTGCACCTCGATCAGCGACGCGAGCGGCCGTTCGGAAGTGAGCACGACTGCGGCTCCCGCGACGGCGAACGCCTGAGCGACTCCCAGCCCGATGCCTTGGCTGCTTCCCGTGACGAGCGTTTTCTTACCTGAGAGCATGACACAACCTCATTCGCGAAGCCGCAAGCGGCACCATCCCCGAGTCGTACACTACCATCCGCACCTGGAGTTTCGCGATGCCGATTGTCAGCACCCCCGCTCGCGTCTTCGTTCCATCGGAAGACGAGGACGGTTTCCTACCCGAAGGCCCGCACTCCATCGCGATCGATGGCCGCGAAGCCGTGATCTGGGTGAACATCCAGACGGCACCGGACGCGACCAGCGGCACGCTGCAAGTTCGCTTCTGGGACGATGGCGAACAAGGCCTCTGGAAGCTGCGCGGACGGCCCGGGTTCGTGCTGCCCACGGACAAACCCGGCACCGTCTTCATCGGCATGGGCAAGGAGATCGGCACGCTCGATCTGGAAACGAACGACTTCCGACTGCTCGGCAAGATCCCCGACGCGAACCCGCGGACGATCATCAACGACGGCGAGGTCGCACCCGGCGGCAAGACCATCGTCTTCGGCACGAAGGACACCAAGTTCGCGGACCCGATCGCGGCGCTGTATCTATTCGCCCTTACCGATGGGGCCATCTCGGTACTCGCGGATCGGCAGACGTGTTCGAACGGGAAGGTGTTCGGTCGCGATGCGAAGGGGCCGGTGCTCTACGACATCGACACGCCGACGCGAACGGTGGTTCGCTACCGTTCGGAGGTGGGCAGCCGCACCGCGAAGCCGGACGGCGTCGCGCTCGACTTGCGCGATCAACCCGGCTTCCCGGATGGCATGTGCGCCTGCGGCGACGGCACCGCGATCATCGCCTTCTACAACCCCGAGCCGGTGCCCGAGGGGCGCGCCGTGCGTTTCGACCTCGCCTCGGGCCGTATGATCGAGGAGTGGACGACACCCGGTTCGCCGCGCGTTACCTGCCCGCTGCTCGTGAAGCGGCCCGACGGCGTGAAGCTGATCCTGACGACGGCAACCGAAGGGATGCCGGCCGAGATGAAAGCGACCTGCCCCGAAGCCGGGAATCTCTTCATCGCGGAGACGAGCCTCCCGGATTGCCCGACTCCCGAGTTGGTGCGACTCTAATCGCCGCTTGCGGCTTCGCGATCCCGCCCATATAGTCTTCATACCCGCCCAAATGCTCACCTTGATCCACAGATGATACGCCGCCTTTGCCGAACCCTGAGCCGAGCCGTGCGACCCGCAATCGCGGTCGTGATTGTGTTCGCGCAGGTCGTGGCGGCGTTCGGGTTCCCTTTGGTTCAGACCCAGAAGACCATCAAGGCGTGCGGCTGCATCGCGCCTTGCGGCGCAGCAACCGACAACTGCTGCTGTGCGAAGGCGGCACCCGTTGCGGCTCCGGAACCCAAGAAGGCTGGCTGTTCGAAGTGTCGCGACCGCGAAGCGCTGGCGTCGGCAACCACCTCAAGCGAACAGCCACCCGCAGTAGTTTGGGTGGCCGGGTTCAAGGCTCGCCAGTGCCGCGGTGAAAGCCCGATGGGTCTGCTCGCCGAACTGCCCGCGCTACCTCCCGTCGTTGCGTCGCCGCCTTTCGCGGCTCCGGTCTGCACGGAACTCACCCGCCTCGGCAATACGCACCTCAGTTCGCACTTCACCATTCCCCTCGACCCGCCTCCCAGACACGTCTGATCGTCGCCTCCCTCAATCATCCGTGACACCGGTCTGGCGACCGCTGCACACATCATCACCGGTCTGAGGATCGGTGCCTCCACACGTATCGAATCATCTGGGAGTTCCTCCATCATGCTGCGCAAGAAGGGCTTCACGCTCATCGAATTGCTCGTGGTCATCGCCATCATCGCCGTGTTGATCGGGCTACTGCTTCCGGCGGTTCAGAAGGTCCGCGAGGCGGCCGCGCGGACGAGTTGTTCGAACAATTTGAAGCAGATCGGCCTGGCGATGCACAGCTACCACGATCGTACCGGGGCGTTCCCGCCCGGCTACTACGATACCGCCCCTTGGCCTGCCGACGATTCCGGACCCGGATGGGGTTGGGCCGAGTACCTGCTCGACGATCTCGAACAAGGCAACCTTCAGAGACAAATCATCTTGGACGTTCCCGTCGGGAGTTCTCTTGCCCCCGTTCCCACTGTTCGGGCAACCTTCTTGAAAGCGTTTTGGTGCTCATCCGACAGAATGATCGGTACGTTTTCGACCTCAAGCGGTGCTTCGCAATCCTGGACCCTGGCCCAAGGCAGCTATGTGGCCTGCAATGGGAACGATGGGGTGGATGACAACTCGACTCCTCCGCACACCGGCGCGTTCGTGCGAGGAATTCGGGGGTTTAGGGTGGCCGACATTTCCGACGGATTGAGCAGCACCTTCTTTGTGGGCGAACGCTGCTCCACGATGTCCCTGTCGACTTGGGCGGGCGTGCCAACCGGCGCGCAAGTGCCGTCGGTCCGATCCCCAGGAGATTTTTCCGGAGCCTCGGCACTGGTTCTCGGCCACTGCGGTCCGCATCTGCCGAACGATTCGTTCGTGACTGATGCCGACGCGATGTCGAGCGCCCACACTGGTGGCGTCCAGTTCCTACTCGGAGATGGATCCGTGCGATCCATTCGGAACAGCATTGCGCAATCGGTGTACGACGCCATGGCAACGCGGGCCGGAGGGGAGGTGGTCGATGGGAATTCCTACTGAGTTTCGATCCCAGCTGGATCGGAGAATGTTGCCATCCCTCGCAGCTGGTTTCCTACTCGCTTGCGTCGGGTGTGAAGGCTCGAAATCCACGAGCGAATTGATCGAACAGGCGAAATCGAACGAGAGCGCGGACCGGACCCAGGCAATCCGGAGGTTGGCAGAACGAAGTGCGGAGGCGGAGGCCGTGGTGCCGGTGCTCGCGGGAGCGCTCAAGGATAATGATGCCTTCGTCCGCCGGGATGCGGCACGAGCACTCGGACGGGTCGGTCCAGCAGCCGCGGCAGCAGTTCCCGCCCTTCGGACTGCGGTCCGGGATAAGAATCTGCACGTCCGCCAGGCGGCGAAAGAAGCCCTTCAGAAAATCGCTCCAGACTTGCCCCCGGAACCGAGGACGCGGTAATTCACACGCGAACAGCCGTCCTCAATCGCGTTCGCCGCATCTGTTTCTCCTCGGCGGACGGCCTCGATTGGCTATTGCGAGCCGGTGGCGAAGTGCCCGGAAACTATTGAACCACAGGCTCCCAACAAAAATGTATCGCCCGTTTCCACTCATTTATTTCGGTTCCTCCTTGAACCGGATGTCGCCGGTGAAGCGGTCGAGAAGGACGACTTCCGCCGGATGGGCGATCCCCGCCACCGGCTTATCCTTCGCGGCAGGCCGCAGCTTCCAGTAGACGGTCAGCGTCTTACCGGCCGCATCGATCTCGGCCCGGGTGATCTCGATGAGGCTGCCGGACGCTTGCACGCCGCCACTCACCCCGACCACCATTCGTTTCGCGAAGTCGATGCCGTCCACCTTCATGGCCTTCGCATACCGGGCCTTCGCCTCCATTCGCATCCGCTCCAGAACCGGCTCCGGAGCGCGCAGACGGGGATCGATCAACTCTTCCTCGCTGCGAACGAACCACTCCTTTCGCGGTGCCTCCGGCGGCCATCCGTCCGGCCAGAAGGCGCGGCCGACGGTCACGACCTCTTTGCCGCCTCCGGGCGGGTCCTGAGGCTTCGCCGGCGGGTCGGGCAGGCGGTCGAATTTCACCTCGAAGTCGGATCGCGCCACCAGCACCGCTTCGAGCGGGCGCGTCAACACTTGATCCTTTTCGCGCGGTAGACGCCGCCAGTGGACGATCAGCGCCTTCTTTTCCTCGTCGCGATCGACGCGCACAATCGAAACCGTGTAGGGAGCGCTAGGCGGACTGCCGCCGCTCACCCCGACCATCGGCTGAGTGCCGTCCTCGATCGCGAGGATCATGACTTTGTCGAAGTCGAGGGAGGAGAGCTTGAAGGCTTTCGCCGCAGTGATCCCCGCGCCGCTTCCGGCGGCCTTTGCTAACTCGTCCGGAGTGCGGATCACACGGGTGATGGCGGCACGATCGGTTCCGATCCCGGCGGAGGTGTGCGTCGGGAGGTGCGGCCACGGGCCGCGACCCAGGATTTTCAAGGCTCGGCCCTCGTCGCCGGTCGCGCTGCTCGCGGCCAGCAGAAGAAATGCCCACGCAATCTTAACCATCGCGATTTCCGTTCCGGGCGATGTGTGCTTCCGGTACAAGTATCCGGGGAGCTTCACCATTTTAAGACCGAACGGGAGGTTGCGTCAAACAGAATGCCGGGTGATACACAACGTCCGACCACCCCATCCGGGAGCCCACCCCATACAACACCTGAATGCTTTCAATTGCCGATTCCGACGCCTGGTCGGGCCGCGTTCATCAGACGCTTTCGCGCTACTCCGAACCTCTGCTGAGGCAGGTCGCCGGGAAATTGATCCGCCCGCGGACGAACCAGCCGGTCGAGGAACTGCTGGAGAGATCGGTCGGCACGGCGAGCAATCCGCCGGTGATCGATCGGCGGATCAAAGACCTCTCGGTCGCGGGGCGGAAGCTGCTCGCGGTGATCGGGCTGAGCCGACAGCCGCGTTGGAAGGTCGGGCACCTCATCTCGATTCTTTCGGCTCTCGGCCACGCCGAGGGGTTCGCTCCGATTCAGGAAGCACTCGAAGCCGGACTGCTCTTTCCCGAGTTGAAGGGTGGCACCATGAAGGGTGGCACCGTGCTTCCAGCCGGTGCTGCTTTACTCGACGACTTCGCGGCGTGGCTCGGCGAATCGGGTACGCTGCTGGCCACCGTCTTTGCGCATCCGCTGGTTGCGGGTCGGGCGCGGGCCGAATCACTGGACCTACCCAACCTCGCAACGGCCGCTTCCGCCGCTTCGGTTCCTCGCTCGGCGGACGGCCTCGATTGGCCCTTGCGACTGGCTGCTGTCTGGCAGCAAATCGACGCCGGCTCGGTCCGACTCACGCAGGCGAACACGCTCTTCAAGCGCGATCAAACGCGGCTGCAATCCGATGAAGTTCTCAACGCTCACGCCGTCGATCAACTCACGACGATCCCCGATCCGGGTGCCTTGAGTCTCTTCTGGGCACGGGCCGTCGGCCTGCTTCAAGAAACCGATGGCGAACTGAAAGCGCAGCCCTTCCCAGAATCGTGGCACGGCGCGCTTCCGAACGTGCTGACGAATCTCTTCGCGGCCCTGCCTCTTGTGGAGTCGTGGGATCCGCTCGCCGGTTATGCCCCGGTTGAAGTGGGCCTCGCGCCCTTTCCCAGTGCGGCGACCCTCTGCTTGCTCATCCTGGCGAACGGCGGCAAGAAGCCCCCCGAAACGTGGTTCACCTCGACCGCCATCGCAACCTGGCTTTGGGATCACCACCCCTCGTGGGCGGGCACGCTGCCCCCGGATGCGCACATGGACCACGGCCAATCGTGGGTCGAAGCCTTCCTCTACGGCATCCTGTATCCACTGCGGCTTCTAGAAGTGGTCGAGACTTCAGACACCAAGCTCGTTCGCCTGTCCGATCTCGGCAAGAACCTGCTGACCGGTGGACCCGACCCGGTCTCGCCGCCCGCGTTCCCGCAAACGCTGCTCGTGCAACCGAACGCCGAGGTACTCGCTTATCGTCAGGGGCTCACGCCGGAACTCATTGGCATCCTCTCGCGGTTTGCCCGCTGGAAGGGGATCGGCCCGGCCTGCACGCTGGAACTGAACCCCGAGCAGACGTATCGCGGGCTCGAATCGGGCCTGACGCTGCCGATGATTCTGCAGACGTTGGCCCGACACGGCACGCGACCCGTGCCGCCGAACGTCGCCGACCTGCTTCAGCGATGGTCGAACAAGCGCGAACGCATCACGGTTTACAGTTCGGCGGTGCTCGTCGAATTTCCCACCGCTGCGGATCTGGACGAAGCGGTGGGTCGCGGCATCGTTGTGGTCCGCGTCACGGATCGCATCGGGATGACGGCGGACGGTAAGGAACCGGCCCTCTCGCAACTGCGGCTCATCGGCAACCGCGACTACGAGGGGAAGCCGCACCGCTGCATCACCGTGGCCAACGACGGCGTGACGTTGACGGTGGACGCGGCGCAGGCGGACCTCTTGCTCGAAGCGGAGATCGGCCGCTACGCGGACCCGCTGACGAGCGAGACCCCCACGATTCGACGATTCCGGCTCAGCCCGCAATCGCTTCGCCGCGCCGCCGATCTGGGCCTGGCCCTTTCCGATATCGACTCGTGGTTCGTGGATCGTTCGGGCTTCCCGCTTTCTCCCGCGGGTCGCCTCTTCCTGCTCGGCAAGCAACTTCCGCCGCCGCGGGCCGAACGAAAACTGGTCGTGGAATTTCCTTCGCCCGAAATCACGGATGGCGTGATGCAGTGGCCGGAAACGCGGCAGATGGTGTCCGAGCGTCTGGGGCCGATGGTCGTTGCGATTGCCGAGGACGCCTACGAACCGATGCAAAAGGTGATGGCCGAACTGGGAACCGCGATGGTTCGGACCGATGACGTGAATTCGCCCAGCGACTGACATCGGTTACAATCTTCTGACGCGCCAGGCGAATAGCCTTGCACCCAATCCACCGAGGACGCCATGAGTACGCCCCAGATTCCCGACTCCCGCACCAATCAGTACGAGTTCACGGACGAACAGAACAAGACGATCAGCGAACTGGCCGAAGGCATGGGCAGCGTCGCGTTGCTCATGAAGCTGCTCGGGCTCGCGTTTCTCGTCTTCTTCGGGCTCACGCTCTACCACGCGATCCAAACGCAAACCAACTACGCCCCGGCCGCGGGTCTCGGAGCCGGCACGTTGCTCTGCCTTTCCATCGGATTCTGGACCGGAGGAGCTTCGCACTCGTTCCGCAGCATCGTTCAAACGAAGAACGAAGACGTGTGGCACCTCATGAACGCACTCGAAGGCCTGCGTAACATGTACGGACTGCTCCGAGGCATCACGCTGCTGAGCCTCGTGCTGCTCATGGTCGGCCTCGGCGTGACCGGCTTCATGATGGCGTCCAAGGGATGATCAGAGGATGATCAGAGGACGATCATCGCGTCGCCGTAGCTGTAGAACCGATATTCGCGCCGGATCGCCTCTTCGTAGGCCCGGCGGAGCAAATCACTTCCCGCGAACGCACCCACCAGCAACAGCAGCGTCGTCTTGGGTAAGTGGAAGTTCGTGACCATCGCATCGACGGTCTGGAACGCGAACGGCGGGAGAATGTACAGGCCCGTCTCGCCGCGGAAGGGCTTCCCACAGGCGGTCTCGAGCGTTCGCGTGGCCGTGGTGCCGATGGCCAACACCTTTCCGCTGCGAGCCTTGCACGCCCGAATTGCCTCGCACGCAGCCTCGGTCACTTCGCACCACTCGCGATGGATGGCGTGCGCCGCAGGGTCGTCCACTTTCACCGGTGCAAACGTGCCCAACCCGACGTGCAGTGTCACGCGCGCGTTCTCGATTCCCTTTCCCTTCAAGCGGTCGAGCAGTTCCGGGGTGAAGTGCAGCCCGGCAGTCGGTGCCGCGACCGAACCGAGTTTCTCCGCGAACACCGTTTGATAGCGCTCTGCGTCGTCGTCCTGCGCACGGCCCTTGCGGATGTACGGCGGCAGTGGAATCTGCCCGAACTTGGCGAGCAACTCTTCGGGTGAACCCGGTTGTTCTGGCTCCATCAGCCAGTGACGGTCCGGGGTGCGACCGCGGAGGATGAGGCGGAGCCCTGGGTTTCCTGGAACCGCGAACGCCTCGCCCTCCTTCGCATAACCTCGCGTCTGAGCGAGCATCTCCCACAGGCCATCGGGAGTCTGCTTCAGGTAAAGCCCTTCCCACTTCCCGCCGGTTGCATCGCGCGTGCCGACGACGCGGGCCGGAAGCACCCGCGTGTCGTTGAGCACGAGCAAGTCGCCGGGCGAAAGCAGGTCCGGCAGATCGCGGAAGACGCGATGCTCGATGTCGCCGCTCGCAAGGCGAACGACGAGCAATCGCGAGTCGTCGCGCCGCGCCGTCGGGTGCTGCGCGATCAGGTGCTCAGGCAAGTGGTAGTCGAAGAAGTGCATGTTTGGAACGAAGCCCACCCATGGCAATGGGTGGGCGTGCATCTCACTTGAATCCCTTGACCCACTCGTCGAAGCCCTTCTTGTGCTTCTCCACGGTCTTCTCCGGACCGCGCATCCACAGCGACGCCACGGCCCCGTCCTTGGTTTCGAAGATCACGTAAATCTGCTTGTAGCCCGGCACCGGCGTGCCCTTCTCGGCCATCGGGAACGGCTTTTTGAGGAAGGAGCCGGTCACGGTCTGGTACACGGCCTCGGAGCCGCCGAGCTTCAGCTTCTCCTGAACCTCGCCGACCTTCTCCTTGCCCTCGGCGGGCTGGAACGCCGCGATCTGCCGCTTGAGATTGGCCTCGACCCCGCCGCCGCCCGGCGAGAAGAAGATCGCCACCTCGGCGTCGTCCTTGTCCCCATCGGCCTTCGGCAACTTGAACTGACCCTGCCGCAACTTGCTGCTCGGCGTCTCTTCCTTCCAGTCGCCGGGCGTCGTCGATTTTAGACCGGCCCACTCGACCGCCGTGCCCTTGTCGGCAGCGGCTTCCGTCGCGGTCTTGGATTCTTCCGGCGTGCAGGCCCCGGTGAGGGCCGTGAGAAGTGCGACCCCGGCGGCCGCGAACATCGAACGCGTGGTGTGCTCCGGTGTGAGTGCGTGAACGACCGGAGGCATTGTAGAGGGGAATGAAGTCTGGGAAAGCCGCGATCAGTCGTTCGATTTCGGGATCGGCTTCACATCGACCGACGGTTGAGCAATTGGAAGCTCATCATCGTAGCCGACGCGAGTAATAACTGGGACTTGTACCGCCGAATTCATCCCACGAAACGCCTGCACGATGGTATTAGGGTTTTCGCCGGTTCGAATCTGGATGTGAGTCATGGGTCGTGGGTTCACGATGACGCGCTCGGGGCCAACTGTTGACCCCTCAATGATGATTGGCTTCGGGCCGATTTGTGGCGGTTCGCTCTGTAACACGTAATGCACTCTGACAATGCGGTCGGGGTCCAGCAGATAGTCGATATCCGTCACGTCCACGACTTGTTGAATCGCCGAGGGTACTGGCGACGGCTTCGGTTCCTCCGCCAGCACGATTGCCACATCGGGCGTCGGCGCGGGGGCGGATCGCTTCACGGCCGCGAGGTAGAGGCTGACGCCGAGGAGGCCCACCAGGATTCCACCGATCAACCAGAGCTTCATGGCCGGCCTCCTGCGCGTTCGGGAACGTCGCGGGAAGATAGCCACTCTACGGAAGCAAGCAAGCTCAAAGCGGAGCGAGTGCAACTCGCGGGGTGTGCCTCGCGAAGTAGGCAAACGCAATTGAGTCTCGCGTGGACAGGCGACCTCTTCACCTCGCCCCCGGCTTTGCGGGGGAGAGGTCGGAGTCGAAGTCGCGCCTCGCGACTTCGACTCCGGGGGTGGGGGCCTTACCGG
>JAYTUG010000346.1:0-6061 GCA_043744695.1 Gemmataceae bacterium
CGACGGCACCCCGATGGCCTCGAAGCAATACAGCATCGGGCAGAACCGCGAGTACACCGCGTGCCTGGCGAACCCGCACTGGCGAACCGTGCTCAAAGCCTGGGTGAAGCGCGGCATCGCCCGCGGCGTCGATGGCTTCGTCGCCAATTACTTCTACCGGCACAACTGCCACTGCACTCATTGTGTGAAGGGATTCCGCGACTACCTCGACGCGCGATTCACTCCCGCGAAGCTGGCCGAGACGTGCGGCATCGACGATTTGAAGAACCACAAATTCACCGAAATCGTCGGCTGGCACGATCCGAAGGACTCGACGCCGCTGCGCCGCGAGATGCTCCGCTGGTCGCAGATCACTTGCAAGCAATGCTTCGACGAGGTCTTCGTTCAATACGGGCGGTCGCTCAAGCCGGACCTCATCGCGAGCCAGTGGAATCATCTCGGCGATTTCGGCCAGATCAACGGCGACGAACGCTGCCTGCTGCCAACCGAACTTTGGGGCAAGGACGAAGACTACCTCTGGTACAGCACCGGCGGCGCGGCCTGCTTCACCGATCTGAAGGACGGCATCCTCGGCGAAGGTACACTGCAAGCTCGCTACATTCGCGGCGCATTCGACGACAAGCCGTACACGCTCGGCAAGTACGAGAGTACTCGCATCCGCGCGGCCATCGCGGAACTCGCGGCCAACGGCGGTGCCGCGATGGGCTTCTACACGAACTTCAAGAACCCCGAGGCCCGTGCCGAGATCGTCCGCTACTACCGCTTCCTGGAGAAGCACGACGCCATCTTCAAAGGGAACAAGCCGTACTCGGAGAAAGTTCTCTTCTTCCCGCGGAGCAAGGTTCATGCAGGAGACGTGGCCTCGGTCGAAGCGTTTAAGAAGCGCGGTACCGAACTGCTCGACGCCCACGTGCTGTTCGACATCTACCCGGACGACGCGAAGAAGCTGCCGACCAACCTCGAAGGCAAAAGCACCTTCACCGCACCGAAGACCGTCCGCATCTCGGCGAGCGTTCCCGCCACCGGCGGCGAAATCGATTTGCACTTCGTGAACTACAACCGCACGGAGCCAGCGGAGAAGCGCAGCCCCGGCGGCGGCATCAAGGACGAGAAGCCGATCGCCGTGGAGAGCATCGGCGTCGACTTCGCGCTTCCTCGGAGTGCGAAGGTCGCAGGCGTGAAGGTGGTGACGCCGGAAGTGCCGGACGGAGTCGAGGTGAAGTTCGAGCAGAAGGATGGTCGGGTGCAATTTACGGTGCCGAAATTCCTCGTCTACGCCGTCGCACGGATCAAGTTGAACTGAGCCGCGAGCCGCCTCGTAAGAAGACTTCATGTCGATTGCCGGGAAACTGCCTGACGCACCGATTCACCGCCTCACGCGACCGCTCGAACGATTCCTCCACGTGGAATCGGCCGGCGGTATCGTGCTGCTCGTCTGCATGATCGCGGCGCTCGCACTCGCCAACTCGCCCGCCGCCGAGGCTTATCACCACTTCTGGCACACGCACGTCTCGCTCGAAATCGGCGGCTTCATACTCGGTGGCGAACTCGGGCACTTCTTCGTCAACGACGTCCTCATGACGATCTTCTTTTTCGTGGTCGGGCTCGAGATCAAGCGCGAACTGGTGGCCGGCGAACTGAACGAGCCGCGCAAGGCCGCGCTGCCCGTGATCGCCGCCCTCGGCGGCATGATCGTTCCCGCCGGCATCTACTTCGCAATCATGAACGGCAAGCCCGGCCAGAGCGGGTGGGGCATTCCCATGGCCACGGACATCGCCTTCGTGGTCGGCGTCATGGCCTTGCTCGGCCCCCGCGTTCCGCTCGGCCTTAAGGTCATGCTGCTGGCGCTCGCCATCGCCGACGACATCGGCGCGGTGGTCGTGATCGCGGCGTTCTACAACGTGGGGCTGGATTGGTTCATGCTCATGCTGGCCGGGTACGGCCTCGCCGCGATCTATCTGCTGCGAAGGCTCGGGGCGCGCTCGATCTTCCTCTACCTGCTCCTCGGCGGCTACGTCTGGCTCGGCTTCTACAAGTCCGGCGTGCATCCGACCGTGGCCGGCGCGATCCTCGGGCTCATGACGCCGGCCAGCACCTGGGTGAGCCGCGCTTCGTTGCGGCTCGCACTCACCGACATGGCTGCCGAACTCCGCGACGATGGAGAGGATGAAGTCGGAACGGACGATTTGAAGTTGCTCGCGTTCGCCGCCGATGAAGCCGTGTCGCCATTGGACCGGCTCGAAACGCGACTCCATCCCTGGGTGAGCTTCGCCATCATGCCGCTCTTCGCGCTGGCGAACGCCGGTGTCGAGGTGAACCTCCAGGCGTTCGCGGACCCGATTGCCCTCGCGGTCGCGCTGGGGCTATTCCTGGGAAAGCCGATCGGCGTCTTGCTCTTCAGCGGGATTGCGGTACGGGTGGGACTTGCGCAACTGCCGCACGGCGTATCGTGGGGGATGCTGGCCGGCGCGGGTGTGCTGGCCGGGATCGGGTTCACGATGTCCCTGTTCGTCGCGGGTTTGGCCCTCGATCCCGAACACCTCGCAGCCGGGAAGTTGGGCACCCTCACCGGCTCGATTCTCAGCGCGGCAGTAGGCTCGGCGATCCTCTGGTTCACTTTGAGAAGGACCTAAGCGTGCCGAGCCCGCGAGTTGCCGCCTGAGTAGTAGTTAGTGAGTCGACAGAATTGGTTCCGTCTCTTTCGCTCGTCGATTCCCAATCAGCCTTCGACTGACAAGGTACCCGGACCTCCCGTTCACGTCAAATGCCGAATCGACCAGACTAAACTTCGACCCGACGTCGGCGGTTGCCACGTGACCCTCCGGGGCGTAACGAAGAGGAATCTATCCGGCCTGCTCCGCTCGGCAGGCTACGGCGAGTACCGGGAGCCTGCCCTCGCGTAGCAGGCCGGATAGATTCGGGTTGAACGAAACCGCGTCGCGGTCGCCCGCAGTCTACTACCGCTACGAGCCGGAAAAGAAGTAGCCGCCGAAGTGATTTGTCCGCCGATCCGGTTTCATCGTCGAGGGACACATGGCTGTCGCAATTCCCGGCCCGGCACAGTTCTGGATCTTCACGGGCGGATCGCCCAAAGGGCCGTTTACCCTCCCGCAGATCCAAGCCAAACTGACGACGGGCGAAGCGACGTGGGGAACGAAGATTTGTCCCATCGGCGAGACCGTGTGGCGGCCGCTGCACCGCACGCCCGGAGTGATTCCCGACGCGCAGCGACCGCTCGGCACGCAAGCCGTCCCGGCCATTCGATCGCCGACCACCCCCCTCGGCGGCGCAGCGTCCCGTCCGGCGGCTTCACCCGCGCTCCGACCGCCGCCTTCGAAACCGCGCGACCCGCGCAAGGCGCTCTGGATTCGCCGCGGCCTCATCGGTGCCGGTGTCGTGGCGATTCTCGCGATCGGGTACTTCGCGATTCACTCCGCGCTCTCCAATTCATTCGAAGGCTACGAGCGAGGCTACGGCGATACCGTCCTCCGCTACCTCGACCGCCCCTACGACGGGGCCAAGTGGACGCAACTGAAGGAGACCTCGTCCTTCTCCGAGATGGTGACGTTGGGAAACACCCCGGTCACGGAACTTCACCGCGTCGCCGGGTGGGACGACAACAATCTTTGGGTCGCCAACCAGACGGGCCACGCGTTCCAACTCCGCGACGGCCACTGGCAATACACGGCGAAGCCGGACAGATCCGACTACCCACGCATTCGTGTCGTGGACCAATCCACGCTTTTAATCACCGGGTGCATCGGGGCTTCCCACCTGTTTCGCCTGAGCCCCGGGAACGTCACCGATATCGGCGAAGTCAACCAATCCACCGATGGCGAACTCTTCCCGGCGGACCGCGACCTGGTCTATTCTTACCGTTGGCCCAGCGACGTGATCAAGCTTTCCAACGGGGAGCGCACGCATTTGAAGGTCGACCTCTTCAAGGAAGCCACGATTCATCGCAAGGACAACACGCCACTGAAGGAACACCTCGTCGGCGGCATCCGCCACGTGCGTTCAGTGCGACAGGGACTCGCATTTGGAGTCTCGTCGCCTGTATCCGGCAAGAAGAAACTGGTTCGATACGAGAACGATCGCTGGCTGGAATTCGCGGATCTTACGGACAAGGCCGCCACGGACATGTGGCTGAGCGGTTCGGTCGATGCCCCGCACGCCGTACTCATCGGGACGAGCGGATGGGTTTACGTCCAACCCGCGACTGGTGCCGGCGCCGAACGCACGCTCGCGGTTCCGCCCGACACAACCAAAATGAACCTCATCGCCGTGTGGGGAACCTCGCCGCAGAAGTTCTGGGTGATGGATGAACACGGAACCGTCTGGGAAATGAATCCGTCCGAATCGCGGATCGTCGTCCGCGGCATGCGCCGCGACGACGTGACATTCAAGGACGCCTGGGTAAGCCCGACCGGGGCCGTCTTCGCCATCACCACCAAGCATCTCTACCGTCTGGATTGACCGATGAACCCTTCGCCGATCCGCACCGCTACTCCGCCGCCGCCCGCGCCCGGACCGGGTCTCTCCGTGACGCTAGCGGAGGCGACCCGCACCGTCCGGGCGCGGCCGCAACCGCGCACGCTCCTCGACCGCGTCACGCTTCACCTTCCCGCCGGCGAGTTCATCGGCGTCGTCGGCGCATCCGGTTCTGGCAAATCCACTCTGATCAAGGCGCTCGCCGGCCTGGTGAAACTGACTTCGGGCGAGGTGCGATTCGACGGCGTACCGTCCCCGGCCGAACGGCTCCGCTGCGATCGCCGCGTGGCGTACCTTCCGCAGGACGTGATCGTCCACGAACCGCTCACACCGGCCGCGGCGCTCGGCTCCGCGGCGCGGTTGCGGGGACTTGGCAATCCGACCGACGAGTTGATCCACGCCGCGCTCGAACGCGTCGGCATGGAGGAGCGGGCCTCGGTGCCGATCGAGCGGCTCTCCGGCGGGCAGCGGAAGCGGGTCGCGCTGGCCATCGAACTGCTCGGCGATCCCGGCCTCATCCTCCTCGACGAAGCGACCTCCGGACTCGACCCCGCCACCGAAGGTGACATGATGAGCCTTTTCCGCTCCCTGGCGGACGAGGGTCGGACGGTGATCTGCGTCACGCACTCGCCGGCCCGGCTTCAGCAGTGCGACCGCATCCTGGTGATGGCCGAGGGGGCCTGCGTGTTCCACGGGCCGCCGGTGCTCGCACCGGCGTTCTTCGGAGTGCGTTCGCTCGAAGCCCTGTACACTGCGCTGGCCGCCTCCCCCGCCGATGTCTGGCAGAAGAAGTTCTTCACGGCCAACGCCGCCCGGTTGGCCATTCCACCGTCCGCGACCGCACCGGCCGTCGTCGAATCCGTTTCGGCGGCATCGACGTTCACCCAGGCCGCCGTCCTGACCTCGCGCTATGCCCGCCTCCAATTCTCCGACTTCCGCGCCGTGTTCCTGCAACTGGCGCAGGCACCGACCATCGGCCTGATGGTCGGCGCCACTTTCGGAGACATCCGCTCGCGCTTCGCCGAGCAGCACGCCGCGGATTCCCGGCTGGTGATGTTCGTGCTCGTCGTCGCCGTGCTGTGGTGCGCGGGAGCCGCCAGCGCGCGGGAAGTGGTGAAGGAACTCGCCGTCATCCGCCACGAATCGCGGTTCGGCCTCGACCTGCGGGCGTACTTCGCGTCGAAGCTCGCGATTCTCGGAACCCTGGCCCTGCTTCAAGCGACGATTCTGCTCCTGATGGTCCGCTGGCTCGCCCACGTGACGGGTCCGCTCGAATCGCAACTCTTGGTGGTCGGATTGACCGCGCTGGCCGGTGCCGCGCTCGGCTTGCTGGTTTCCTCCTCGGTGGGAACCTCGGAGCGGGCGATGACTCTGCTTCCGGTCGCACTGATCGGGCTCGCGGTATTTTCCAGCGGATTGGCGCGGCTCAGCGGAACCGCGCTTTGGACCGCGCGGTTGCTCTCCCCGGCGTACTGGTCCTTGGATGGGCTCAAAGCGCCTCTGGCAAGCAGCCTTCGGAACGCGACTTACCCGGGAGCGCCCGGCGAGTTCCAGCCGCCGATCCTCGGCT
>JAYTUG010000347.1:0-6040 GCA_043744695.1 Gemmataceae bacterium
AGAGACGCGAGTTCCTCGGACGCCCACCGCGCTTCCGATACGTCGATGGTGGGGGATTTCGGCTCGAAAACGGACGCGTTTGTAACGATCATGACCCGCAACCTCCTTGTTCGGGTGAAACACGGGCCGATTATGAGCTCCCGAGTGAACCGGGTGCAAGTGCAACTTCACCCTCGCGCAGCCCGGCTTGATAATGCTGGGGAAGAACCTATAGTCCGCCGCTCGCGCATCGAAAACTGGGGAGCCCGCGAACCGCCAACCGTGCGGTTTTCGGGTGCGGAGGCGCCGTGTGAGAGGGCGTTGGCTGGCAATCTGTCTGGGGGTGGGAGCAGGACTCGCGATGTCCATGCCGTGGGCCGCCGCGCAGCCCGTGCGCCTTGAAAGGCCCTTGGCGACGGACGGTTTGACGGACCCGGCCCCGTCCGTTCCTCCCCGGCGAGCCTATCAGCGGCCTCCGACCGCTGCGGCCGATCGCGACGAATTCAACCAGCCGGGGCGCGACCCGCGCGACTTCGCGCTCCCCGATGGTTCGATCATTCCCGTGCCGCAAACTCCGGGTCGCTTCTTTCGGTTCGCGCCGCGCTATGGCCGGCTGAACAACCAGAGCGGCGAGAAACTTCCCGATGGCACGCAACGCGTCGTCTATACCGGCGGTGTCATCGTCTACGTGAGCCCCGGCCCCGGCCAGCCCGAGATCGAGTTCGCCACCGACGATGCGGTCGTTTGGATACGCGGCGGTAATGTGGAGAACCCGACGGCGGGGTTCGATGCAGGGCCCGAGACCAAGCGGGAAGTGGAAGTCTACCTTTCGGGCAACGTGGTGATCCGCACGATTGCACCGAGCGCGAACGGCCCGCCCACGATGCAGACTCTCCGCGCGGAGCAAGTGTATTACGACGTATCGAAGAGCCGTGCGATCGCGCTCGTGGCCGACCTCGAGATTTCCAGCCCCCGCGTGCCCGATGGCATTCACCTGTCGGGTAAGGAAATTCGGAGGCTCGATGCCGCGAATTGGGAAGCGCTCGGGGCCTCGGCCTTCTCCACGAAACTGCCGGCCGACCCCGGACTCCGGTTCGATTCGAGCCGCGTTACGCTCCACGAGCGGACCACGAACCTGACGAATATTTTCGGCGTGCCCTACAAGACGTTCGAAGGCCAGCCCGTTATCGGTACGGAGCGGATTCTCACGGCGCGGAACGCGGTGGGTCGAATCAACGGCGTGGTGCCGGTCTTCTACTGGCCGTATCTGCGAACGGAATTGAACGAGCCGTTGGGTCCGCTCACGGGGATCGGCGGCGGGCAAGACCGCATCTTCGGCACGCAGGTCTACACGACCTGGGACATGTACAAGATCCTCGCGCTGCGGCCGCCTCCGGGCCACAACTGGAAGTTGAATCTCGATTACCTCAGCGATCGCGGGCCCGCGGCCGGCACCGATTACTCCTACTCGATTCTCCCGGGCGAAGACGGCTTCACTCCCGGTCAGGGTCTGATCCGGCTTTACGGCATCAACGATGGCGGCGTGGACGTTCTCGGCGGTCACCGCGACGCGCAGCCCATCCACCCCGCGAACCGAGGCCGCGTGCTCTGGAGGCACCAACAGGAAGTCATCGAAGGCATGTACTTCCAGGGCCAACTCGCCTACCTGAGCGATAAGAACTTCTTCGAACAGTACTACAAGCAGGAGTTCGACTACGGCCCCTCGCAGGAAACGTTCGCGTACCTGACGTACCAGAAGGAGAACCTCTGGGCGAGCGGGCTGGTGCTGCCGCGACTCGGGCAGAACTGGATGACGCGAACGGAGTGGTTGCCGAAGTTCGACGGTGCGATCGTGGGGCAATCGTTCTGGGATCTGTTCTCGTACAACGCGCGGGCCAGCGCGGGCTACGCTCAGCTTTCGCCCAGCAGCGTCAGCCCATTTCCGGTGCTCTCGACCGACAAGTCGGACGGCACGGCGCGGCTGAATCTGAACCAAGAACTGAGTGCGCCGTTCGATCTCGGCCCGTTCAAGTTCGCGCCGTACGGCACGCTCGACCTCACGTACTACAGCCGGGATTTGTTGGGGCAGGACGCGGGCCGCGTCTACGGCGGCGGCGGCGTGCGCGGCAACCTGCCCTTGTCGCGGCTCTACGAAAACGTCGCAAGCGAACTCTTCAACGTGCACGGCCTCTACCACAAAGCCACGCTCTCCAGCAATTACTTCTACGGGCGAACGAACGTTTCCTTCTTGAGGCTGCCGCTGCTCGATCGGCTGGACGACGACAACACCGATTACACCTACCGCTACGTCCGGCCTGCCCAGACGCAACTGGTGCCCGGCGCGGCAGGCGTCGCGCTCGCGAATTCGCCGCTCTACAATCAGCAGCTTTACGCCATCCGCCGCCTCGTGGACAATCGCATCGACACGCTCGACAATCAACAAGTCCTTCAGATGGACCTGCGCCAGCGGTTGCAGACGAAGCGCGGCTACCCGGGGCTCGAACACACCGTCGATCTGCTCACTTTCGATGTCTCCGCCTCGTACTTCCCCCAGGCGAGCCGCGACAACTTCGGGAAGTCGTTCGCCTTCCTCGAATACTTCGGCTTGTGGAATATCGGCGACCGCACCTCGATCCTCTCCTCGGGTTGGTACGATCCGTACGACTTCGGCGCTCGCTACTTCAACATCGGCGTGAACCTGGATCGGCCCGACCGCACGAACGTCTACGTCGGCTACCGCCAGACCGATCCGCTGAACAGCAAGGCCGTCACGGCCGCCGTCGGCTACCAAGTGAGCCAGCGGTACTACACGAGCTTGGGCGTGAGCTACGACTTCGGCATTCAGCAAGCGTTGACCAACACGCTCTCGCTCACGCGCACGGGTTCGGACATGACCGTGACGCTCGGGTTCACGTACAACGCGTTGGTGAACAACTTCGGAATCAACTTCTTGATCGTTCCGAATATCGTGCAGGCTTTCGCGCCGGGCTTCGGCGCACCGACCGGGCAGTTCCAGCGACGGTAATACTTCCCCTGGGAGCGCGGCCGTCCCGGCCGCTTGGCGTAGCGGCTGGGACGGCCGCGCTCTCAGGAAAGAACGCCCTCTGAAGCGCATCAGCGAAGCGGCCGCGACGGCCGCGCTCCCAGGGATCCCTTATGCCAGCGGATTGGTGGGAAAACTCAAGTGCCCTCGCGCCGGTACCGCTGCCGAAGAAACAGCGGCGCTGGCGCGACAAGTTCCACGAATCGTTTCGCGGGCTCAAGCTCGGCGTTCGCGGGCACTCCAGCTTCAGCGTTCACTTCTTCTTCGCCGCACTCGTCATCGCGACGGCGTTCGCGCTCGAATTCGACTGGTTCGAATGGTGCCTCGTGCTGGGTTGCGTCGGATCGGTGATCGCGGCGGAATTGTTCAACAGCGCGATCGAGACGCTCTTCCACGGCCTCGACGCCGAGTCGAAGGATCGGATTCACGGTTGCCTGGACATCGCGTCCGCGGCCGTGTTGGTCACGAGCGTCACGGCTGCGGTCGTGGGTCTGATTGTGTTCGGACGAAGGGTGCTGATCTTGGGTCACTTCATCGCGGGATAGTCTGCCGCTTGCGGCTTCGCGATTACGAATGGATCGCAATCGCGAAGCCGCAAGCGGCCACTCCACTCACCAACTCCACTGCAGCCCGAAGCTGATGCCCTGGGCAAAGAAATCCGTGGTGTGGAACTGCGGGGCGGGGCGGGCGACGCCACCCAGCGGTGTCGGGCTCCCCGCCAGCGGGAAGTTCGGGACCCGGGCCGCATCCACGTTCTGATCGATCGTGCCCGAAGCTCGCAGCACGCTGCTCAGGTAGAGGAAGTTGTACCCGACGAACACGCGCAAGTGCGGCGTGACGTGGTAGCCGAGGTTCAACCCGAGTTCGGGCAGCACGGCGAACTTGTTCTGCGTGTGCGTGCCGATGTTAGTACCCGGTAGCGCGAGCAGCCCGCCCTGGTACTGGCCGATCGAACCGTCCGGGAAGACCAGACTTTGGCCGCCGGCGATGGTCGCCGTTTGGCGCACGCTGCCGAGAGCGATGGTCGACCGGCCGTTCACGAACCAGCGACCGCGGCGCACTTCACCCGTCAACCCGACCTGACCGCCGTAAAAGTTGTTCTCGGCCCGGAACGAGTCGTTCACGATGCCGCTCGTCGCCGGTGTGCCGATGCTCATGGTCGAGTCGGCGGTCCGCACGAAGGACTCGGTGATCGAGAGGTTCTCGGTGAAGTTCATGTAGCGGAAGCCGATGAGCCCATCGAGGCGAGCGCAGCCGTTACCGCGGAGGAAGCGGCGGTAGTTCACTTCCGCGCCCCACAGCGAATTGTCGAGGTGAACCGCGACGCCGCCATTGGCGAGGCCCGGCGCACCGATCACCTCCGAGAACGCCCCAAACGGCGAGTTCACGTTGAAGAACGGCCGGGCGAGTACGGGAAACGCGGTCGTGTTCGTGGTGAAGTCCGTGTTGTTGCGGGAGAGGAACATGAAGCGGAAATCGATCCCGCGAGCCTGTTCGTCGCCGAACCACCAGCCGCCGCTGAAGCGACCGCCGCCGTGAAGGGTTTGGCCGAAGGAGCCGCCGAGCACGGAGATCGTGTCCGGTTGCCCAATGATGCCGTTGGAGGCGGGCAGGCTCGTGGTCACGAGCGTGGGCAGTTGCGTGCTCTTGGTCCACCAGCCGAGGTACTCGGCGCTAGCCCACCAGCGCGGGTTGCGGCAACCGGCAAGCCGATCGAGCGCGGGCACGCCGGCCACAGGCACGCCGACTTCGACCGGGCAATCCGCGGGCACCATCGAAGGCACGTACGATTCCCCCATCCCGAGCATGGGCATCCCGGTCGTTGTCCCCATCGGCACGCCAGGGCTGACCGGCACTCCGCCGGAAACCGGTCCGCGAATCTCGGTCAGGTTCGGGCCGGTGCCAATCGGGCGCGGCGTCCCAAGGGGAATTGGCACGCCCGACGTCGGTGCGTTCGAGAGGAGCGGCCTGCGATCGAGCAGGCCCGCAGGCGTGACGCCCGAGGAGGTGTTATCCGGAATCGCGACCGGCACGCCGAGCCGCGCGGCCCGGGTGGTCGAACTCGCGGGCGATTCAAACGGAGCGGATGGCCGAGTCGGGAAGTCTTGCGCCGTCGCAGGGCGAGCGAACACCCCCAGCGCGATCCCGAGCCCGCCGAGCAGAACGCGGCGCATGGTGAGGTCCTCCTGACATTCCGATGGACCCGAGAAGCGAGCGTCGTGCTCGCTCCCCGGCGCGGGCCGATCGCGTTCCACGCAACCGAACCCGGCGACACGTCATGTCACCTCTTGTTTCGGCAACTCCACGTCTGCCCCCACTCGATGCTTCCGACATCCGCGCCCAGTTTTCCCGCACCCGGCCCGCGTTCCCGGAGTTCGCGGCGTTCCGCAATCCACCGTTGGAACTGGCAAGTTGTGTACGATCGGAACGGCCCGGAGTTTTCGAGAAGCCGCACAATCCGGGCGAAAGGTTGAAGCCGGGCGACTCGCGAAGCCGAAGAAATTGGCACGACCCACACGGACTGCGTCGAACGCGTAAGGAGATGCCATGGCACGCGCCCGCTGGAAGATGATCGTCCCGACTGCCACGCTCACGATGATCCCGTTCACCCTGACGGCCCCCACGGCGATGGCGTTCTTCCCGCCCGTGGTGCCTCCACCCGCCGTCGTCGTGGTGAATCCGCCGACCTTAGTACCTCCGATCGTGATCGTGCCGCCGGTGGCTCCGCCGCCGTTCATCGTGGTGCCGCCGGTGGTGCCGCCTCCGGTGATCGTGGTGCCTCCAACCTCGCCGCCGAGCACGGTTCCGGAGCCGTCCAGTTTGGCCGCGGGGATAGCGGGGCTGACGGCTGCGGCCGGTTGGGCCGCTCGTCGCCGCAAGAAAGCGATGTGATGAGATCGACGAAACGCAACGGTTTCTGACCCTCTCCCCGTTGGGGCAAAGGTATACCCACGGTTTTTCGACTCGGAATCTGGGAGGCCTTGGGAAGCTGGGCGCGAGTTTGGGCAACTTGGGCAG
>JAYTUG010000348.1:0-6037 GCA_043744695.1 Gemmataceae bacterium
CCTTTGCCGAAACCGTCCGGCTGGGCGTTGTAGAATTCGAGTGCGTTCTCGCCGGCTTGGCAGGTGAGCAGCGCCTGAACGCCGGGGGGCGTGGCGGCGAGTGCCTTGGCGGTTTCTTCGGGCATGGGTTCGCTACCGGGGCGGCTGCGGCCACGCTCCGGGTTGTAGCGGCACACGTCCCAAATCACGACCTTCTGCGTCGCCTTGCATTCCTTCATCTTCGCGTAGAAATCGTCCAGTGGCACGAGTCGTTCGAGATCGTCCGGGTCGCCTTCGATCGGCACGAGGAAGGTTTTGCCGTCTTTGGTGAGAACGTGCCCACCGAAGTAGACCACGATGCGATCCTGGGCGCGGCTCGTTTCAAAGAACTTCTCGTAAGTGCCGGAGAGGACTTCGCGCATGGGCAGCCGCATGTCCGCGCCGGGGGCCGTATCGGAGAGCAGGTAGATTTGATCGCTCGGAATGCGCCACTCGGTGGCGAGCCGGTTGGCGGCAGGTTTGGTTTGATCGGGGCCGTGAATCTTCCCGTCGACCTGCGAGTGGGTGAGCGGGTTGAGATAGAGGTAGTTGCTGACGTGGATGAAGAGCAATCGGCGGGGGAAGCTGCCGCTGTTGGCGAGTGGGCTGGGTCCGGCCTTTGGGCCGGGAGTTCCCGGGCCGCCAGAAGTGGAGCCGGGCTTCGGCTCCTTCGGTTCGTTCGTTCCACCGGCCTGTTCGGCTGCGGGCTTGCGCGTGAGTTTATTCGCACCGTAAATTCCGCCGAACACGAGGCCAGCCGTGAGGATCAGAGCCACGCCGATCCAGATGTACTTCGCATTGTCCGGGCCGCGGCGATACTGCCCCTTCCGGCTATGCGAACCCAGAGCCTCGGACGGCTTGAAGCCGGCCACGGCCGCGACGGCGACCGCCACCGCACTCGGACCCTGAGGCGGAGGCGGCGGCGAATAAGCAGGCGGCTGGTAAGGTGGAGGCTCGTAGGCCATCGTTTGCGGATAGCCCGGAGGCATCGGATACGGGTATCCCGGCGGAGGGCCGTAGCCCATAGGCGTCGCGGGCGGGTATCCGGGAGGCGGTGCGTAGGGATAGCCTGGAGGCGGCCCGTAGGGATAACCAGGCGGCACGCCGGGATAGTAGCCGTGCGGTGGATATCCAGCGTGGGCGGGCGGGGCGTGTTCTTCGCCTTCAAACGGATTCTCGCGGGCCGTGGAACCGGCCGAGCGAAGTTCTTCAAAAGGCGAACCGCTCGCGGGAACGAAGTGGTCCGCGTGGCCGTGTTGTTCCGCGTCGTCCAGCGAAAGGGGTTCGGGAGCAGCAGCCACCGTTCGCACGCCCGAGCCACACTTTTTGCACTTCACGATCTGCCCGGCCCAGGCCGCGGGAATGCGCAGCGAAGACTGGCAATTCGGGCACGTGGCGCGGATCGTTGCTGCGTCCATTCCGTCGTCTCCACTCGGTGACTTCCTATTAGACCCAATTCTAGTGCATCCAGTTCCGAAAACGCAGCCCGATTCATTCGGGAAGCCAACTCGAGGCTTGCAATCGTACAACAGGAACAACCCCAAGCCGCGAGCCATCTGAGGTTCCGTCCATGCAGATCGTATTGATCGAAGGCGACGGCATCGGGCCGGAAGTGACGGCGGCCGCGTGCCGCGTGATCGACGCCGCCGGCGTCAAGATCGACTGGGTTCGCACGCCCGCCGGCCTCCATGCCGCCGAACAGCTCGGCGACCCGCTTCCCGACGAAACCTTGGAGGTGATTCGCCGCTACCGCGTCGCGCTCAAGGGCCCCTGCACCACGCCCGTGGGAAAAGGCTATCGTTCCATCAACGTGAAACTGCGGCAAGCCCTCGACCTCTACGCCTCCGTTCGACCCGTCAAATCGCTGCCCGGCGTGAAGACGCCCTACACCGATGTCGATCTCGTCGTGGTTCGCGAGAACACCGAGGGGCTCTACTCCGGCTTGGAACACGAGGTCGTTCCCGGCGTGGTGGAAAGCGTGCGGCTCATCACGAAGACCGCGGCGGATCGCATCGTGCGATTCGCGTTTGAACTGGCTCGCACCACGGGTCGCCGCCTCGTCACGTTCTGCCACAAAGCCGATGTCATGCGGCTTTCGGACGGCCTGTTCCTGGAATGTGCCCGTACCGTCGCGGATGAATTCCCCTTCATCGGGTTCGAGGAGAAGGCCATCGATCAGGTTTGCCTCGAACTCGCAATGGACCCGACGAAATTCGACGTGCTCGTGATGGAAAACCTCTTCGGCGACGTGATCTCGGACCTGTGTGCCGGCCTCGTCGGCGGTCTGGGCGTGGTCCCCGGTGCGAACCTCGGCACGCGTTACGCCGTGTTCGAGGCGGTTCACGGCAGCGCCCCCGACATCGCCGGAAAGGGGCTCGCGAATCCCATTGCCTTGGTCCGCAGTGCCGCCATGATGCTGGAACACGTCGGCCACCGCGCCGCTGCCGAACGAATCGAACGCTCGGTCTGGACCACCCTCGAAAAAGGCGTCGGCCTCACCCGCGACCTCGGTGGCACCGGCAATACCAGCACCATCACGGAGCGACTCATCGCCAACTTGTGATTCACAACAGTGCTTTCTGGTGAGCTCGGCTCGGTTTGGACCGCCTTGCCGAAGGAATTGCCAAAAATCCCGTTCGGCCCCCTGGCAAACCGAGTGCGTTTCGCTTGAATAGCTGAACCCTCTGATTCGAGGGCAGCACGAGTATTGCAGTCGAGGTTTGAATGCCGACGATCAATCAGTTGATTCGCTCCCCGCGCGTTCCGCAGCGATCGAAGCCGAAGCACCCGGCCATGCAGGGTTGCCCGCAGAAGCGCGGCGTCTGTACGGTCGTGAAGACCATGACCCCGAAAAAGCCGAACTCGGCCCTTCGTAAGGTTGCCCGTATCCGGCTTTCCAGCGGCATCGAAGTCACGGCGTACATTCCCGGCGAAGGCCACAATCTTCAAGAGCATTCGATCGTGCTCGTCCGCGGCGGTCGCGTTCGCGACTTGCCCGGCGTCCGCTACCACATCGTCCGCGGTGTTTTGGACTGCCAGGGCGTCGGCGACCGCAAGCAAGCCCGATCGAAGTACGGCACGAAGAAGGAAGGCAACTAACCATGGGCTCCAAATCGCGAACCGCCAGTTACGACAAGCTCATCCCGGACACCCGTTATGGGTCGCTCCAGGCGAGTAAGTTCATCAACTGCCTCATGCACGACGGCAAGAAGGCCACGGCCACCCGCGTCTTCTACGATGCGCTCGACCAGATCAAGAAGCGGATGCCCGACCTCGATCCGATTCAGGTCTTCACCGATGCGTTGAACAACGTGAAGCCGAGCCTCGAAGTGCGCTCCCGCCGCGTCGGCGGTGCTAACTATCAGGTTCCCATGCAGGTGAAGTCGAAGCGAGCCGAGAGCTTGGCCGTTCGGTGGATCCTCGCCGCAATCCGGGGCAAGAAGGGCCGCGCGACTTACATCAAGCTCGCCGAGGAACTCATGGCCGCCTTCCAGCGCCAGGGCGAAGCGATGAGCAAGCGCGAACAGACCATCAAAATGGCCGAGGCGAACAAGGCCTTCAGCCACTTCGCATGGTGATAATTCTGAGTGGCACTGATGATCTGGATCTGGGTGGCACCGGCTTCCAGCCGGAGTTCTGGGTGGCACCGGCTTCCAGCCGGTGTGGGTGTCACGAGGGCATGGCTCTCGACATAACCGGAGGGATTCGACATGCTCGCACTGATCCCAATCGTCGCGCTGTGCGCGCCTGCCGACGCGGCACCGAGCTACACGGTCCACATTCGAGAACTAACGGCCCCTGAGCGGACCATCCAGCAGAAATTCACCGGATCGGAGTGCGTGCTGGACGCAGTCGCCTCTCTTCAACGGCCCGCCGAAGCTGCTCGCATGGATCTGTGGATCGCCCGGAGCGACAAGGGCGGCAAGGGCGGCAAGGTCCACGTTCTACAGATCGACTGGACCGCAATCGCTCAGCACGGGGTGACCACGACCAACTATCAGCTTCTCGACGGTGACCGTTTGTTCCTACAGGCTCGACCGGCGAAGTAAGAGACAGAACTCACCAACACAAGCAGTCGTTTCCCGTTATCAACCACAGTGGCTTCCGCCCCTGTGGTTTTTTGCTAGCCGAGGCTTCCCATGTCCGTGTGGCAAGTACGGCCCGAAGGTACCGACATTCCCATCAACCTCGCCTCCTCCGGCGATGTACTCGGCGGACTTCGCGAAGGCATCTGGCGACCCACCGACGACGTGAAGGGCCCCAACGACGCGGCCTGGACCACCATCGAAGCCCATCCCCTTTTCGAAGAAGCCGCAATCGAACTGCAACCGCCCGTGCCCGAGGCAGACGACTCGCATCTGGACATGAACCCGCTCATCGACGTCTGCCTCGTGCTGCTCATTTTCTTCATCCTCACCATCACGTACGCGTCGCTGGAACGGGCCATCGAAGTACCGGAAACGACGCCGGAAGGCGCGACCACCAAGCCGCTGGATTTCAAGGACATCAAGGATCAAGTGTTCCGCGTGACCGCGAAGATGGACTACGAAACGCCGGTGCTGATCATCGAGAAGGAACCGGTGAAGTTGGAGGATCTCGAAGATCGGATGAAGCGGATCATCGACAAAACGGGCCGCCGGCAGATGCTGCTCGACATCGACGGGAACGTGCCCTGGGGAATCCAGACGGCGATTCTCGACGCCGCCAAGGGCAACGGCGTCCACAAGATTCTCTACCACCCACGCTCGAAGCGATAGTCCCGGTCGCTTCTTCCCTGGGTGCGCGGCCGTCCCGGCCGCTTCTTCCCTGGGAGCGCGGCCGTCCCGGCCGGCGTCTTCCCTGGGAGCGCGGCCGTCCCGGCCGCTTCTTCCCTGGGAGCGCGGCCGTCCCGGCCGCTTCTTCTCTCGGCCGCTTCCGCAAAGTGCCCGACAGCGTCGAGACATGCGGCCGGAACGGCCGCGCTCCCAGGGAAGACGCCGGCCCAAGACACTGGACAGCATTTCGCTTCTCGCGGATAATCCGTGCATGTCGATCCCCGGCCAACCTTCCGATTCTCCCGTGCTGCAGGCCGCACGGGAACGGCTCGAACGAGGCCAGGCCGCCGAGGCTGAGGTCGTCGTGACCAAAGCCGCGAAGCAAGCCAAGGCGCAGTTCGGCTCGGGTTCCCATCCGCTGTCGTGCGCTTATGCGGACATGGCTCGCTTGCACTTTTTTACGGGCGACTTCAAGCGTGCCGCGACGGAGTTTCGACACGCCGGCGATTCGCCGATGCCGAGCGAACCGCACCAACGTGCCGAGCGCCTCGCGTTCATGTTTGGGTTCGCGGCGTGTCTCGATGCGATGGGAAAGGCCTCGGAGGCCGAGAAGGTTTTTCGTCAGTGCGTGGAGTTCGCACGGAATCTGCACGGCCCGGATCGTGCAGGTTACGCGGCAACCCTGGAGCCACTTGCCGCTCATCTTTTGAGCGCGGGCGAACACGCCGAGGCCGCTCGGCTCGCGGACGAGGCCTACGAGATTCTCTGGAAACTCGGCGACCCGAAAATCGCATCCGTCGCTCCCGTGCGAGCCGAGGCCTTCAAGGCCATTGGCCGGCTCGACGATCCCTTCGCCGACCTTCCCGACGAACTCGCCGAAGCTGTCGTGGCTCGCATCCTCGGCCACCGCGGCGAAGCAATTCGCGTGCGCCAGGTGCTCGCCGATTTACTCCGCTTCGTCGATCGCCGGTTCGGCGACGGCCACGTTGCGATGTCCGATACGCTCGCGGCCATCGTCCGTCACGAAGCCGCGCTCGGCGATCGAGGCGAGACAAAAGTGCGTTGCTCCGCGGCCAGGCGAGCCGTCTGGTCGTTTGTCAAAACCCGCGCCCCCCGCGGCTTGCTCGAAGGTATCGAAGTCGGATTCGAGCCCGGCGGCACGATCCACCTCGTACCGCGCCTCAGCCGCGAACCGGACGCGAACGAGGCCCTGCTGTTGGAAATGGTGCTTACGCAAGCCGTCGACGATCTCTATTCCCGACCCG
>JAYTUG010000349.1:0-6010 GCA_043744695.1 Gemmataceae bacterium
ATCGGCCCGCCGACCATTTCGGTCACCTTGCGCTTCACCGCGATCTTCAACTTGTTGTCGGTGAAGGTCGGCTTCTCGACCGTCGTGTAGAGGTCCTTCGCCACGAGTCCGATCTTCGTTCCCTTTTCATCCTCGGTGTCCGCGACCACGGCGCGGAACTGCGGCTTCGAGTAGAGCGGGATGATCGGAAGTGGGGCGGGGGCCACCTTGCCGTCCGCCGTCGGCAGCGGAGCGGGAGGATTCG
This sequence comes from Gemmataceae bacterium, assembly GCA_043744695.1. Classification (GTDB taxonomy): domain Bacteria; phylum Planctomycetota; class Planctomycetia; order Gemmatales; family Gemmataceae; genus Urbifossiella. The sequence goes on from JAYTUG010000349.1 coordinate 245, forward strand.
GAGGGATCTGCGACTTGTTTCCCAGAAGTTGAACGCGAACCGCCTGCTTGCTTCCCACTTCCACCGTCTGCTCCGCGGCGACTGCGATCTGACCCGTCTTGCGGGTCGAGACCAGTTGCACCAGCACCGACTTCTTCTGGGCCGTTGGGTTGTAAACGTAGACGTAGTACGGCTGCTCCTGGTTCGGTCGCAGGTTGAGTTGGCGAAGGGGGGTGCCGGGTGCCGCGTCGGTGGCTTCGTCCGGAATCGCGCTGAAGAAGACGTACGGCTGGTCGGTGGGGGGGCCGTCCTGCCCGGCGGATCGCTCGGCTGGGAGGAGTAGCGCGAGCATGGACCATGCCGCGATGAAGAACGAGGTGCGCATCCGTGTTACCCGTTGAAGTGTGTGGGGTCTGCACCGGCTGGAAGCACGGTGCCACCCGCAAACGCCTAGTGTTTACCTTGCCCCTTTCGGCACGGGTAGGTCGCAGTCGTCGACCAAGTGGCGATAAAATCCGGGCGCGTCGGGCACGCTCTCCCGGAGTTTTCCGTATTCCTTGAATCGCTCGGCCAGCCACTTCCGCCGTTCGGTCTCCTCTTTCCGGAAGAGTTCGCCGAACCCGCCTTCCGGGTCGAACCCGTCGATCTTCGCAGGGGAAGCCCGCAGGATCCGTTCGATCGCCACCCAGCGCCCCTGTTTCGCGCAGAGTTCCGCCATCGCGGGCAGATCGCTCGTCCAGGCCTTCCGCAATCGCTCCTCCGGGAGTTGCCATTTGGAATAATCGTTCGAGTCGACCCGAGCCATGCTGGCGATCTGTTCGACCTCCGAGTGCCCCGCGATGCGGAGCAACTCCACGGAGGCCGTGGCACGGCGCTGGGTGCGCAGCGAGGCTTTGAGAGGCTCGGGGCGAACCGCCGGCTTCATGACGGGCGATTCGCGCTCGTAGCGCGCCTTCGCGGCGTGGAAGCGCTGCGCCGAGACCTTGCGAAGACCCGCGGCCATCATCGCGCGTTCCTCCGCCGCGAGCGCCGCCCCGCCGAGCAACTTTTGGAGGTCGGCGAGCTTCACCGTTTGCGGACGAAGCTGAGCGCTTTGATCCAACGCCTTGAGATCTTCGCTCGAAATCAGCGTCAGCTTCAGAGCCATGCTGGCACGCAACTGCTTGGCGAGGCCATCGAGTGCTTCGAAATCGCGGATCTCGAACGGCGTATCGGATGCCGCGAACGGGTCGGCGATTTTGTTCGCGAAGTCTGCCGCGTCGGACCAATCGCGCAACGACGGGCGGTCGAACTCGATCGTACCCGGCAGGCAAGCGTGCAGTTGAGCCGTGCCGTCGGCCCACGCTCGGCGAGCCGCGCGGACGGCATTCGCACCGTTGCGAGACGCCTTCAAGAATTCCGCGGCGCTGTTGAAGTGCTCCCGCGCCGCCGCGATGTCTTCGAGCTTCGGGCGCACGGTGAACAGCCGCTTTTCGCCTGCCACCTTCGCGTCGTGCCCTTCCGAAAGCAGAAGCTTGACGCGGCTGAAGCCTTCCGGGAAGCGGCCCGCGGTCGACGCCACGGCCTCCGAAAGGGCTTGCTCCGATTGCAGCAGCGCCCGCACCGCGTCCGGGTACGCTTCCGGCGGTAACTTCTCCTTCGCGACCCGCCGCAGGAGCAACTGCTCGTTCGTGAGCGGCAACTTGGGAAAGCGTTCGTCCAGGGTGGACGAGATGTTCGCGATTCGCTCCGCGCTCAGGCCCGTCCCGGTCACGAGCTTGACGTACCACAAGTACCAGAAGCCGTCGAACACCGAATCGCCTTGAAGCAACTTCTCGAGTTCTTGTTCGAGCTTCTCGCGTTCGGCCTCGTTCGGTGGTGGAGGCGGCTTGCCGGTGTCGTCCTTCGGTGGGAACCTCATCCGCATCCACTTTTCGAGCGCTCCAATTAGTTCGGGAGTCGCGTCCTTGCGACCGGCACGGTAATCCGCGAGGCTGGCCCGGATAGGCGGAGGAGAGTCGAGAACTTGCGTGCGGTTGGCGAGTCGCTTCACTGCCGTTTTCCAGGCTTCGGTCTCGCGTGGGTCCGAAGTATCGAGGCCCATCAGGTAGCGGTCTTCGACCTGCAGCAGAGCCGCTTCCAACTCGACGATCAGATCGGGTGCGAGGAGCGATCCGAGGTCGCGCTTCGCCGCATCGCGTACCTTCCAGGCATCTCGGAGTTCGTTGGGGTATCCGGGCGCGGGGGCAGGTGCAGGCGATTCTTCCGTGAGAAGTGCCGCTCGCGTCCGCTTGCGAAACAAGATGAAACCGTTACCGTCGGGGCCGTACCGCTTCGGCACCTGTCGGGCGTCCGGCACCTGATCGGCCCACTGCGAGACGCGGCAAATCGCGAACTCCGCCAACTCCGCGAACGTGATGGCGCTGTCCGGCTCCTTGCTCGAAAAATATCCGTCGGCTTCGCCAGCGAGCCCCTGCGACACGTACTCCGCGAACGCCGAGAGGCCGAGTTCCGGAATCGTGAGGCTGCGTTCGCCGGGCGAACACGAGGCGAGGACGGGGAATGTGGGGTTGGAAGCTGCGAGTTCCTGGTCGATCTTGGTGGCGATGTCGTCGTGCAGGGCTCCGCGGAACGGATCGGTCGGCGTGCGAGCGATGTCCAGGATCAACGCTTTCTCAGTGGCCGGGCATTCGTTGAACCGGGCGAGGAGGTCCGCGAGCGCCAGCCACGTCTTGGGTTGGTCGATGTGGGCGTCCGCGGGAAGCAGGTAGACGCGATCATCGCGAACGAGCGAGAGGGAACTCACGAACAATACGAGCGGCACATTGGGGTCGCGCTCCGCGAGCCCGGCCAGCAACTTCCTCAGACGAGCGCCATCTTGAAGCGACGATCCGCGGCCGCTGCTTTGTTCGAATTGCGCGAGCAGTTTGTCCGCGTCGCGATCCGCCGTGGGGTTCGCCCCCCACTTAATCGCCCCGTACTGCGACACCGGGATGGCCACCAGTTCGACCGTTCGCTGCGGCCGCGACATCCAGTAGATCAGCCCGCCGAGCAAGCCGACCAAGCAGAAGAAAAGCCCGACGGTCGCGACGATTTGCTTCCCGCGATCCTTGCCTTTACGGACTTCGTGCCAGCCCGTGGTCGCACCACCGGGGAGCGAGCCGGTCGGCTTCACCGGCTGGCGTTCCCACGGCGCTGCGTTCGCGTCGTCCGAGGGCGGAGCGGGTTCGGGTGGTCGCGGATCGGGCACGGCGGCTTCTCACTACGGCAGTTTCGGAGCGTAGCTTTCCCAAATCTTCCAGACGGGGTCTTCACCCTGCACGTCCGGCTTCGGCAGCGGGAGTTCGAAGGGAACGCCGACGCCTGGCTTGAGCAGGTCGATGGCGGCGAAGAGCTTCACTTCTTTGTTCGCGGCCGGATCCGCGACGGTCGATGGCCCGAAGTGGAAGTAGCCCGTATACGCCCCAGCATCGCGGAAGTAGCGGTGTTCCTCGATGCGCGCGTCCGCAACCTGAACGAAGAGCGGAGCCGGCTTCCCATTCAGCAGCGGCGCTTTCTTCGGGTCGTCGAGATAGAGGCGAACGACGAGTGCCAGCTTCAATTTGTCCGGCTCGCGCGAATCGGGATTGGTCGCGAAGGCGTGCTGCTCCCAACTGAATTTCGCGGTCCACTTTTGGCCGTCGTCCAGTTCGCCGGCCCAGGTATCGGTCCAGGTGCCGCCATCGGGTTGCCGGCCGCTCGACGATCCCGAGGTCACTTCCGCGAGCGTCGTGGTTTGCCGCGCCGCGGGCAGTTTCAATTGTTGGGGCAGCCAGCCGCGGAGCGTTGCCTTGGGAGGCTCGTTGCCCTTATCGGTCCAGTCCCAGCGGCGCATTCGCCAAACGGGGGCGGGGTGCCCGTACTCGCGCCAAATGTACACGGGAGACCGCTTGTTCAATTCCACCGAAGGCGAAAGCTCCCACCACACGAAATCGGGTGCGATCTGCTTGAGAAGCTGGCCTTCGGCGGGCTTGAGCCGCACGGGGTCGATATTTTCGAGCGTGGCTCGCAGGTCGAGTGTATGCCGTCCCTCTTCGCTGATTTGCTCGCCGCCGTAACCGTCGAGCGAGGTGCGGTACATCGCGGCGCTGAGGAGCCAGTTCTGTTCGGCTCGTTCTTGCTGGCGATTGTTGAGCCGCAGGGCGCGGCCGAAATCGCCTTCGCGGCCCCAGACCACGCGTTCGAATTGCACGCGGGCGCGCACTCCCGCGAGCACCTCGGGTCGAGTCAGCCTGACCAGCAGGGAATCGGCCGAAGCAAACGCCAGCGTTTGGCGTTGATCCTCGGACGGTTTCTGGCCCACCCACGCCTCGTATTCGCCGGGGCTCGGCATCCCCGTCCACTCGGGAGGCTCCGGCCTGGGCTTCCGATTGTCGAAGCGGAGCGGAACCCCCGCCCGCAAGTTTTCGGGAAGCACCGTGCCGTTGCGGTTGAGCCGCACGCGGGGCCGAAGCAACTCCGCGAGCTCGGTGCCGAGTTCCTTAATACTCCCGTCTTGAACGCGACCGGGCGGTTCCAGTTTTTGGAGGACCGGATTGATCTGTTTGACGAACTTATCGATGTCGTCTTGCTCGGCCTTCTTCGTTTGCTCGTCTTTGATCAGGAGTAGCCGCGCGGTGATGCCGCGACCTTTACGTTCGCGAAATTCCTTTTCGATGGACGAGCCCAACGGCTCGAAATCGAGAAGGGCTCCGACGGGCACGTTCCTCGGTTTCCAGCACGAATTGTCCGCGCCGTCCGTGATCACGACGATCACTTTCGTCTGATGGTCCTTGACATCGTCGAAGTCCTTACGGGCGGCGCGGAGCAGGCTGCGAACGACGGGCGAATTCGTGTACGGTCCGCCCGGCTTCGTCTGAATCAGGCTCGTCATCAGATCGGTCAGGCTGTCCGGCCGCACGCGCCAATCCACGGTCTGCTTCACGAGTACGCGGTCGTGCGTTCCCGGCCAAGTCTGGCCGCCGGCATCCGTGCCCCCTGCCGTGTAAACCGATTCGAAGTCCTCGGATTCCACGACATCTTTTTCGCCCGGAGCGACTCCGAAGCCGCGAATGGTCAGCTTCGTCCCGTCGGGCAGGTCGTTGAGGATGACTCGCAACGCTTCCCATGTTTTGGTGATTCGAGGCTCGCCCCCCGGCGGTGCCACGGTCATGCTCGGCGAGTAATCGATCACGATTGTCACGGCACCGACGTCGATGTCGTTGGGTCCGACGAACGCCGCCCGCGGCGGGTGGAGCGGGTCGCCTTCTTGTGGCCGGGCGTGCGTGTAGACGAGGTCGGGCATCCGGCTCAGGGCGAGGTCGGTCTTCACCGGAGTGTACTGGCCGCGGAAGAACGCGCTCCGCTGGATCGTCAGCTCCCGCTTCAGCGACATCGCCCGATCGGCCGCGAGCGTCAGCGGCAGCGGAGTGACTCCCGATTTGATCGGGAGGATCTTGCGAGAATCGATCCCCGCCGTGAAGTCCACCTTGCGATCTTTCGGATCCTTGGGAGAAACGAACTCGCCCCAGACCACGGGCCGGGCGTCGTCGGGAAGTGCCGCGGCCGAGATCGCGAATCCGACGGATTTCTGGGCCTCGGTGGTCCAGCGGGCATCGCCAGCCGTGGCCTGGAGCCGGAGCGGTTCGGCTTTGCGCAGTTTCTCGAACAGGTTGAACTTTTCATCGGGGATCGCGAGGAGCGATTTGAGATCGTGCCCGCTCTTCTTCTCCGCGACGCGAGTGGGGTCGATCGGGGTCAGCGCCTCGGCGTCGTCGGTGAAGGCCTTGG
>JAYTUG010000350.1:0-22986 GCA_043744695.1 Gemmataceae bacterium
ATCGTCGATGCCATCGAGGCTATCGAGCAACCTCGCGGCCACTTCGCCCCGATCGGCCGGGGAGAGTTGAAGCAGTTCGCTCAGAAATCGGTCGGCTACAGCGCTCATGTCGATACCTCCACCCGAATCTTATCGGAGTTCGAAAGCCGTCGCAACATCCGAGCGGCAGTGGCTCGGAAAGTGCGTGAATCGAGCCGAGGCGAGGTGTCGGGCCGTTTCCGTCCTATAATGGCAGAGCCGAGGGCATTCGTTGCGAGACCCACCCGAATCGCCTCGGCTTTGCCGAGCCGGTTTCCAACCCACTTTGAAAGCATCGTTCATGAACGAGTCCGCCTCGTCGGAACTGGCCCTTTCCACGGACAACGAGCCTTATTCCCGGGGTGCCCGGATCGGGACGATTTTCGCGGTGGTGCTTCCGCTCGTGGGGTTCGCCTTCGCGATGGTTTCCCTCTGGGGCTGGGGCTTCGGCTGGGTCGATTTCGGATTGTTGGTCGGAATGTACGCACTCTCCGCCCTGGGAATCACGGTCGGTTTTCACCGCTACTTCACGCACAAGAGCTTTGAAACGAACGCGGTCGTTCGGTTCATTTTGGCGGCGCTGGGGTCGATGGCCGTGCAGGGTTCGGTGTTGCGTTGGGTCGCCCAACATCGCCGCCACCACCAGCACAGCGATACGCCGGCCGACCCCCACTCGCCCCACCATCACGGCCGCGGAATTATGGGAATGGTCCGGGGGTTTTGGCACGCTCACATCGGCTGGGCATTCAAGCCGGATGTCGTTGGCCTGGATCGCTACGTGACCGACCTGCGGAAGTTCGTGTCGATTCGCGTGGCGAGTGCGTTGTTTCCGCTGTGGATTTTGCTGGGTCTCGCCGTTCCCGCCGTACTCGGCGGGCTCATCACGGGAACCTGGGGTGGGGCTCTTTTCGGACTGATATGGGGCGGGCTCGTTCGCGTGTTCCTCGTTCACCACATCACCTGGAGCGTGAACTCGGTGTGCCATCTGTGGGGAAGCCAGCCGTATCCGGACAAGGATCACAGCCGCAACAATCTGGTGTTCGGAGTCCTTGCATTGGGTGAAGGTTGGCACAACAATCACCACGCCTTCCCGACTTCGGCTCGTCACGGCCTCCGCTGGTGGCAGATCGATGTGAGTTACTATGTGATTCGGGCGCTGGCGCTCGTGGGCCTGGCCTGGAAGGTCCGCGTCCCCACGACCGAATTGGTTTGAATCCAAGCCGCCGTGGCTCGGTCTCCTGACCGGGCCACGTTTCGTCCCTTCCGGATGCGCCGCCTCACTTCTCATCCTTTTCCCCACTTCCCCCTCAGCTGCGTCAATACGGGCGACTGGCCGGGTCGATACCGTTGTTGTGACCCGTCAACATCGTCCATCGTACCTCCGAGGCCCGTCCCCATGTCGCAACTCACGGAATCCGTTGCCGAAACCCTTCCCCAGGCTCAGGCTGCCGGCCTGGCCCGCGTGATCGACCTGCAGGCGCAGTGGGAAAATCTGCGCGACAAGCCCGGTCGGCCCGCCTCCGATTATTCCACCCCGGACCTGCACGGCCGGCAGAAAGCGTACGAAGCCTTCCGCGTGGTGAAGGCGGAGTATGCCGCTCAGTATCGTGCTTCGGAAGTGCCGGAGATGACGCTGAACACGCCGGAGCGCGTGGCGGGCTGGTGTAAGGCGGTTCGCGCTGTGTTTCGGCGAGCGGAAACGGGCCCGGGTCCGGTTGCCGCGGTGGAAAAGGCTTATCGGATGGCGGATCGCATCGCAGTTCGCTTAAAGGTGGAGGCGATCGCGCGGAACCCAGTGGGAACCTCGACCGACGCCATCGCTTCGCTCAACGCGGTGATTCAGTGGTGCGACATGCTGGCGTTGCCAGTGGTGTTGAAGGAAGCGGCGTGAGTGAGCGTGGAAATACCAAAAGCCGCGAGCATTCTCGCGGCTGGCATTTCAACGGAAGCGTAGCTGCGGCCTCGGGCCGCTAGTAAGCTCGCTCTTTCTTGACCGGCTTGCCGAGGGCGGCTTTCTTGATCGTGCTGCGTCGCTTCGAGGCCTTGCGGCTCCGGGCTTCGCAGGGCTTCTCGTAGTATTCGTGGGCACGCAATTCGCGCTTCAAACCACTTCGCTCGACCAACTTCTTGAACCGACGGAGCGCCGCTCCAATCGGTTCGCGGTCGTGAACTCGCATGCGCAATCCCATTCCGCCTCCTCTTGAGAAACCACCTTGAAGGTATACGGGCAATTCCCCGTTCCGCCACCCGAATTTGCGAGGAACTCTCGGGAATTGGTTTCCGGAGCTCGCCGAGTGACCCGCAAATCGCCTGAAATCGCGAACGCGGGTGGTCGATGGGACGAGCCAGTCCTACGATAGCAGTCTTCGATTCAGGCAATGGGAACAGTCATGTACGCGATTTTTGAAGACGGTAGCCGGCAATACCGCGCCGAACTCGACGCTACGGTGGTGATCGACTACCGCGATCTCCAGCCTGGCCAGCAAATCGAAATCACGAAAGTGCTCCTGCTTCAGAGCGGAGCCGAGACGATTGTGGGCCGTCCGCTCGTCGAGGGCGCTCGCATCATCGGCGAGGTCACAGGCCTTCCCACCAAGAAGACGATGATTCAGCGGTTCCGTCGCCGTAAGAACTATCGCCGACTCAAGGGGCACACGCAGCCCTACCTCCGCGTGAAGATCAAGCACATCCTCATGGCAGGCGACCCGACCCCGGCCTGATGTCGACGATGATCCGGTGACGGCAAGCAACGCGGCGCTGAGCCGCGTTTCGCATTTCCAGGGGTCGCCGTCCGGATTCACTTGCGAAGCAAATCGCGATCGGGAACAATAACGTTTACCGCATCGCGCCGCTGAGGTCCAATCCGATGAAGGCCCGGCTCATTCCCCTCGAAGGCGGTACTCCCATCGACTTGACCAAGGATTTGACTTTGTTCGGGCGCGATGACGCCTGCGACGTCCGCCTCGATCAGAAAGGCATTTCAAAAATTCACTGCGTCGTGGTCAAAACGGACGGCCTGCTGTTGGTCCGCGATTTGGGAAGTACGAACGGCACGCGCGTAAACGGACAGCGCGTTCGTCGTGCCGCTCTTCTGCCCAACGATCAGATGTCGATTGCGAACGTCGCGTTTCAGGTGAAGTTTGGCGTGGAGTTGGAGGTGGAATTGATAGCCGCCGTGCCCGATGCACCACCGGCCGGTAAATTGCCCGCGCGACGGAACTCGCTTCCCGATGTGTACCCCAATCCGAAGACGCCTCGGCCGTAACTCACATCGTACCCGCCGGCGACGGGTGCAGGACGCACTTTGCAAATGCGGAGCCTCGAAACCCGGTTTCTGCGTTGGAAACCGGGTTTCTAATGGCTTGAAAAAACCCGGTTTCCAAAGCAGAAACCGGGTTTTATTGAGTGTCTCACAAACCGAGTCCTGCACCCGCCGGCGACCACGCGATGTCGATCCGCGAGTGCAGGGGATGCCCGGACTCGGCAAGTAACTCGGCAGCCATTCGGGCGTGTTCGCCCAGCTGAGGCAATTCCGCCAACTCCAACCTCGGGTATTCGCGGTAGAAGACGATGTCGTCCGGTAGCGGAGCCGTCGTGAACTCGACGCCCGGCAATGCCGCGGCGACGAGGCTCCGGAATCGATCGCCGACCTCACCTTCCGGTGCGGCGAGGATGGCCATTTCGTCCGGCTTCTTTCCGGCGTACCCGGCCAGCTCGGGGTTGGCACTCGTGTAGGCTTCGCCGATGAGCGGAAAGTCGTCGGCATCGCCGGAGCGACAGCGGAAGAAAACGGCGGCTGGGTTGGCCGAGTCGAGCTTGGTATCGAGGAACTCGCGCGAGCTGGTCAGCAGCAGTTCGCGGAACGCCGGACCCTTCTCCAGCGGCTTCAAGCAGATGGCGGCCAGCCCCCGGAACTTACGGCCAATTTCTTGTTGGAGCATCTGATCGAACGCGAGCACGTCGCTCGGGTTGAGCCCCGCGAGGAAGCGGTCGGCGGCATCGTCGAGCGTCGAGCAACCGTCTGGCAGAATCAGCTTTCCCGGTCCGGCGGGGTCGCCGCCCGTCGTGCCGCTGGCAGCGATCGCGACGTGCAAGTTGGTGAGCCCGACCCGGCAATTCCCAATGTCGCGGAGAAACTCGGGAGCCGAGCCGAGTAACTTGCGATACGTGGAGAGCGAGAGTTCGAGAATGTCCATTCGCAGCCGCTTGTGCGGATACGCCCGCAGCAAGTCGAGGAGATCGGCACTTCCCCTGCCGCCCGTGGAGAGCACGCCGATCTGTTGCAGCAGGCGGCTATAGGTCTGCTTCACATCGCGGGTCAGGTCCGTATAAATCGGCTCGAGCGTTTCGACGTGCCTCTTGAGTCGTTCCTCAATTTGCCGAACTGCTTCCTCGGAACCCGCCAACCGATACTGAGGCTGCTCGATGAATGTGACGGCCATCGACGCGAGCTGACGCTCCCCTTCCCGACACATTGCCTCGTAGCGTTCCACCAACACGGCGTGGAGCGATCCCGTTCCATCCGGCGCGTTCGGATCGGTCCTTCCGACCAATTTCAAAAGCTGTTCGAGAACCGAGCAAACGGCCGACGCATCGAGCTTCGCACCCGATGGCGTTCGCGTCCGCATCGGGTCGATGAATGCGTCGAACACGCGTTCCGGATCTTCGCGAAGCTGCGAGCGAACGGCATCCTCGAAATTCGAAACGATCTGCTCGAAATCGAGTTTGCGTTCGATCCACTGCTCTTCGAGCCACTTCCCGACCGGCTCGCGAAGTGCCGTGGCATCCTTGGCGATCCAGCGCTGGAGGAGGCGTTGCGAGTACCTTCGGGTAGCGGCGGCAAGAACCTCGGGTCGAGGCCAAGTGAGCCGGAACAGACCGAAACTTTGACAGGTGGGATTCGCGGAAGGGAACGCATTCCGATAGACGTCGCGAACTTCGTCCACGACCCGACCGGCCGGCGTCAGAATTTCGTTGAACAGGCCGCGGGCGGCTCGCGCCACAGTCTGCTGACGTTTCTTCGGGTCGATCGCCTTGGGAAGTTGCAGCAAGGCAATTCGCGCGAAGGGAGCGTCGTGGTCTCGTATCGCCGCTTCGGACTTATCGAACGCCGTTTCGTACTTAGTGCGCTTGGCCTGGAAGTGATGGAGTTCGGTGAGTGCCGCGAAGGTGTTTCCCAAGGCGGCATTCTTCGGGCCAGTCCGATCGGCGGGCGGTACGAGGAATACCCCCGCGACCTCGGGCTTCGGATAGCCGACGCTGCGCAGTTCATGGCGAATCAGGAAGGCGAGATCGAGGAACATGCCGCTGCCCGTGCCGCCCCCGAGGCCGGCCACCACGTAAACGCGCGGGCGATTCGTCCGCAATCCGAGCTTGGTTGCTCGGTCCGCTTGTTCGAGCGATTCGTCCGTGAGGAACGTCTCGATTTCTTGCCGCACGCGTTGAGCCACCAGGTGGTAATTGTCGAAGAGCGCGAGCCGCCCGAAGGCGCGAACGCCGCCCGCGGAACCGGGATTTCGCGAAATCTTGTAAAGCGCGCCGGGCGGCAACCATTGATCGACGGAAGGCAGCGAGTCGTGCTGTAAGTAATGCGTCGGCCGGTTCAAACGGGTCAGGACGAGTTCCTTGGCACCGAGCGCGGCCGAGGAACTCGGCAGGTTGGAGAGGTCCGCGCCGGCCTCGGGATCGGTATCGATGTAGAGGAACCGAACGTTCGGCACTTGCTCCAGCGTTCCGAAATGGTCGCGGATGATGATGCGGAGCGTTTCGATCGCGAGGCGGCCGAGGTGCCCGACCCCGATCACGAGCGCGGGAAACAGCGTGCCATCGCCGTTCTTCTCGGGCGGAGCAATGCCCAAGCTGTTCATCCGCGCGGTCTGAAAGACTTGCTGCCGCGTCAAGGTAACCGCTGGCCCTTGCCCGGACATCGACGGCGAAGGCGTGACGAGCCGAGGCACGACCTGCCCCGTGGGGCCGACCGTGATAAGGGGCGGCATCGGCGTACCCGGAAGCGGAGCCGCCCCCGGCTTCGGCCCAACGTAGGCCGGCATCGGAGTCTGCGTCTTCGTCGGATCGATGCCCAACCGCCCCGATCCGCCGAATTGAACCCGAGTCATCTGATGCGAATCGATCGACGGATTGAGATCCGGCTGAACGATGTGATTCGCTTTGGCCGAAATCGGAGTAGTCGGAGGCGAGGCGAGCCCCGACAACTTGATCGCCCGAACCATCTCCGTGCAACTCGGCCACCGATCGTCGGGCTTCTTGGACAGCGCCCGACCGATGATCGGCTTATCCGAGGCCGGCAACGGATGAAGGTCCGGCGTCCCGCTGATGTGCTGCATCAAAAGTTGCCGCGTGTTCGCACCCGTGAAAGGCCGCACGCCCGTCAACATCTCCTGGAATACGATCGCGAGGCTGTACTGATCCGAAAAGCGGCTGACGTAACCTTCGAACGTTTCCGGAGCAGCATAAACCGGAGTGACGCCGCCGGTGACGGTCGCCTTCTTACCTTCGAGCAACTTGGCCAGCCCGAAGTCGCCGACCTTTACGTGATTGAAGACGAGGAAGAGATTTTGCGGTTTGATGTCGAGGTGCTGAATCTGATAATAATTGTTCATCAGATCGAGTGCTTCCGCGGTCTCCTCCATGTAGCGCAGGAGCTCGTCGCGCGGGATACCGGTAAGTCCTTGGCTGCGGCATTCGCGATAGCGATCCCACAGATTGCGGTCGGCCAACTCCATGACGATCATGAGTTGACCGTCGATGATGTCGTAACGCTCCAGGGAGAGGATGAACGGGTGGCGGATGGTCTGAACCCGTTTCAGGGCTTTGAGTTCCTGTTCGGCGGGACGGCTGTCTTCGTCGGCAGCATCGAGATCGCCGAAGACGAATTTCATGGCCTTGAGCAGGCCGCCCGGTGCTTCGACTTTCCAAACCTCGCCGAATCCGCCGCGGCCAAGGCGCTCGATGAGCCGGTATCCTTTCAGCGGTTCTTCGTGACTGGCGAGCGTGACCGGCATGGGAATCGCCAAAAATCGGGGCGCAGTCGGGTGTCGGCCGCGCGGACGGAGGCCAGGAATCTAATATCCTTTAGCTTACCCTGAGCCTTTTGGCAAAAGCCGGGCTTGGTTCGCGTGGGTATTTCGCACGCGGATCGAAGGTCCGAGGCAAAATGGGTGGCCGGAAGCTGAGCTCACCGAGTGCCGCATGGCTGAACCACTCGTCGCCATTTCGGTGAAACAACCCTGGGCCGCGCTCATCGTGGCCGGGCTTAAGACGATTGAAATCCGTACCTGGCCGACTCGCCGGCGCGGACGAATCCTGATTCATGCCGGTAAAGTACCCGATGAACGACCCGAAGGATGGAGTCGGATCGCGACGCCGGAACTCCGCGAAGCGGCAGAGTTGCGAGGCGGTATCGTCGGAGCAGCGGATTTGTTCGGATGTAAGGGCTACACGGCGGCTAAGACCTTCGCCGCGGATTCGGAACTCCACCTGAACGATCCCGCGTGGTTCGTTCCGCCCCGGATGTACGGTTTCGTCCTTCGAAACATCGTCGCCCTGGACTTCGTTCCCTGCCCCGGACAAACCCTGTTTTTTCGGGTGCCCGAATTCGGAATCGGTCAATAGCGGAACGGGCGGTTGCATTCGGATCGACCCGAGGAAGGATTCCCATGGCAGGCTTGTTGGTCAGCGTGCGATCGGCGGACGAAGTGGAAGCCGCACTCAGCGGCGGCGCGGACCTCATCGACGTCAAGGAACCGACTAAGGGGCCACTCGGCATGGCCGAGGCCGAGGTCGTGGCGGCAGTCGTGACCAAGGTCAAAAAGCGGGTGCCGGTGAGTGCGGCTCTCGGCGAATGGTCGCCCGAAGCCATCACCGTTGCCCATTGGCACCTGGAACTGAAGCTCGACTACGTGAAGTGGGGGCTCGCCGGTTACACGCCGACTCCCGGCTGGGGAGAAGACATCCTCGACACGCGCCGCGAACTGCCCGCGGGCATGGAAATGGTCGCCGTCGGCTACGCGGACTGGGAGCGTGCCAAGAGCGTGCCCCCCGCCGAAATTGTTAAGTTCGCCAAACGATTCCGGTTCAAAGCTTTCCTGCTGGACACGTGGAACAAGGACGGCAAGACGCTGCTCGACTTCCTCAAGCCCGCCGAAATTGCCGAACTGCTGGAGAGCGTTGGCCGCGTCGGGATGAAGTCCGCGATCGGCGGATCGCTGCGGCCCGAACAAGTGAAGCAACTGAAGGGCGTGGATCCGGACTGGTACGCCGTTCGAGCGTCGGCCTGTGCCGGCGGCAAACGCGATGGAGCCATCGACACCGCCCGCGTTAAAAAATGGAAAGCGGCCATCGCCTAAGGGGAAGCGCGACTCATGAAGCTCACACTGCACGTCTGGCGTCAGAAGAACCGCACCGCCGCCGGCACGATGACGACGTATCCGCTCGAAGGCATCAGCCCGGAAATGTCCTTCCTCGAGATGCTCGACATCCTGAACGAGAAGCTCACCCGCGAGGGCGGCGAGCCGGTCGCGTTCGATCAAGATTGCCGCGAAGGCATCTGCGGGTCGTGCTCGATGATGATCAACGGCCTCGCCCACGGCCCCGAGCGCGCGACCACGACTTGCCAGCTGCACATGCGCAGCTTCGCCGACGGCGACCACATTCACATCGAACCGTGGCGAGCCAAGGGCTTCCCCGTCATCAAGGATCTCTGCGTCGATCGCACCTCGTTCGACCGCATCATTCAATCCGGCGGCTACGTGGGCGTGAACACCGGCGGTGCCCCAGACGGCAACTCGCTGCCGATCCCCAAGGAAGTCCAAGAAATCGCGATGGACGCGGCCGAGTGCATCGGCTGCGGGGCTTGTGTGGCCGCCTGTCCCAACGCCAGTGCCATGCTGTTCGTTTCCGCCAAGGTGAGCCACCTCGGAAATATGCCTCAGGGCAAACCGGAACGGCACATCCGCGTGCGAGCCATGGTGGCGCAGCACGACCGCGAAGGCTTCGGACACTGCACGAACATCAACGAGTGCGAGGCCGCCTGCCCCAAGGAAATCTCGGTCGGGCACATCGCCCAACTCAACCGCGACTTCATCGGCAGTACCGTTCACACGATGGTGAAGTGAGAATGGCTTCATGCGATTTCGCCTCTTCCTTTACCGTTTGGTCGCGGTGATCGGTCTCGCCGCGAGTTCCGCCAGCCTCGTCGATCAGGCTTTGGGCAACGGTAGCTTTTGCTCCTTCGAATCCGGTTGTGAAGCCGTCGTGAGTTCCGCCTACGGCAAGCCGCTGGGCCTCCCGCTTCCCGCGTTCGGAATCGTCGGGTTCGCCGCGGTTCTCGGCCTCACGCTGACGGGCGAACGAGGGTTCCCCATCTCGCGCCGCCTCGCACATCTCGGTGCAATCATCGGCCTCGGTTTGATCGTCGTTCAAGTTGTCGTCCTCCAGCGGGTCTGCCCGTTGTGCCTCATTGTGGACGGTGCCGCCATCGCGTTGGGGCTACTGGCGATCGCGCGACTTCCCGCGACTCCGTGCCGCGCCGCTAGTCGTGCAGTGTGGTTCGTGCTGGCGGTGCTCGCGGTTCTGGTTCCCCTCGCCATCGGCTTCGTCGACGAGGCCCCGGACCCGCCCGATTGGGTCCAATCGCACTGGGTCGAAGGCAAGATCGCGGTGGTGGAAGTGACGGACTTCGAATGCGAACATTGCCGCAAGGCCGACGAGTACCTTCGCGAATCGCTCAAGGATCGGGCGGATGTGACCTTCGTGCGAATCCCGATTTCGATGCCGAAGCATGAGAACTCGCGACCCGCGGCCATCGCGTACTTCGCGGCGAAGGCTCAGGGCCGCGGCGAAGCGATGGCCGAGGCTCTGTTCGCGGCCGCGACTCGCACTTCCGCCGATTGCCGCCGGCTCGCCGAGAAGTTGGGCCTCAACCTCACCGAGTACGATTGCGTGGTCGCGGACCCCACGACCGACGATGCCGTCAGTTCCGCTTCGGCGGCGGCCAAGGCGGCCGGCCCCGGCGTGCCCCTCATCTGGATCCAATCGCATCTGAGCTACGGATCGCCGACCCCCGACAACTTCGATGGCCCGCTGCGCCGCGCCCGGCCCTACCGAGCGAAGTGATCCCTTCCCGTTAATTCTGCCCGTTCCGCAACGGTGAATGATGTGGAGGCTCGCCTCCATCCTCGACCGGAGATCGTCCATGAAATTCCTCGAACAGTTGGCGTTCTGGGTTCACGGCGTCTCCGGGGCCGCATGGTTTGGTGCCATCTTCTACCGTACCTTCGTCGTCGACGCGAAGGCACTCGCCTTCTTCCCAGACCGCGCCGGCTACGAGCGATTCACCGCCCACATGGCTCACGGCATGCGCTTCCTCGTGATTGCCGGTCTGATCGTCTGCGGTGCGTCCGGGTTCGCACTCGTGGGGCTTCGATGGGACGGTACGAACGAACTGTGGCTCGGTTTGATGATCGCGAAGGTGGCGGTCTGGCTCCTGGCGGGAGTGCTGTTCACCTATGTGTCGTGGGTTCACTGGCCTTGGCGAAGCCTAGCTTCACCCGACGAATCCACGCACTACCGGTTCGAGGGGCAGGCGTTGGCCGTCGGTATGGTGGTGTTAACCGGCGCGGGATTCGTGCTGGGCCAGGCGTGCCGACTGGCTTCGTAACCGGGGATGTCTGGGGCGGCAACCGAACCGAGGCCGGCGCTCTTCCTCCCTCTCCGGTCCTAGCATAAACCCCTTCACACCGCGGCTACCACGCGCTTCACCAGCACCCGCATCTGTTTCTCCGCTTCGTTCGCCGTCGCGATGATGTCCGGGAGGCTCGCTGGTTCCAGGGCGTCCGGCAAACAGATGTCCGTAATCACGGAGATGCCCAGGATGCGCATCTTCGCGTGAACGCCAACGATCACTTCGGGTACCGTGGACATGCCGACCACGTCCGCGCCGATGTTCCGCAGGAAGCGATACTCAGCCCGCGTTTCGAGGTTCGGGCCGCTCACCGCCACGAACACGCCCTGATGGCAGACGATCTGTTCTTCGAGTGCGATCCTGCGGCCGAGCTTCAGCAGTTCGCGATCGTACGGATGGCACATGTCGGGGAAGCGGTCTCCGAGGCGGTCGTCGTTGGGGCCGATGAGCGGGTTATCGCCGAGGAGGTTGATGTGGTCCTCGATGAGCATGAGGTCGCCCTTGCCGTACTGCGGGTTCATGCCGCCGCACGCATTGCTGACGATGAGCACTTGGCAGCCGAGCGCCTTCATCACGCGGACCGGGAACGTGACCTGTTGAAGCGAGTAGCCTTCGTAAAAGTGGAAGCGGCCTTCCATGGCGATCACGGATTTGCCGGCGAGGGTGCCGCACACGAGTTGCCCTTTGTGGCTCGGTGCCGTGGAACGCGGCATGTGCGGGATGGTCTCGTAGGGGAAGACCGCCTCGGCTTGAATGTCTTCGGTGAGCTTGCCGAGGCCGGTGCCGAGGATGATGCCGACGGTGGGTTTCGCGCTCCACTTGGCGCGGATCGCGGCAGCGGCTTCTCGAATCTGGTCGAACAGTGGATTCGCGGTCATGGCGGCTCGCGGTTGACGGGGAAGTAATGCATCGCGTAATGAATTACTTTATGCGCGTTCCAACGTTTGCAAGCGCCTTTCGTCGTCGGCTCGGAGTCGGCCCCTTCACTTCGGCCGCGCTCGCGGCCATGGCGTGGAATCCGTCCTATCGCGCGCCATCCGCTGCCGATCTGCACGACGAAGGAGCCTACCAAAAACCCGGACCCGATGCCCCGCTCGAAGCCTGGGGCGCGAAAGATTTCGTGATTCGCGACGGAGTCAAGGTTGGCTGTTCGATGTCGGGGCGGGCCTTCCTCTCGTTGGAACGCTGCGAGTTGAGCGAAGTCCGGCTCGTCGCCGTGCAGCCATACATCGCTGAACTCGCTCGCTGCCCGAATCTCGCCAAGTTGCATCGGCTCGATCTGAACGGCAGTCGCATCGGAAGAGCCGGTGCGAAGGCGCTCGCCGAATCGCGCTTGCTCGGAAGTTTGAAGGAACTCGTTCTTTCACGGAACGACCTGAACGACGCGGGCCTCGAACTTCTGAGTCGCGCGGAGTGGTTCCAGAATCTCGAAGCATTGGAAGTGGCGGACAACGGGCTGTCCGTTCTGCCGCTTGCGGCTTCGCGACAACTCCATTCACTCGACCTCTCCAGGAATCCACTCAGTTCCGCAATCCGCTTGCCCGATGATTTGCGCCGACTGGCACTCTCTCACTGTCGGATCGGTCCGGAGGTAGCAACTCTGGCCGCGTCCGGTTGTTTCAAATCGTTGGGCGAACTCGATCTCAGCTTCAACGACATTGAGGACGGCGGCCTCGAAACCATCGCGGCAGCCGGGCCGTTCCCTTCACTCGTCGCACTCGACCTCACAGCCAATCGCATCACCGCGAAGGGCGCGACTCAGCTCGCAAAATCACGTGCGTTCGAGGCCGTTCAAACTCTCAAGCTTTCGGTGAATCCCCTCGGCGATATTGGGGCGCTGGCTCTCGCTCTAAGTGAATCGCTCGGAGACCTCCGCCGCCTCGAACTCGACAATTGCGGCCTGACGACCCGGTTCGCCCGCATATGATGTGTTTGCGGAAATCAATTGATAAGACCCATCACGGAGGCCAACTCATGGGCATGCAAGACTTCACGAACAACCAGCAGAAGATCATCAAGCGGTACTACGAGAACATCGATCAGATTTCGCTGCAGCGGCTCGCGGAGTTGGTGGCGGATTTGTACTTGGCCGAAGGGAAGAAGCGGGACAAGCTCTGGATCACGGCGTCTTCGTGCATGGAGAAGCTCGGCGTGCCGGCCGCGCGAATCGATCACCTGTTGAAGGAACGGAAGCCCGAACTCGTGGCCAATTTGGTGAAGGAATTGATGGGCAAGGATTAGCCGCTTGCGGCTTCGCGATGGGAGCAAATCGCGAAGCCGCAAGCGGCTGCTCATACCTTCGTCGCGACGTAGCCTCGGAGCAGGCCGCCGAGTTCCTTCACCCAGCCGCGCAGGCCCGAGAACTCCGAGCGCTCCACGTCCGACTCCCGCGACACCAGATAAATCGCATCGGCCGTGCTGCAGACCGCATCGCGCTCCGGCATCGCACCCCAGACGCCACTATCGATCAGCACCCAGTCGTACCACTGCCGCAGTTGTTCGATCAGCTTCGGCAAATCTTGCCCGATCGTGGCCCCGGTCGCGGCCATCGCCACACCCGCCGGGAGAATCTGAAGGTTCGGCATCGTCGAAGCCTGCACGGCCCACGCCAGCGGTATCTTCTGCGCCAGCACCTCGGCCAAGCCCGGTGCCGACTTCGCCAGCGCGAACTTGTCCGCGATCGAAGCGCGATCCGAGTTCGCATCGACGACCAGAACCCGCGGTGCGGATTCCTTCGCAAGGGTGATCGCGAGGTTCAACAGAACGGAGGTCGTACCGGCTTCACCCGCTGCGGCCGTAAACCAGAGTACGCGGGGGATCGGCTCGGGAAGCTGAGCGCGAACTTCATCTCTTAGCGTGCGGTACTCGCCGCTGATTGGATGGTCTGGCAAGTGCAGTGCAACGAGCCCCGCGTCCGGCCCTTCGCGCTCGATCTCGTTGCGCGGACGACCCGTCAGATCGTGGAACGTCACCGACAAATACTTGGGAGTGGCGAGTCGCGGGAAGGTGCGCTCGACGACGGGAAGCGGTACGGCCGCCGGTTCGATTACCGTCCGGGCCGCCTTCACGACCTCGGGCAACTTGATCGCGCTTAAGCCAGCCGAGTACACGGGGCCGCTCGGCCCGCCAATCTCGACGAACGGAATCTCTTCCGCCGGCGCGGCCACGGCTTCGACGCGCGGCAACGCCCTTGCCGCCGCCGGCTCGGCAAACGCACGCGGCGATGAACCACTGCTCAATACGGTAAACATCCGACTCATACCACGCTCCCCAACCGCGAATCCAACATTACGCCGACCGCTTCCGCAGCACCTTCGCCTTCGGCTTCCGGGGTTTGCCCGGATGCTTCAACACCACGACCTCTTCTTCTTCTTTCGCACCGAGGCCCAGACGGGCAATCGCTTCCAGTGCCGCCTCGATATCGATGATCTCGGCCTCGCCCGATGCCGCCAACTCGGCGGCACACGTCGCGGCTCGATTCAACAATCGGGGGATTCCCTGGCAAGCTTCCGCCAACATCGTCACGGCCTCGCCGTCCATCACATCGCTCGGCTCGCGCTCGGCCACCTTCAACTGATGCCGAATGTACGCCGCCGATTCCGCCAGTGTGAGCGGCTCGATGCTGCACTGCGAACCGATCCGTTGCGCGAACCCCGCCGACTCGGAATGCTTCAACAAGTCGTGAATGCGGGGCTGTGCGACCAGCAGTAGGAACAAGGCCGAGCCGCCCTGCGACTCAATGTTGCCGAGGAGTCGTAATTCTTCGAGAGCGACTGGTCCGAGGTTCTGAGCTTCGTCGATGGCGAGCACCGTGGCCTGGTTCAGCAAGTGGTCGGTCACGGCGAGGCGCAGTTCCTGTTCCGTCAGATCGCGGTAAGGCAAGTTCAGATCGAAGAGGATCGCTTGAAGCAAGTCGCTCGAACGCGGCGATATCAAATTCGGCAGCACGACTCGCGGCGTCTCGGCAGGCAAGCGCTCGAGCCAAAGGCGGGCGATGAGGCTCTTACCGGTGCCGGGCAGTCCATCGAGCAGCGTCACGGGGTCGCGGCGAGAGTAGGCGGAAGCGATGGTCGCCAGTGCGGCCTCGTGCCCCGCCGAGGGAAAGTACGAACCCGTATCGACGGCCGGCCGAAACGGACGGCGCGCGATCTCGAAGTGCGACCAGTCCACGCCAGCCTCCCTTGGTTCTTCGTTATTGGGTATTTGTTGTTCGTTATTCGTGAGGCTGCTTAAGGGCTGCTCACGAACAACCAATAACGAATAACCAACAACCGGAGGATCGACGTAAAGAGTGAAGTGACTTGAGCCCAAGCCGAGGCTGCTTTTGAACGCAAGAAAAAAGTTGGAATTTTCCGACACTTCGGACATTGACTGGCACCGGTTATTACTCTTGCAGCTCTCAGCTCAGTCGGTATAGTTTGCGTCACGCGACGAGAAGAGACCAGCAACGACGGGCTGCAGGAGGCAGTGCAATGAGCCGGAGGCTCGACCTGATTGAAGCCGGAGTGACGGCACTCCGCTCTCTCGCCCGCAATGGCCAACCTGCCGCAGCCATCGCCCAGGCTCAACGGCTCCTCAACCGGCCCGACCTCCCGGCGGTCGCGGCTGCCGACGCACACCGTGTGATGGCGGAACTCTTGCTCGACTCGGAGCGCTATACGAGCGCCCGTCGGCACTTCCGCGCATCGTTGGCACTCGAACCGAATCACGCACGCACGCACTTCCTGTTCGGGTTGGCGTTCGAACGCGACCCGTACGGCGACGACCTGCGAGCCGCTCGCCGCTTCCGCAAGGCCAGCGAACTCGTGCCGGCCAACGCGGTCTACCGGGCCGCGTTTGGCCGTGCTGCGGTACGATGCGACCGCACGAATCGCGGGGTGAAGGAACTCCTCGCCGCATCGGATGCGGCGATGAAGGATGCCGCTCTATTGGAGGTCGTGGTGGAAGGCTTGCTCGAAGCCGGGAAGGTGCGAGCGGCTGAGCGAATCATTGTGAAAGCACGGTTTTTATGCCCCGGGTCCGGCGAAGTCCGCCGACTCGGGGAGCGAGTGCGGTTCGAATCGACCCGCCGGGGTCAGCGACGCGCGAGTAGCACGCAGGATGCGGGGCCCGCCAGGGAAGGCGGCGTCCGGCTACTTCCGTTCATCCGGCTCGTGCGTTCGATCCCGGAGGGCAAGACGCCTTTCGCGAACGTACGGCGGGATGTCGTTTCGTTCCCGAAGCCACACTTGGCCCGCTTTCGGTCGACGAAGGTCGACTTCTGAGACAACGGTCGGACAAGGAAGTCTGACCGTGCCCCGCCCGGCGCAAGGATGCACCCGGGCGGGGCGATTTTATTTGGGTTAGAGAATGGCGATCCGAAGAGGGGCCTGATCGATGTGATCCACACGATGGGTTCTGTGTCGTGAACCACATACGTAATCCGGAGGCCGGCAGCCAGGATTGTCTTGCCATAGCGCACTGTCTGCAATGCACGGAAATTCCGGTATGGATCACCCCATTCCCGTGGACTCGTTTCAAGATACTGCATCATTTGACGGACGACTTCGAGCAATAGTGGTTGGAGATTCCGCTGTTTGGCAATTGTTCGGAGCCGTTGAAGTTGTGCCAGCGCAAATCCCGCGAACCGCACCGTAAACAACTCCGGCGGGTTGTTCATGGAAGCTCCAACTCGCGAATGAGTTCATCGATGATGGGACGAGCCAGAACGGAGTTGGCGATCTCCTCCTCAGTCAATTCCGGGTCGTTTTGCGCCGCTTCATCCAGGTAGAGTTTCTTGAACTGGTCCCGCTCGTCTCTTGCATCGGCAAGTTGCCGGCGCAACCGTTCGTTTTCACGCAGCAAATCCGCGAGAAACTGTTCGGCGGTTCTCGGGGTCGGGTCGAGGGGTAATTTGGGATCGACTGGCATGGTTCTCGCCTCAATCTGGTCGCGAAATCGTCCCCTACATAATATCACCACCTATTCACACCAAATCTTTGATCACCTTGCCGCCGTCGACGATGGGCACGGGGCGGCCCTGCGGCGTGTTGTAAATCTTCGTGGTGTCGATTCCCATCTGGCCGAGAATCGTGCGAAGCAGGTCGGGGATCGTCACGGGTTCCGTCGTCGGGAATGCCGCCGTCTTGTCGGTCGCACCGAGTACCTGGCCCGGCTTCACGCCGCCGCCCGCGAACAGAATGCTCTGCGCCATCGACCAGTGATCGCGACCCGCGTCGTTGTTCACCCGCGGCGTGCGGCCCATTTCGCCCATCAGCACCACGAGCGTGCTGTCGAGCAACCCGCGTTGATCGAGGTCTTCGAGCAGGGCGCTGTACGCTTTGTCCACGTGCGGGAACATGTCCTTTTCGAGGCTGGGGAAGATCGTGAAGTGGTGGTCCCATCCGGAGTGGTCGACGCCGACGAACCGGCAACCGGCCTCGACCATGCGCCGGGCGAGCAGGGCACACTGGCCGAGCGACGTGTGGCCGTAACGCTCGCGGGTCTCGGGCTTCTCCTGAGTGATGTCGAAGGCTTTGCGGGCGGCGGGTGAACTGACGAGGTCGTGCGCTTGCCGATAGTACGTGGCCATCGTTTCGGGGCGACCCTTGGCCGCGACCGCGTCCGTTTCAGCGAGCAATTTCTTGCGGCGTTCGTGGCGCTTGGCGTCGATTCCGTCGGCGGCCTTGAGATCGCGGACTTCAAAATCGGGCTGCGAGGGGTCCGCCTCGATCACGAACGGAGCGTATTCGGAACCGTAGAAGCCGGGTCCACCGGCCCACATCATGTGGGGCAAATTCACGTACGGCGGCACCGGCGTCTTCGACCCCAGTTCCCGCGAAATGATCGACCCCATCGACGGATACAGATGGTTGTTTGGGGTCTTCGCGTTACCGTCTGGAAAGTCGGCTTTGTAGCCGGTCATGACGTAGTGGTAGCCGGTGTTGTGGCCGTTGTCGTTGTGGCTGTGGCTGCGGAGGATCGTGTACTTGTGGGCGAGTTTCGCGATCTTCGGCAGGTGTTCGCAGATCATCGTGCCGGGTACGCTCGTCGGCTTCGGAGTGTACGGCCCGCGAATTTCCTTCGCCGCGTCCGGCTTCATGTCGAACATGTCGATGTGCGAAGGCCCGCCTTCGAGGAACAGGAAGATGCACGCCTTCGCTTTCGCGGAGTCGACTGTAGCAGCGCGGGCTTGAAGGTGCATGAGTCGGGGCAGGCTGAGCCCGCCGATGAGGCCGGTGCCACCCAACTTCAGCATCGTGCGACGATCCATGGCAGACTCCGGATTCTGGTTCACTCCAAGATACCAAGTCGAGGCTGCCATTGGAACTGAAAACCGGACGGGCTGAACCGAGATATCGGCTACGGCACCGCAGCCTGCGCCGCGAGTTCGGGTAGCCACCAGACATCGACGCCTTTGCCGTCGGCGAGCAGGAGTACGTCGTCGTGCGGGCCGTAAGCCACGGCTGCAATCGGCCGCTTCTGCTTCACCTCGAACACCTTGACTCCGGTCGCGGGAAGCCAAACCGAGACCCAGCCGGACGCGTCCACGACGGCGATCTCGCCGCCGCACGGGTTGAACGCCAGTCCCTTGATCGCGAGGCCTCCGGTTTTGAACTTGGTGATTGTGGCGGTCTTGTTCGGCCAGTAGCCGACGAAGCCGTCGTCGTCTCCGGTCGCGAAATCGCCCCACGGCGAGACGGCCCAGGTTCGCACGGCCGCCTTATGCTCGCGGATCGTCGAGACCTTCGCAGCGGCTCCGGCCGTGGGAATGGAAGCGATGCTGCCGTCCACAGCGCCGGCGATCAGGCGTTCGGACGGATGGTACGCGAGGAAGGTCGGTTTGCCCCCAGCCGGAAGTATGCCCATGGGGGTCGCACCGATCGGCAGCGTTTCGTCCTTGCTGTTGAGCGTCAGGAAGCCCTTCACCGCGCGAGCCGCAGGCGGTGCCTTCACGAGCGACATGGGAAAGTAGCGAAGCTGGACGCGGCCCGCTCGGACGGCTGCGAATCGTTCGCGGCCCTCTTGCAGGTTCACCGCTACCATCTCGCCAGGAATGAGTATGGGCGTGCGGGACGGAGGATTGAGGGAAGCGAGTACGAGCCCGGCCTCGCAGGTGAGCAGCGCGACCTTTCCCGAGGCGTCGAATCCGATGCGTCGGATGGGTCCGCTGCCTCGCGGCCCGAGCCGAGGCGGTTCGAACGCGGGTTGATCCAGGGGCCAGATGCGCGTCGTGCCGTCCGCATAGCCGATGAACGCGGAGCCATCGAGCGGGCAGATCGCGATTGCCGTGACATCCGCCGGGCCGTCGTCCAGTCGGGTGCGGCCATCGCGATAAACGAGATCGAGGTGCGATGGGGGGCCTTGCGGTTCCGAGGGCGGCTGAGGGATCGCGGATGGTTCGACGTACGGCGATTCGACGGGCGAAGTCGCCTGAGGTGAGGGAGGTGTGGCGGTCGTCGGTTCCGAGAACAGGATCACGGCCGCGACCACCGCGAACCCCAGCACGAAGGCGAGGAAGACTCCGATCAGCCACCAGGGTCGGCGATACTCGGCCGGCAGCGGCACCGGGCGCTGCCCCGCGAGAAACGCCGAGGCATCCTCCGCGAGTTGACGGGGCTGCGCGGTCCCCTTCACCTGAAACTGAACCACACGGCCAGCCAGAGACACGGTCAGGATTGAGCCTTCGCATCGTGTGGGCGTTCCGATGGGCACGAACGCGAAGGGCCGTCCCGGTTGCGATTCGAGGAAGAGGCCGTGGGGCGTGAGAACGCCGACGACGTTCCCCGCGAACTGCTTCGCGGAATCGGAGAGCACCTGAAGGGGGAATCTAAAAGGCGGCGGGAAAAAGCCGGTCGGCACGGGCCGCGCAATAGCGGCCGCAGCTTGTTTTGAGGGAAGCGGGTCGGCAGCCGGGGCATCGTCCAGCGAGAGGACTTCCGCCTCGAACGGCTCGAACGACGGAGCGGCCGGAATTTGCACGGTGACGAGAAGTTGGCTCTCCGCCAGGAAGTTCCGGTAGGCATCGGGCGTTTTGGCCACGGGTTCAACCGCCGGCTGTTCGACGCGCGTGCGGCATTTCGGGCAGCGGGCCTTGCTCCGGTCGATCGCGCTCGGCAAGCGAACCCGGCGACCGCAGCCGCGACAGACGACCGACTCCGACATGGGCGGCCTCACCTGCGATTTCCACGTGTCGCAACGATTCTAACCTCCAACCCCGCAGGATGCTATGGCTGGAATGCTGGGAAGATGCGACGTTCCCGCCGCTTCAAGCGTGCGAAATCCACCGGGGTGTTGTATCCTTGTGGTGTGTAAGTTGTGCGGTCGTTCGTCCAAGCCTGCCGCCCCCGTTCTCTCTCAATCGGGTTTCGTTCATGCCGCCCGCTCGTCTCACCTGCACGTGCGGCCACTCCTGGGACCACCCGGAAGAGGAATCGCTTCCAGCTGATCTGAGGGAAATCTGTCCGGTCTGTTCGCCCTTGATCGATGGCGAAGCTCAAACCAAGGTCGCCCCGCCGCCCGGCCAAGGGACCGACTCGCAGCCCGGGTTCGTGCTGAGCCCGGGCAAGATCATCGCCGACTTCGAACTGATGGGTGAGATCAATCGCGGCGGCATGGGCGTGATTTATAAGGCGAAGCAGAAAGGCCTCGATCGCATCGTCGCGTTGAAAGTGATCGCGCCGAACCGTCTCTCCAGCCGCGAGGCTCGCCGCCGCTTCAAACAGGAAGTCGTCACGTCGGCGCGGCTCAATCACCCGAACATCGTCACCGTTTACCAGACCGACATCGACGGCGCGATTCCTTACCTCGCCATGGAATACGTGCCCGGCATCGATCTATCGCGGCTCGTGAAGGCGGTCGGCCCGCTCTCGCCGCAAGACGCCTGCTACTACATTTTGCAGGCCGCGATCGGGCTCCAGCACGCGCACGAGGCGGGGCTCGTACACCGCGACATCAAGCCGGCGAACCTGATGGTCACGCCGTCGCCGATCGATCCCGATCCGGGAAAGACGGGCAAGTTGCCGCGGGTGAAAATCCTCGACATGGGCCTGGCGCGGATCGTGAACGAAGAAGAGCCGGGCGAACTCACGCGGGCCGGCATCTTTTTGGGTACTCCCGATTACGTGGCTCCGGAACAAGCCGAAGACGCCCGCACCTCGGACATTCGGGCCGACATTTACAGCCTCGGTTCGTCGTTCTACTATCTGCTGACGGGCGAGATTCCATTCCCGGGTGCTTCGGTCCTTCAGAAGCTGCGGAAGCAGATGGCCGAGCCGCCGCCCTCGCCGCGTGCGAAGCGCGACGAGGTGAGCCCCGCGCTGGATGGCTTGGTTCGGCGCATGATGGCGCGGAGCCCGCTGGAGCGACCGCAAACGCCCGCCGAACTCGTCGACCTGATCGAAAGCGTCATGCGCGGCGGCACCGTGACCGCATCCCGATCGGGAAGCGTTCCAGCGACCGCACTTGCCGGCACGGCCCACCACACCCCCTTCCCCGGCCTCGTCCCCGCCATCAGTTCCGTTTCCATCAAGGCTCACGACGCGGGCCTCCACAGCGTCGCGGTCACGCCCGATGGCAAGGCCGTCATCACGGGCAGCGCCGACGGTTCGATCAAACTCTGGAACGCCGACAAACTCCGAGAGACGCGCTCCTTTCGCGGCGACCTCGGTTCGCTCGAACACGTGGCACTCGCACCCAACGGGAAGTGGGCGGCCTCGTGTTCCGCGCGGCTGACCGTCCAGGAAATGCGCGTCCAACTCTGGGATTTAGCGAGCGGCACCGAACACGGCCGCGGCCTCAAGGGTGCCGCGGAAAACTATCGCACTTCGAGCATCTCGCCGGACGGCAAGCGACTCGCAGCGGGCAGCGGCGACAAATCGGTCTGGGTCTGGTCGTTCGAATTCGCCGGCATGAAGCCGATGCAATTGAAGGGGCACAAAGGAGCCGTGACCGGCGTGGCCTTCGCGCGATCCGCGGATACACTCCTGTCCGCGGCCGAGGATGGAACCGTGCGACAATGGGACCTCGCCACCGGTGCCGACAAGGGCTCCTTGAACGCTTCCGTCGGTCCGATCCGCTGCCTCGCCTTCGGCGGAAAGAAAGTCGCGGTCGGAGGCAAGAGCCTCGCCGTGCGAAGGAAAACGGCCTCATTCACGCGATTCGAAGGGCACGAAGGCTTCGTGAACTGCGTGGCCTTCTCATCGGATGGCACGCTCCTGGCGAGTGGCGGCACCGACGGCACCGTGCGAATCTGGCTTGTGGAAGAGGCGACGGAACTGGCCCGGCTCGAGGGCCATACCCGCGCGGTCGGATCGGTTGCATTCGGGCCCGATGCCGGCGTCCTGTTTTCCGGTGGCGACGATGGCACGCTCCGCCGCTGGCCCGTCGTGCTACCCGTGGCGTGAAAGCTTGGGCGAACCGCTTCGGTTCGCTTAGCGTCCCATCCGACCGGAGTACTCTCACTTCACCGCGATGGAACATCACCGGCGTCTCGGGATTGGATTCCGCATACCTTCCCAAAATCTGTAACTCCTGTCGCCTGTTCCACCCATTCCCGCTTAGGATGGCAACGCCCTCACCATCCCGAGTAGGAACCCTCCCATGAATCCGTTTCGCATCCCGGCCATCGCGCTGTCCCTCCTCGCGCTGGCTTCACCATTGCACGCACAGGAAACGGCAGCCGCCAGCAAGATCGTCGCCGTCGATCTATTCAAGAACGGCCTCGCCATCGTCAAGCGCGAAGCGACGCTCGGCAAGTCCGGCCTCTACGTCCTCGACGATGTCCCGACCCCGATCCACGGCACGTTCTGGATCGAAGCGGCCGGGCCGGTCGAAACGGTCGTGAAGATGCGCGATGTCGAAGTACCCGCCGACGAGACCGCGCCGGGCAGCATCCAGGACGACCTCGCCGGCAAGAAGGTGACCGTCCACTTCAAGGGCGACAAGCGTGCTCCTGTGGTCGGCACCGTGATGAAGCTCAAGCCCGCGAAGGGCGAGGAAAACTTCGGGCAGCCGAGCCGCTTCCTGATGCTGCAAACGGCGAAGGGCCGGACGTACATCGAGTCGAGCGAGGTGGCCGCGGTGGAAGCCGAGGGGGCGGGCGATACCGTCACGCGTAAGCAACCGCGGCTCCTGCTCGCGCTCGGCAAAACGGAGAAGGCCGAGACGAAGGTCACAATTCGCTACCTGACTCGCGGCATCGCCTGGGCACCGAGTTACAAGATCGACATCTCGAACCCGAAGACGCTTTCGCTCGAACAGAACGCCGTGGTGCGGAACGAACTCGC
>JAYTUG010000351.1:0-6004 GCA_043744695.1 Gemmataceae bacterium
CGGCTGCCCCATCGATCTCGATCCGGCCCACGGCTGGATGCTCGACGACCAGCGTCCGACCCTCACGGTGGCGACTCCGAAGATTGGATCGAACCCGCCTCTCGAACGCATCCTCATTGGCATGCACGACTACGCGGGCCTCGACGAGAAGAGCCTCGAAGTGAGTGCGGATTTCGCCGTGAATGGCGTCCCCGCCGGCACGAATCTGGCGTCGCTGTTCAAGAGCACGAATACCGGTGTCTGGGAGTTGCCGGTTTCCCCGGCGCTCTCGGTGCCGCGCGGCAAGTTGTTGGTCGGCGTGAAAGACAAGCAGGGCAACACGACGCGCATCGAACGCACGTTCTCGTCGAAGTGAATCAGAAATCGCGCGAGTAGCCGGCGGTCCAGCCGCCGTCCACCGTGAGGATGTGCCCGTTCATGTAACTGTTCTCGGGGTCGGCCAGGAAGAGTGCCGCGACCGCGATCTCGTCCACCGTGCCGGGCCGGCCCAGCGGGATGTGGTCGAGCATCCGCTTCACCGAATCTTTGAACAAACCGTCGCTGCCGTAGAAGAGTTGGCGGGTGCCTTCGGTGAGTGTGGAACCGGGTGCGATGCCGTTCACGAGGATGCCGTCCGGGGCAAGTTCCAGGGCCATCGCTTTCGTGAGGTTCACCACGCCAGCCTTCGCGGCCACGAACGCACACTGCAGGCGAAGTGGAACCAACCCCGCGATCGAAGCGATGTTCACGATCCGCCCGCGCTTCTGATTCCGCATCACCACCGCGGCGGCCTGGCTCATTTCGTAGAGGCCCGTCAAATCGACCGCGAGGATGCGGTCCCATTCCTCGCGCGGGAACCGATCGATGGTGACGCGGTGGATCAGCGTGTTGACCCCGGCGTTGTTCACGAGCAAATCGAGCCGGCCACTCTCTCCCAAAATGCGTTCGATGGTCGAGTCGATGTCGATGCGTTTGGTCACGTCCAGTTTCACGGCGCGACCGTTGGGCGAGGCGGCAGCCGCGGCCTGAGCGTCTTCCAATTTCAAGTCGGAATAGTAGACGATGCTGCCGTTGGCGGCGAGGCGGTCGGCAATGGCCTGCCCGATGCCGCGGGCCGAACCGGTGACGAGGCTGACTTGGCCAGAGAGGTCGCTTTTCATGCGGGCATTGTATTTAGCCGCCGGCTTGCCGGCGGCAGCGAGTCGAACGAGACCGCCCCAGAAGTTGTTGGCCGCCTCAAATCTGATACGTCAGCGGGGCATCGTCCGAGGCGAGTTTCACGCCCTTCAAGCGAAGCCGGGGCTTCTCCAGGACGACCGTGGTATCTGGGGGCACGCTCTCGGTCAGCCAGACGTTCGAGCCGATCACGGAGCGTTCGCCGACCACGGTTTGCCCGCCGAGGATCGTGGCATTCGCATACACGATCACGCCGTTCCGCAAAGTGGGATGCCGCTTGTAGCTTCCGTGAACGAGGCCGCCGTCGTCGTCTTTGTTGAAGCTGAGGGCACCGAGCGTCACGCCTTGATACAACTTCACGCCCTCGCCGATCTCGCAGGTTTCGCCGATGACGACGCCGGTACCGTGATCGATGAAGAAGCCGGGACCGATGGTGGCACCCGGGTGAATGTCGATGCCCGTCTTGGCGTGGGCGAGCTCGGTCATCATGCGCGGAATGTACGGCACCTTGAGCGAGTGCAGTTCGTGGGCCACGCGATAGACGGTGATGGCCTCGAGGCCGGGGTAGCTAAAGATGATTTCGTGGTGACTGCGGGCGGCGGGGTCCCCGCGATACGCGGCTTCCACATCCTGTTCGAGCACCTTACGAACCTCGGAGAGGCGGCGGAGCAGTTCCACGGCCTTCGGCTGGCCCATCTTCTCGCAGTCGATGTGCGGGGCTTCCTCGCACAGTTCGTGTCGCAGTGCGCGGGCGATCTGCTGCGTGAGCTTGTCGTGGAGCGCATCGACGAGGCTACCGACGTAATAGCCGATGTTGCCCAGGTGCAGGTTCTGGCGCTTACCGTAACCGGGGTACAGCACTTCAAAGAGGTCGCCCACGATCTCGGCAACGCCGTCGCGGCTCGGGAGCGGTTCGTGCCCGAGGTGGTTCATCCGGCTGCATTCCGTGTACGTCTCCACGAGCTGCTCGGTGATGGTGGGCAATTCTTCTTTCAGGCGGATGTCGGTGGCCATGCCGTGTACTCTCCGAAAGTGCGTGGAGGCATCGTACGTGCGGCGCTGCTTCCGCGACAAGCCGCCCTGAGGATAAGCTTCGGGTGTGGCCGCATCGGGGTTCAGCGAAAAATGCCCGCGAGTTCAGCACGGCAACTGAGCATCGGAAGGCGTGACGAAATAATTTGTAGGGCAGGCTCGTTCGTAAGGTGCCTTCAAATCAGGGCTTTGCACCGCGGACACTGGAGAAGCAGGGCGAGGCGAAAGCGTTTGGCATCGGCCCTGCTTATCTCTCTTTCAGCGACCGACCGCAGGTTTGAACGTGTGAAGCCGAGGGGAGAGGCGGTTTCACACGACGAATCTGCACACGGCTTCGCTAACTCAATCATCCGGGTGACTTGGCGGAGGGGAGAGGCTGCCAACCACCCGGATGATTTGATCTTCACTTCGGCACCAAATCCCAATCCACATCGCATTCAAGCACTTCGACTCAATAAACCGTATCGCTTTTGCCGAATTTACCGAGGGTCCCGCTTTTTCCGCCAGGGTCCGAAATGCGCCGTCGCGCGATGACACTTGCGAAATGCTTCGTCTTGCTCGCCTTCGCGGCCGGGTGCAGCAACCATTCCCACCGCAGTTCGAGTAGCCCGACGCCCACAATTCCGAACCTGCCCGTGATCGCTCGTTCGGGCATCGAACCGGACGTCTCGGGACTGCCTCGCGATTCGGGTGGCCCCGCTCCCGCCCGCCCCGGCGAATACCGCAAGCTCACGGCTCACGAGTGCCGCTACCTCGCCATCAAGAACGCACCGTTCGCCGACGACCTCGATGCTCATCCCGAAAACGACTCCGGGCATCCGCTGTTTAATCCGAGAAAGCCGAGCCCGGAGGAAGCCGCCGTCGGTCGCAAAGTGCGCGGGTATTTAGCCGACGATCTGCGGAACACCGCCGCGAGTGAAGCCCTCGAGCAGTACTTTCAGTTGGCCCAGGGCGAGGGACAGTTCGATTTGCTCGTGAAGTCGCAGGTCGAGTTGCGGGCTCGGTTGGCGGATGCCGAGGACGCGGAACGGCGCGGGCTCGCGGATCGCGCGGGGGTCGACACGCTGCGGGTCCAGGTTTTGGATTTGGAAGCGAAGATCGCGGAACTGGAAGCGGGGATTGGGGCCTTGAACGCGGGGCTTCGAGCGCGGCTCGGTCTGGACGCCGCCGATCCGTTGCCGCTGTGGCCGGACGATCCGCTTCGCGTTCGCCCGGACGATGTCGACGTAGTGGAAGCCGTGCGGACCGGGCTCTACTTCCGCCCGGATTTGAACCTGCTTCGCACGCTCCTTTCCGACGATGGGAAAGCCGCCGACGATCTCGCTCAATCGCTTTTGAAGCAAGTGAGCCCCTTACTGGCGAGCCTGCGATCGAACCCGATCATCGGGGTGCTGCTGCCGAACAAACGTATGCATCGGGAAGCAACCCAGCGACAAATTCAATCGATGCTGACGGCGAAGGAGCGCCAGGCGGAGGCCGAGATTCGCGCCGCAGCACTCTCGCTGCGAGGCTATCGGCTCTCGACCGTAGCCAAGGTCGCCGAGGTGCAGCGGCAGAAGGCTAAGCTCGAGGAAGTGGAGAAGCGAGCCGCCGCCGGCCAACCCGCAACCGCCGAACTCACTAAGACTAGGCTCGATTTGTGGAAGGCGCAGGGCGAACTGCTGAAGGCCGCGATCGACTGGCACCTCGCCGATGTGAAGCTGCGGAAAGCGATGGGGCTCATGGTGCGGGAATAGCCACTTCTCGATCGCGAAGTCGCCAGCGGCATCAGTCCGCCTTCTTGAAGTTCACCAAAATGCGGTCGATGAACGGACGGCTCACATTGCGGAAGCGATCGAACGTCTCGCGGTCCACCGTATAAACCTCCACGCGATCGACGGCCCGGATCGTCGCGTTCCTCGGCTGATTCATCAACAGCGCCACCTCGCCGAAGTATCGGCCCGCACCCATCTCGTCGAGCTTCTCCTGACGATCTTCCTGCGTGCGCAGTACCTCCACGCGGCCCCGGCGGATCAAGTAGAACTTGCTGTACTCGTTGACCTCTTCGCCTTGCCGCACGATAACCGCGCCCGGCTCGAACACTTCCACGCGACCCGGATGCGATTGCACGTGGTCGGGCCGCACCGGTTGATCGGGATGAACCCCGACGAGAATCTGGTCGGCGATCTTCTGCTGCTCCTCGGGCAGAATCGCCGCGAAGACAGGAGACTGCCTCAACCCCTCCCGTACGAACAACCGCTCGGCCACCACCACGTTCGATTCGATCCGCCCGCGATCCATGTTCACGATGCGGTCCGCGAGGTTCATGATGCGAGAATCGTGCGTCACGATGAGGCTCGTGGTACCGGTCTCGGTGGCAATATGCTTGAGCAGTGGAATCTGCCACGGCGCGAGCCGCCCGGCTTCGGAGGTCTCTTCCGTGGGGCGAATCAGGCTTTCCAGTTCCGAGTCGGGCCGATCGCGGGCCAGGGAACGGAGCAGCGCCACGACCGCGAGGCCGGTGTTCGCATCGAGCGCGGCCGTGGGTTCGTCCGCGAGCACGAGCTTCGGCCGGTTGATGAGCGCCCTCGCCACCGCGACGCGTTGCCGCTGGCCACCCGAAAGTGCTGCCGGCTTGTACGCGATTCGCGGCTTCTGCACCTTCCCGTGAATGTCCTTCTCGCCGAGGAGTAGGTACGTGAGCAACTCGGCGGCGTCCGCATCGGGATCCGCAGATGCGGACTTGAGCCGCTGCGCCATGCGAACGTTTTGCAGCGACGTGAGCGAATCGAAGAGGTTGTGCCGCTGGAAAATGAACCCGATGAGCCGGCGAACGTGAACGAGGTCCTGCTCGGCGAGGCCGCGCAGTCGGGCGTAGTCGTTGGCCGCGGGGTTCCAGACTTCGATCTCGCCATCTTGCAGAGTGCGGAGCCCGCCGATGAGCGTGAGTAGCGTCGTTTTCCCGGACCCGGACGGCCCGTTCATGATAACGAGTTCGCCGGGCATCACTTCGAGGTGGTTGTCGAACAACACTTGGCTGCGGGTCTCGCCTTCGCCGAAATGGTGGTTCACTCCGCGAATGCGGAGTACGGGCGAACCGGGCGGCGGCAGTCGCGAAGGCATTCGGGTTCCAGGAGTTCCGGGGCAGAGGCACTTCAAAACAATTTATGAGCCGTACAGTGGCTCGTATTTCTCCTTCAAATGGGCGATGAACGGCTGCGGGCTCAGCACGCTTCCGGTGGCCCGGAGGCAGAGTTCGTTCGCACGGTAGCGCTGACCGTGGCGATGGACCTTGTCCTTCAACCAATCCTTGAGGCGACCGAATTCGCCGCGGCGGAAGTCGTCTTCCAATCCACCGAGGTCGCGGCGGGCGGCGTCCATGAGTTGGGCCGAGTAGAGGTTGCCCAGCGTGTACGTGGGGAAGTAGCCGAGGCCGCCGAAGCTCCAGTGGATGTCCTGCAGGCAGCCGCGAGCATCGTCCGGTACGTCGAGCCCGAGCAGTGCCTTGAAGCGTTCGTTCCACGCGCCGGGCAGGTCGGCAACTTTCAGATCGCCGGAGAGTAGTCCGAGTTCCAGTTCGAAGCGAAGCGCGATGTGCAAGTTGTACGTGGCCTCGTCCGATTCCACGCGGATTAGCGACGGCTTCACGTCGTTGATGGCGGAGTAGAAGGCATCGAGGCTCACGCCGGCGAGTGCCGCGGGGAAGGTTTGCCTCAGGCGCGGGAAGAAGTGTTCCCAGAACGGTCGGCCGCGACCCACCTGATTTTCCCAGAGCCGCGATTGCGACTCGTGGATGCCGTAGGAACAGGCGACGCCGAGCGGCGTGCCGAAGTGTTCG
>JAYTUG010000352.1:0-5998 GCA_043744695.1 Gemmataceae bacterium
CGAACTGCATGCGCAGTTCGCGAACCACCCTCTCCCCAGCGGGGAGAGGGTCAGAGTGCCTACTTCCAGTGGCACACCCTTCAGAGCTTCATCATCACCTGCGCGGGGTTGATGGCTTGGTACTTGCCTTTGTTCGCTGTAATCTCGAAGGCCTGCGGCACCGACGCGAGGCCGTTCAGAACGTGCGTAATCGTCGGCTTCACATTCACGCGGCCCGAGGCCACGAGCCGGACCGTGTACTCGAGGTGGGCCCGCGTACTGATGTCCGGGAAGACGTAGCGCAGACTGCGTTCGCGGAACAGATCGATGGGGAACTCGACGGGGGCTCCGAACCAGGAGACGCCGACGATCTTGCCGCCAGAACGTACCGCGTCGAGCGCCGTGGTGATGGTCGCGCTGCCGGCAAGACCTTGCTTGGGGCTGCCGCCGGCGCATTCGAAGACCACATCCGCGCCGATGTCGCCGGTGAGTTCGCGAACGGTTTCCACCACGTTGCAGGTCTTCGCATTCAGCGCGTGATCGGCCCCGAGTTGCTTCGACATGCGGCACGCTTCGTCGCGCACGTCCACGGTGATGAGCATCCCCGCGCCGCAAAGACGAGCCACCTGCAAGCACTCGATCCCCATGCTGCCCTGACCCAGAATTAGTACGGTGTTGCCGACCTGAATCTGGGCGGTTTCGACGGCCGCGACGCTATCGCTCAACGATTGCAGGCACGCGGCCTCGCTGTCGGAGATGCGATCGTCCACTTTCACGAGTGCGATTTCGGGAAGGATCGCTCGCTCGGCGAAGCAGCCCGGCAAATCGAACCCAATCACCGGCCCCTTGCGACACAGGTCCGTGCGTTCGGAAAGGCACATCGAGCACGTCTGACAGGGAAGCTTGGCGCGGGCCGCGACGCGGTCGCCGGGTCGGTAGCCCGTCACACTTTCACCGACTTCGAGGATGCGAGCGCAGAACTCGTGGCCGAACAGTTGAACGGGTGCCTCCGTTTCGAGCCGCCGTTTAATTCGATCGTAGGCCAGCGTGGGGATTCCGAACGCGAGTTGCGCTTCGGTCACGCTCGGCTGCACGCAGAGGGGTTCGACCAACACGTGCCGCGGCGGGCAGACCGGTTCTGGCACGTCGTCGAGGCGTAGATCGCCAAAGGCATGAAATTGCCAGGCCTTCACGAGTTTGCTCCGGAGAGTGAGTGAAGTCGCCCTGCTTTCACGATGCCGCCCTGGATCACGGCGATGAAGCGAGTGCGGTCTTCGAGTATCGAAATGTCCGCGAGCACATCGCCATCGACGACCAGGATGTCGGCGAGTTTGCCGGCTTCGAGGGTTCCGAATTCGTCGCCGCGGCCCATGATCTCGGCACCGATTCGCGTCGCACAACGGATCACTTCGAGAGGCGAGAAGCCGACGTACTTCACGAAGAAGGTCAGTTCGCGGGCGTAGTCGCCGTGCGGGTTCCAGCCGAAGCCGTAGTCGCCGCCCATGCCGAGACGACCGCCGGCCTTCAGAATCATGCGGGCACTCTCGGCCCCAGCTTCCAATGTTTCCTGATGCCCGTCGATCACTCGCTGCGACAAGTTGAACTCCGGCCCGCGCTCCACGCTCGCCTTCTCGAAGTAGAGCGCCGGCACGCACGGAACATCGCGCGCGAGCAGCAGGTCGAGTGCCTCCGCATCCATGAAGGTGCCATGCTCGATGGCATCGTATCCGGCCCGAAGCGCGTTCTTGATGCCGGCCGTGGCCCGGCAATGGCCCGTGACTTTCAGCTTGTGGTTGTGTGCCGTGCTCACGACCGCGTTCATTTCTTCGAAGGTCATGCACAGGGTGTGGTGGTCGTTCGTGTCTGGGGCGGCGGCGTCGCCGGTGGGATAAGTCTTCACCCACTCGATGCCGTCTTTCACGAGCTTGCGAACGGCGGCTCGGGCCTCATCGGCACCACTGACGAGCAGCACGAGCCCGTCCATGCCGATCTTGCGGAAGTCGGGGTTCCAATCCATGAGCCCGCCGACGCCGCAGATTTCGCGACCGCTGGAAGCGAGCCGCGGGCCGGGACAGAGGTCGCTCTCGATGCCCTTCTTCAACCAGACGTCGATGTTGAAGAGGCTGCCGCCGCTGCGGGCCGCGGTGTACCCGCATTCCAGAGCGAGCTTGCAATTGGCCGCGGCCAAGAGCGTGACGTACTCGACGGGATATTTAATGTCGAGGTCTTCGAGTGCGGCGACGTTGAAGTAGGTGGAGTGAAAGTGGGCCTCGACGAGGCCGGGCATGATGGTGCCGCCGCGGGCATCGATGCGGACGGTGTTCGGTTCGAGTGCCGGTGCATTCTGAAGCGGCCCGGCATAGGCGATGCGGCCATCGTAAACGAGCACGGCACCATTGGGTACGGGCGGCCCGCCGTTGCCGTCGAGGAGTTGGCCGTTGTGAATCAGCGTGGAACCGGTGGCGAGCTTCATGTGAGAGTCTCGGATTGGTCGCGGCTAAACTCTCGTGCGCTCTTGTCGCGGGGCGGGGCGATTCGCATAATTCTGTTGTAGTTATTGAGTTCACAGCGGTCGGCGAGAGTAACGGGAGGGCAACCTCCCTGACAGGGTAGCCGGCAGCCGGGGTCGAAACACATGGCAGTCATTCTTTCGCTCTCGGCCCAGACACGGGCCGAGTCCGGCTCCCGCGCCGCATTCAAGCTCCGCAAAAAAGGCCAGATTCCTGGCATCATCTACGGCCACAAAGAAGCTAACATCGCGGTTTCCGTCTCGGCGGAAGAACTCGATCGCGCCATCCGCGTCCTCCACGCCCGCGTCCTCGATCTGCAAATCGATGGCAAGAAGGAAACGGTCCTCATTCGCGAATTGCAATGGGATCCGTTCGGTCGGCACATGCTGCACGTGGATTTCGCTCGCGTTTCGGAAACGGATCGCGTGAAGGTCACGGTGCCCGTCGAGCTGCGAAACACGCCCAAGGTCACGGGCGGCGGCGTGCTCGATCAACCGCTCCACGCCCTGCACATCGAATGCTCGCCGACCAATATTCCCGAAGCGATCCGCATCGACATCACGAACCTGTTGCTCGGCTCTCCGATTCACGTGAAGGAACTTCAAGTTCCCGAAGGTGTCACGGTGCTGGAACCGGCTGAAGCCGTGGTCGTGCAGTTGAAGATGCCGGGTGCGGAAGCCGTGGTGGCGGCGGTCGTGGCCGAAGGCGGCACCGGCCCCGAGGTGATCAAGAAGACGGACAAGAAGGCGGAGGACGAGGAAGAGTAATGGCGCTCGCCGCCTGATGCTTCCCACCGGCTATGAAGATCGTCGTCGGCCTCGGCAACCCCGGCCCGAAGTATGCCGGAACCCGACACAATGTCGGGTTCGATGTTGTCGATTACCTCGCTCGAAGTCCCACTTACGGGTCGGCCCGCGAACGATTCGAGGCGATGGTCGCCGAAGGCAAGGAAGGCGACGAGACGGTTCTGCTCGTGAAGCCGCTGACGTTTATGAACCTCAGTGGCCGATCGGTGCGAGCCGTTGTCGACTTCTATAAGTTGTCCGTCGAGCAGGTGTTGATCGTCTGCGACGACTTCAACCTGCCGCTCGGGAAGTTGCGGATTCGGACGAAGGGGAGTCACGGCGGGCAGAACGGGCTGCGGAACACTCAGGAACAGCTCGGCACCGATGCCTACTCGCGATTGCGACTCGGCGTCGGACAACCGACTCCGGGCGATGCGATCGATCACGTGCTCTCGCGGTTCAAGTCCGGTGAGAAGGCCGCGATCGAAGAGACGATTGCGACTGCGGCCCAGGCCGTGCTTCACTGGGTGAAGAACGGCACCGAAGCCGCGATGAATAAGTTCAACGGCCCGACCGACGACGACAAAAAGAAGAAGCCCAAGGGCGACCCCGAGAAGGGTTCCAAGGGTTGAGACACAAGATACGGTTGCTCCCTTCCCATGTGTGGGAAGGGTCGCGGGGAATTTTTCCCCGTCCGATCCACGGTAACCAGCGACGGCCCGCCGCCGCATTTTCGCGAGGGATTCGATGCCGGTAGAAACGTACGAAACGCTGCTGATGTTGGATGCAACGAAGGTCGCGGCCGATGCTGACGCCGTGAAGCAACAGGTTCACCACATTCTGGAACGGCACGGCGCGACCATCACGATCAGCCGCGAATGGAACTACAACCAGAAGCTCGCTTACCCGATCTCGAAGCAGAAGAAGGGTGCGTTCCACATCGTGTATTACACGATGGAGAGTATCAATCAGAACGGCCTCGAGCGCGACTTCAAGCTGGCCGAAGGCGTGATCATGCGTCAGATGACTTTGAACGTGGACCCGAAGTGGGCCGACGCGATTTTGGGAGCGGCCCGCGACGACCACGGCAAGGAGTTTGCCGTCCGCGGCATGCAAGAAGAGACCTCCGTGACGACCGACCCCAGCGCGATCGGCGGAGATATTCCAGTCGGCCTCGGCATGGGAATGGACGAAGGCGGCGGAGATCGCGGTGGCCCGCGGGGACGCGGTCGCCGACCCGAGCCCGCCGAGAAGCACGAATAGCTTCGCTTGAGCTGGAAGGTGGGAATTTCGGCCTTCCGCACGCTACGAACCTTGTGTTCACAGGCCGATGTTTTAACCTCTAAGCAGGACGCCGCCTCAAACCCGAAATCCAAACTTAACCTCACTATTCGGGGCGAGTCCATCTGGAGGTTGCATCATGGCTACGCTGAACAAGATCATGCTGATGGGTCGCCTGACCCGAGACCCCGAAGGCTCGGCTCTCACCTCGGGCACCCGCGTCGTCAAGTTCGGCTTCGCGGTCGGCCGCAGCAAGAAGAACCCGCAGACTGGCCAGTGGGAGAACGACCCGAATCCGATGTTCATCGACTGCGAGGCGTTTCATTCGCCGGCCCAAAAGCGCGACCTCGTCAGTCTGATTCAGCAGTACTGCCGCAAGGGCGACCCGCTTTACATCGAAGGCCGGTTGCAACTCGACCAGTGGGACGACAAGACCACCGGGCAAAAGCGATCGAAGCACAAAATCGTATTGGACAACATCGAGTTCCTCGGCACGAAACAGGGTGAAGGCGGAGGTGGCGGCGGAGGTGGAGGAATGGGCGGCGGCGCGAGTCGGCCCCCAGCGCAGCCCAACCGAGGTGCAAACACCAACTACGGCCCACCCGACGATCACGGACCCGACTATCCGGATGGCCCCGCCGCGGGCGGCGGGGGCAATGGCGAAGAGATTCCGTTCTAAGTTCTCGCCCTCACGCAACTCGTGAGGCTCTCGTACAGGATTCCGATCATGGCGAAGACCGCAACCAAAAAGACCGAGGCCAAGGTGGAGGGGGGCGTCAAAACCCTCAACCAGCCGAAGAAGAAAATCCGCAAGCGCAAGCAGGTCAAGAAGGGGCCGCACGGCGGCACCGTCGTCGTCCTCGTCAACGACATGGCCCACGTCGGCAAGCAGGGCGAGATCGTCGAGGTGAAGCCCGGCTTCGCCCGCAACTATCTCATCCCTTACGGTCTCGCCGTGGTTCCGACCGACGAGAATCTGAGGACCCTCGACCAATACAAGATTAAGGTCGAGAAGGCCCGCGAAGCCAAGATCGCGGACCTCAAGGTGCTGGCCGAGCAACTCACCCGATTGCCCGCCATCACCATCGAGGCGAACGCCCACGAGTCGCAGGTCGATCGCGACGGCGTGGTCGAGACGCACCTCATGCTCTACGGTTCGATCGGGCCGATCGACATCAGCAAGGCCCTGAAGGGCAAGAACCTGATGGTCGAGCCGGACATGATCAAGCTCGAGCATCCGATTCGCGAGGCGAACACGCTCACCCCGGTCCCGCTGAACCTCGGGTACAACATCGAGTCGTCGATTCAGGTTCTCGTGGTGGCCCTGCAAGCCGGGAAGAAGTAACCGCCGTCACTTGCGGCTTCGCGATGCACAGTCGCGAAGCCGCCGTTTTTAAGTCTCGTCTGGAGGGAATCGCCCTTCGAGCAGAAGGGTTTCCCTTC
>JAYTUG010000353.1:0-22857 GCA_043744695.1 Gemmataceae bacterium
ATGCTGCGTCGTATTCAGAAACGAGCTTCCACCGCCTGTCGGGGAGCGAAACCGCATCCCACGCGAGAAAACCAAGCGAAT
The DNA here is from genome assembly GCA_043744695.1 of Gemmataceae bacterium. Taxonomy (GTDB): domain Bacteria; phylum Planctomycetota; class Planctomycetia; order Gemmatales; family Gemmataceae; genus Urbifossiella. The sequence continues at coordinate 82 of JAYTUG010000353.1, forward strand.
CCGTGGACGTCGAAAGAAATTTTTCGTGGAGTTCGCATTCTTCAAGGGGCCTTTTCTCGAGGAATTCGCGTGGCAGGTGCAGCCAGCACCGGCTGGAAAAGCAGGTGCCCTCCAAAACCAATTCTTCGGCTACTTCCCGCCGGGTTGAATCGTGCTGCCGGCGCTGCCGCTCGTGTCGAACTCGCCCGTCAGGCGATTGTAGTCGATCTTCTTCCCATTGTGGCTGTTCATGTTGAAGCGGTTTTTGATGCGGGCGAGCGTGTTCTCCCCGCCCTTCAAAGTCACAGTGGGGCCGTCCGAAGTGATCGTTTCGCCCCAGCCGTCGTAGGTGTCCGAACGAATGTCCGCGTTCCCGATCGCGTCGAGCCGTTGGGTCGTCGGCACGCCGGGCTTCTTGTGCGAGGAGACGATCAAGCGTTCGGAACACGTGAGCCGCACGGCACCGACCGGCAAGCGATGGCGATCGACGGGAGCATCGATCCGATCCGCCGGCGCGTAAAGCAGTTCGATCGTGTCCTGGAACGTTGCATCTTGGTAGGTGCTGCCGAAGTCGCGGGCGGTCATGCGGCCCGCGAAGTGGACGATCGTGAGCTTCGTCTCGGGTTCCTTGGTGGGGGTGGGGACGGGTGCCTTGCCCATCGGCGCGGTTTCGTCTTTGAGCCCCGTTTGCCACAGTCGCATGGTTCCCGGTCCGGCGGCCAGTACGCGCTGATACGGAATCTGATTCCCGGGCTCGATTGCGCGGGCCGTCATCTCCAGTTCGCGCGCCACCAGATGCTGCTCCTTCGCGATGCGGCCGGTGTCGTCGCGGGTCACGTCGTGGTACGACACCCAGTAAGCATCCTTCGGTTCGTCGCGCAGATCTTCCGGTGCCGGGTAGCAGCGGACCGATTCGATTTTGGGGCTTTCCTTCTCGAGCGGCTTGCCCGCGATCGTCGCTAGTGCCGGACCCTTGACCGGCGGCGGGGCAATCTTGCCGCGACGGCTGAAGTCGATCGGCCGATCGAACCGCACTTGCATGATGTGGCACGCGACGTACGAATCGTTCTGCTGAGCCGTGACCTTCCCGAGGAATTCGCTCCAGCGGTCGGCCCCTTTGAACTTCATCGAATCGCGCCAGTGAACGACGACGATCGCGGCCTTCTTCAGGTCTCCGCCGCCGAGGCCGGTATTGGAAGGTAGCACGAGCGATCCGCGACCCTCGACATCCGCCGTGTTGTGCAGTTGATCGATGACGATCTTCGCGCCGATGATGGACATGCCGTCGTTGTGAACCTGGCCCGGAGTCGCTTCGTCGGTTCCCGTCACGGTCATCACACTGCCATCGGGCGTGCTATCGACGAGCAGCGTTTGGCCGCGAATATCGAGGCCGCGCTTATCGGGGGCGGGCTCGGCCGGTTCCTGATGCACCTCGACGGCCCCCTCGCATCGCGCCTTGTCGAGTTCGTACTTCAGCGATCCGCCTTCCGCCTTCACTGCGGCCTTCGGGTCCACCGGAACGGGGTACCGCACCATCCACGTGTCGATCGTCCGCGCCTTGATCTTCATCGGTGGCTTCGGCTTCTGAGGTTCCACGGGGTTCATCGGCATTGGCGGGCCCATCGGCATCGGCCCCGCAATCGGAGCGACGGCCACGGGCTCCTTCGATTCCAACGCCGCGACCAGCGGAGGCACGCCATCCCGAAACAGCACGTTTAAGCTTTCGGCCTGCTCGATCTCCAGGTCCGCGGAACGGCTCGAGACCTCGCCCAAAGCCTGAACGCGCTGCGGCAGCGACCGGCTCGAACCGCTGCTACCCGCGTCGTCGCGCGGCGACATCCACAGCCGCAGTTCCTTCCCCTTCAGCCAGAACTCGGCTCGCTTGTCTTCGAACATCGCATCGTCCACAAACGTGAACAGGTCGAGTTCGCGCTTGTTCACGATCTCCTTGGTCACGACCATTCGCGTTTGCCAGTTGGCTTGGATCGTGTTCGCCTGAGCGGCCTGATCGTAGAGTTCGATGCGGCCGTGACCTTCGACGCTCGCGGTGGTGGAGCGATCGGGTCCGGGGCCGGGCTTCAGGGTGAGGATCGCCGGGCGCTCCTTGCTCCCCGCAGTGAGGACGTTGCTGCCGGCCGGTTTGCCGTCCGGGCGGGGTTCGTTGGTGCGAACCGTCGTCAGAGGCAGTCCGCGGAGCGTCGTGGTTTCGGTTTCTCGGTCGTAGAGCAGGTATTGGCCGTAGGCTTCGAGGCGATCGGGTTCGCTGGAGAGCGTGACGAATCGGCCTGGCATCTCGGCCCAGGCCCGCAAACGCTTGAAGGAGCCGCCGCCGCTGTTCGCCGACGCTTTCGGAGTGGGTTTGTTCGCCTCCGCGCCCACCGGCGGTCCGTTGAATTCGAGTTCCAGGAACTGGCTGAAGAGCCGTTGCGTGCCGGAACCGAGCGGCGGAACGCGATGCACCTGCACGTCGTTCGGCAAGTCTTGATTGCCATCCGGCAAGACGTCGAAGCGGGCGGTGTTCTTGTCCGCCTCGTAGGTGAGCCGGCCGAGCGTGTCGACTTGGAGCAGCGTGCGATCGAGTCGGCGAATGAGTTCGACGCCGTGGAACGCGCCGCCGGTGATGGCCGCAGTGGCCTGAGACGCTTCGACGCGTGTTGCCGCAGCCGGTACGTTTACCGCCGCAGGGCCGGGCTTCACCGCCGAACTGATCAAGCCTTGCTTCGATTCGGTCCACAGATGCACGAGCACCTTCTCGAGCAACTCGACCCGCTTCACGCCGCTCATGGTGCCGTTCGACTTCTTCGTGGAGGGCTTCCCGTCGGGTGAGTTGGGCGGGTCGAGAAAGATCTTCATCCCGATGGCCGTGACCGTGGGCGGCGGCAGCCGACGACCCGTGAGGATCTCCACGATGGGGCCGGAAGATTGCAGATCCGGCCCCTTCACCGGCGCGGTCTCCGCCTGCTCGGGAATCGAATACGTGCGGTAGCGATCCACCGTGGCCACGGATGAGGAGCGGGGTAAGTTCTGCCGGTCGATGATCTCAAGAGGCGCGTCGGTCCAGATGTCCGGGCCGGTGTACGACCCGGCCGGCGACTTCGAGTCGATGCTCTTGGGATCGCGGTAGAAGAGTGGACCGACCGTGCGGATCACGAGGAACTTGCTCGGGTCTACGCTCCGCTGATTGTTCGTGATGTGAATGATTCCGCAGCGTCGATCGAGGCGAAGCTTGATCGGGTCGGGCTCGCTGATCAATTCCATTCGAATCAGCTTGGACTTGCCCATGTCGGCGGGGCCGTTCACCGGCCGATCGAATTCGAGAATCGCTTTGTCTGCGTGAAACGTGTTGATCTCGGTGGCCTCGCCCGGCTGGCGCAGGTGGGCGAGTTTCGGCGCGCCGAACGTCGCCACGCTGAAGGGTGCCAGGGCGATCCGATTCGAACCGTTAAACGGCGGCGCGCCGCAAGCGAGTACCGTGGACGACTCGCCGTTCCGGAATTCGAGTTGAGTGGGATAGTGCGAAGCATGCTGTTCGAGGCAATCGGGTCCGAACGCTTCGCGGATGCGTTCGATGGTGGGCGAAGTGGCGCGAACGCGCGGTGCAACGGTTCCAGCCGTTCGATCGAGCATCTTAGCCGGAAGGGGCGGAAGCCCATCCATCCAGCCGAGGACGCGCGAGTAGAAACCGTACACCCCGCCGAAAAGCAGGATGCCGCCGAGCAGCAGCAGAACTCGCCTCGGCGTCCACACGAATAGCGACTCCAGGAAGGAAACGCGGTCGCGCGCGCGACCGATTCACCGGCGATATTCCGCAACCAAACCGTCCCAGGAACCTTGCAGTTTCAGCAGCCACTCGATGGCTTCTCGAACGGCACCACGCCCACCCGGGAGTACCGTCGTGTAATCGGCTGCTTGCCGCAGTTCGCTGCAGGCATCCGCGACGGCAATCCCCAGGCCGCAGCGCGAAAGCAACGGCCAATCGGGGAGGTCGTCGCCGATCGCGCAAACCTGCTCCGCTTCCATGCCCGTCGCGGCGAGGAGTTCTTCGAACGCGGGTAACTTCTCGGCGCGACCCTGCAGCACGGGGCTCACGCCGAGTTCCGCCGCCCGCCGATCCACGGCTCGCGAATTCCGACCCGAGATAATCGCCGCCCGCTTACCCGCCCGCTGCCACAACTTCAACCCCGACCCGTCGCGGACGTGGAATCGCTTCAATTCCACGTCTTCACCCCCATAAACGATGGAGCCATCGGTGAGGACGCCGTCCACATCGAGCAACAGGAGTTCGATTCGCGCGGCGCGGAGGTGAAGGGAATCGGACACGGGAATGTTGAATCCTACGCGCTGAGTCGATCGGTGAGCCGCAGAACCGGCCGGGATTGTGCGGCGGGTTCGGGCGGTTGCAGGCCGATCAGATCGGTTATGTCGAGCATGCCGACGGGACGGCCCGCCTCGTCGACCACGGGAAGCTCGCTGAACTTACGCGAGCGAACGATTTCGAGCGCCTCGACCACCCGCGCCGCGGGGCCGATCACCACCGGTTCCTTGGTCATGACGCGTTCGATGGGTTCGTCCAAAGCGGCCTCGGCTCGCTGCTCGAAGAGCCGGGCGAGATCGCTGTCGGTGAACAAGCCCGAGAGGCGGCCCTCGGCATCGACGAGCATGATCGCGCCGGTGCGGCGACCCTGATGCCGAACCTGAGCGAACACCGCGCGAATCGTTTCCGTCGCCGGTGCGATGCGGAGTTCTTCCCCTTTTCGCATGCACTCGTCCACGATCGCGAGCTTGCGGCCGAGGCTGCCCGCGGGGTGGTATCGCGCGAAGTCTTCGACCGTGAATTGCCGCTGTTCGAGGAGCGTGAACGCGATGGCGTCTCCCAGCGCGAGCATGACGGTGGTGCTGCTGCTGGGAGCGAGTGCGAGTGGGCAGGCTTCCGTGACGGGGCCGTAAACGATGGCGACATCCGCGGCGCGAGCGAGCGAACCCTTCGCGTTCCCCGTGATGGCCAGTATGCCGGACGAGAACCGCTTCAAAGGGCCGAGCAGGCGGACGATCTCTTCCGATTCGCCGCTGTGCGAGAGGAGCAGGGCGACGTCGTCGGGATGGATCATGCCGAGGTCGCCGTGAACGGCGCGGGTCGCATCGAGGAGGTAGGCGCGGGTGCCGGTGGAGTTGAACGTGCCGACGAGTTTCTGGGCGATGTCCGCGGACTTGCCGATGCCCGTGACGGCGATGCGGCCGGGGCAGTCGGCAATTCGATCGACGAGCCGTTCGAAGGAGTCGTCGAGGCGTTCCGAGACGGCCTCCACGGACGCAGCTTCGGCGCGGAGCACTTGCCGGGCAAAGGCGAGTCGGTCGAACGGCGTCGTAGCGCGGGGAACGATCATGGCACGTCCGGGTGCCGGTGCGAGGGTAGCAAATCGGTACGCGGATATAGCCGGACCTCGGGAGAATTGCAACGCCGCTTCATCGTGTCGATGGAAATGGGAATCGAGGTACGATGGCCTGATCCGGGTCGAAGAATCGACCGCCGTCCGAGAAGCTATCGGGCGTGACGTTCACGTTGCCGACGACCTCTCCCCGTTGGGGAGAGGTCGCCATGTCGATGCGAATACATCGGCATGACGGGTGAGGGGCTGCTACCTTCGAAACCATTCCCTCACCCCCGGTTTGCGAACTGTTCACGTGTTCCCGGTCGGCAGGTGGAAGGTGTAATCCGCGAAGCGCTCCTTGGTACTGCCAGCATCCTCCCAACTGTAGCGGTACGTGCCGACGTGCCACAAACGGATGCGCGTGTCGGCCATCACCGCGAACCCCGCCTGCCTCGCCCGTTCGCAGAACGCATAATCCTCGGAGATCGACCAGCGCCCTGCGTTCTCCGGCACGCTCATCGGTTCGAAGAACGGCACGAGCGGCGTCGGGAACCGCTGATTGCACACCGGCAGCGCGAGCTTCTCCTTCACGGAAAGAAACACGTCCCGGCGCACGTGCGTGAACCCGAACCCGCAATAGCGCACCTCGACGAGCCCGCCTAGCGCGCCGAAACGAACGCTTCCGCCGCCGGGCAGAAACTCGCAGGCAAACTGCCTCGGCCCCTTCTTCGGATATAGCCCGCAGGTAAACGGCAAGCCGTGTTCGCGAAGGCGGGTGACGTCGTTGGGGTCGAAGACCACGTCCGAATCGATCCACAGGAGTTCGGCAAACCCTTGGCCGATCGCGTCGGTGGCCATCTGATTGCGGGCGGCGTCGATGGCCGAGTACCCGCGAACGCGCCACACGGGGTACCCGCGCCGCTCGAGTTCGCGCAGGGCATCATCGCAGCCGGAATCGATGGCCCCGCCGACGGGAACCAGAATAACGCAGGAGGAGGGGTAATGAGGATTGAGGGTCATGTGGGTCGACCGCGCCCGAACTGTCGGCTACTTCTTCATCCAAAACGACTGAAACACTTTTCCGTCAGGGCCGTAGGATACCAGCAACCGCGAGTTGTAGTAGGAAACCTTGATATTGGCACTGGAGACACCTCCACTCAGCATGAACGTCGTCGGCTTCACGTTCAGTATGGCCTCCACTTGCGGCCTAGTCATCCCCTGGATGATCCAGGATGCACGGCCCTCAATCCCTGTAGATAACGGGAGCATCAACGACACCGAGAGTGCAGCAATTGGTAACATTGGTTTAGTTCCTGCGTTCGACCGTTTCGATTCCTCAGGTGCAGTTGGTATTTCTTTGGCTTCTAATGGGGTCGCATATGGGCCGAGGCGTTCGCTATTCCTCTAACCAGGGCAGTTTGATAGCGGGGCGATCATTTAGGTCTGGCGGCGGGTTTACAACCAGGACAGCCGGTGCGCTCAACCATGCTTCGGATTCGCCCTTCACACCCCATTCAGTATAGATCAAAAAAATACCAAGGCGTTTTGGCTTAAACTCGAACGTCCGCCCATGACGATCTGCACCGACTTGCGGCAACATGCGGGGGGCAGAATACCCGACAATAAACGTCAGACCACCATCGTCCTCGTTGGCGAATAAGCCGTCTGTCTTGAGAAACTCCTCCAAGCGTAGATTTACCAACCCGCCAGCTTTAGGTTCATATCGCCCGACCCGAAGCACTCGGTGCGTAATGGATTTGACTTCGGTCTTCCAAGCTGCTGGAACAGATTCAGTTAGTTTCACCGTGTCTTCAGGTGTGCAATCCGCTTTTTCGAAGGCCATCCGAACCTTGACCTTTGACACCACCGGTGGAACTGGGGCCGCGACGTCTCGTGGTGCCGTGGTGAGAGTGGCGAAACAGGTTATTGCGACGAGACCGATGTAGTAGGATTTTCGGAGTGCCACGAGAGACCTCACAGGTGTTCCGAAGAACACAGATCAATCGAAAAAAATACCAATATCGTGCAAGCAGATGCAGATCTTGACCGTTGTTGAGTTGCGACGATTTCAGCGATGGGAAGATAACCACAGCTGTGTGGCGGTTACTTGGTCCAGCCATTGTCTTTGCAGACCTTATCCACGTACTCCTTGTACTTCGACGCCCAGTCCGCCTGTTCCGTGGGCTTGGTACCATGATCAGTGTCGACGTCGTAGTTCTTCTGGACCGGATCGTTAATGTCGGCAATCTTCTTTTCAAATGCATCCCTGATCTTCTTCACCTCGGCATCGATTGCCTTTTGGGCTTCAGCCTTGGCATCCGCTTCCTTCACTCCGGTCACGTTCACAGAGAGATTTTTTAGATCTGGAAGGTTAGCGTTCGCTTTCTGCGTGATGTACTCCGCAATGCGAAGGTGCAACTTCTCATGCGCCAGGAGTGTGGCATTCATGGCACTTCGCTTGAGTACATAGGATTTATCCGCGTCGAACGCTACGGTCACTGACAGCTTAGGGGGGTCGTCTGGGTCAACTTTCACAGTGAAATCGACCTTTCCACCAGCCTGCTTTTTGACATTGAAAAGGCCCCATCCGAATTCGCTGGTGACCGACGAATACACGAACACAGTTAGCGCAGCGTGGTCTTTCGGTGGGTCCACCTTCTTGAAATTGTCCCACGTCAGTGTGTCTGACGTTGGTGGAGCAACTGGAGGTGCAGTCGGCGGTGACGTAGGAGGCGATGTTGGGTTGTCATTGTTCGAGGGACTGCCGTCACCGTCACCCTCTCCAGACGACATCGTGTCCGTGGTTGCACTGCCAATGCCCGCTATCACAGTTGTGAACACGTACGCGGTAGCCTTGCCTCCGTGCGTATCCGAGATCGTGTAAGAGAACGAATCAGTTCCTTTATAACCCAGTTCGGGAGTGTAGGTTACCGAGGATCCGTCGAACACTGCCATGCCGTGAACTGGGAAACCGACTGCTACCACCGTGAGCGGCTCATTATTCGGGTCGGAATCGTTGTCGAGTACTGGAATCGCGGTCGAGTCGAGCCCAACGATGCTCGTGTCGTTGATCGCCAATGGGGATCTTCCACTTCCCGAGCTGCTTCCACTGCCCGATCCGCTTCCACTTCCCGAACCAGTTCCACTACCCGTACCGCTTCCACTTCCCGAACCAGTTCCACTTCCCGAACCAGTTCCACTCCCCGATCCAGTTCCACTTCCCGAACCAGTTCCACTTCCCGATCCGCTTCCACTGCCCGAACCACTGCCGCTTCCCGAACCACTGCCGCTTCCCGAACCGCCGCCACCCGATCCGCTTCCCGTTGGCAACAAGGTCGCACCGACGGACACATCGCTCTGATAGACCTCGATCATCGCGCCGCCGTTGGCCGGCGAGGTGACCGTGTAACTGCCCGAGGGCGCAAACGAGACGTAGTAGAAGCCTGGATTGTCGGAGAAAGAAGAGTTCGAGCCGGTGCCGAAGAACAGATAATGGCCGAATTCGTCCGTCGTCGTAGAGCTTGACGAGCCATCGGTCTGCCTGATGATCGTCACTCCCACGCCCGCCGCGCCGGCTTCGGGGGCGTTCCAGATGCCGTTGTTATTCACGTCGTAAAAAGCCGAGCCGCTGATGGTGGCGGGCACCGTGCGGTCTTCGAGTTGGTTCAGATTGAGCTTCGCGCTCTTGGTCCGTTGGATCGGGCCACGAACGGTAGCGGCGCGACGGAACAGACGGCGAGCGATTTCGGTGAAGGACATGGCGCTGATCCGGTCAGTTGTTCCGGATGTGCAATGCGTCTGGAGAGGAGGTTAACCGGGTGTACGGCGAACTGAAAGGGCATTCGCCAAGAATTGTCCAGATTTCACTCTCACGGTGGTTTGAGGGTCTCCCCGGCTCATTCCTTGTTCAAAGTGAAGTAGTCGAAGAGGCGGTTCTCTTGGTCGAAGGCCTTGAAGTTCAGGGTGCCGGCGTGGATCGCGACGGAGCAGTAGTGGAAATCGACGCGGCCCTCGTGCTTGAAGAAGAGGGGCGTCGGGGCCACGTCTTCGAGGCGACCACCGCCGCCGCCGCTGGTGATGTGGGTCACGCCGTCCTTTTGGTTGACCTTGCCGTCCTTCACGGGCCAGGTGCGTTCGTAGAGGTGAATGTGCCCGTTGAAGACGATGTCGACCTTGTGCTTTTCGTAGAGCGGTTCGAGTTGCCTCACGCGGAGGTCGCCGCCGGCGCTGCGGCCTTTCGCGGTGTCGCCGTAATCGTCGGCGTCGGACGTGTAGACGGGGTGGTGGTGGTAGCAGAACTTCCACTTCGCGTTTGATGCCGCGAGGCTTTGCTCGAGCCACTTGTACTGTTCGCCGCCGGGGAGCAGCGTGAGCGTGCGGTTCGTGTTGGTATCGAGCACGAAGAACTCGGCGTCGCCGTAGCGGAACGAGTAGTAGTATTCGGGGGCGGGGAGCGAGAAGTACTTGTAGTAGTTGGCGTGGTTCTTCTCGTGGTTGCCGATGCAGGGATAGACGGGCACGCGGCTGAACAGTTCGTGGCAGGAACCGAGGAGGTCGCCGGTCCATTGGGATTTGGCGGCACCGTCGTCGACCACGTCGCCGCAGTGGATCACGAAGTTGGGCCGGCGTTCCCACATGAACTTGGCGAGCTTCGATGTGATCGTGGGGTTGCGCTGCGTGTCGCCGATAATGGTGAAGCTGAAGGCGTCGCCCGGATCGACGGCCGTCATGAACGTGGAATCCTTCGAAGCCAGCGTGCGGCCCTCGGCATCGGTGCAAACCACGCGGTAGAAGTACTTCGCATTCGGCTCGAGTTTGGCGAGCAGCACTTCGCCCATCGTATCGGGCTTCTCCAACTTCGCGACCTGCTTCGGCGGATAGGTCGTGCCGTAGAGGACGACGGCCGAATAGGGAACCTCGGTTTCCCACATCACGGTGATCTGCGTGCGGGTCGCGAACTGGAGGTACGGTTCGACCACGAACTTGCTGGTGGCTTCCACGAGCGGTTGAACGGCCTCGGAAGCAGCATCCGCGGGGCGATTCCGCAACCCGACGGCCGCAAGAATCACGGCGGTGCAGGCGGCCGCAGCCACGAGTTTCAACAAAGATCGGTTCATGGCACTTCTCTCAGGTAGGGGCACCACTCTCGCTGGCGCGTCGGGGCTACTTCGACTGTCTCAGTCGCCTTGCGTCATCGCAAGTCTTTTGTCCACACTGCTTCCCGAAGGATGGCTCGGTTCTATCACTATAAAAAGCGTAACGCCTACCGCCGCGAAGGCCCCGCCAGCGGAAGTGAGTTAGACAGTCGAAGTAGCCGCGGATCGAACGCGGATCGAGAACTGATATCCGTGTTCGATCCGTGGCTTATTCCTTCAACATTCCATGAAACCACTTGCTTGCCAGCATCTGCGTTCGTCGCTCGCCAACGGCCGGCCCGCGTTTGGCCTGTGGGTCACGCTCGATTCACCGGCCGTCACGGAAATGGCCGTCGGCCTCGGCATGGATTGGGTCGTGGTCGACGCCGAGCACGGGCATCTCGACTGGAAGGAAATCGCCGAGCACCTTCGCGCCACGGTTCGCAGCAATACGGTCGCCCTCGTTCGCCTCGCGGAACTGAACGTCGGGCTCATCAAACGTGCCCTCGACATCGGTGCCGATGGCGTCGTAGTCCCGTGGATCGAGACCGCCGAGCAACTTGAAGCTGCGGTGCGGTTCGCGAACTATCCGACAAAAGGCGTTCGCGGCATGGGTGCGGAACGGGCCACGGTCTGGGGCCAGGCGCTGGCCGAACACGCAGCCGAGGCGAACGACAATGTGTTCGTGGTCCCGATCATCGAGACGGTGCGGGCCGGCGAGAACCTGCCCGCGATGCTCGAAGTCGAGGGCGTCGATCTGTTCTGGTTCGGCCCCGCCGATTACTCCGCGACGGCGGGCTTCCGCGGTCAGTGGGAAGGGCCCGGCGTCGCCGACGCTCTCCTTCGCATGAAGGATTCGATCCGCGCCGCCGGCAAGCATTGCGGCGTGGTCGCCACCGGCGACGACAACGTGCAGAAGCGGCTCGCGCAGGGGTTCGGCGCGATCGCGCTCGGCATGGATACCGGCATGCTGCTGCGTTCGCTGAAGGCGTCCCTGGCAGGGGTCGGCCGCGATCGAAAGATGACGGCGGATCTGGTTGGTAGTCCGCACTCTCCGAGTGCGGATCCCGCTCCCGGAGCGAGCGGACTACCAACGAAACCCTTTCACGTTGCGCTCACGGCGGATTTCACCGATGCCGACGGCAAGCCCAAGTACAGCGACATCGGGTTGTTGCTCTTCGAGGGCACGCGAGTCGAAGTAGCGCCTTTCGCAAGGCACCTCCCCGAGCTCGCGTCGTACCAACTCGAAGGTGCCAACGGCGTCATCGTGTTGTCGCCGCACGTGACCGCAGCGAGCCTCGCGAGCAGCGAAAGCCTGCTCGCCATCGGCCGCTTCGGCGTCGGTTACGACACCGTGGACGTACCCGCCTGCACCGCCGCGGACGTTCTGCTCTTCATCGCCGCGGGGGCCGTGGATCGACCCGTGGCCGAGGCGACCGTCGCCTGGATGCTCGCGCTCTCGCATCGCGTTCGCACTAAGGATCTCCTGGTTCGCGAGACGCGGTGGGACGACCGCAGCCAGCACATGGGAACCGAACTCCGCGACCGCACGCTCGGCGTCATCGGGTTCGGCGGCATCGGCAAGGCGCTCGTGAAACTCCTCGCCGGGTTCGGCATGAAGCCGCCGCTCGTCTTCGATCCGTTCCTCGCGCAGGCCGACGCGATCCGCCACGGCGTCAATCTCGTGCCGCTCGACAAGCTGCTCTTCGACTCCGACTTCGTCTCGATCCACTGCCCTCTCACGGAGCAGACTCGCAACCTGATCGGCGAGCGCGAACTCGCCACGATGAAGTCGACCGCGTACCTTCTCAACACGGCTCGCGGCGGCATCGTCAACGAGGCCGCCCTCATTGCCGCTTTGCGCGAGAAGCGCATCGCCGGTGCCGCGCTCGATTGCTTCGACAACGAACCGCTGACCGAACCGCCGCCATTCGCCGAGTTCGACAACGTGCTGCTCGCGCCGCACTGCATCGCCTGGACGGACGAACTCTTCCGCGACATCGGCCGCACCGTTTGTCGCGGCATGCTCGACCTCGCCGAGGGTCGCGTTCCCAAGGGAGTCGTCAATCCCGAGGTGCTCGACCGGCCCGGCTTCCAAGCCAAGTGGAAGCGAATCATCACCCAATAGGAGCTTCTCATGCGCTTGCCTCTCCCGCTTCTCGCACTGTTGATCTGCACCAGTTTCGCCCGTGCGGACGACATCGTTCCCGACGACGCGAAGCTCGAAAAGATCTTCGACGCCGGGCTCGTGCTGACCGAGGGCGTCGCCGTCGCGCCCGATGGTACCGTCTACTTCAGCGACATCACCTTCACGCACGTGAACCGCGAGAAGAAAGAACCGATCGAGGCCGGGCACATCTGGAAGCTCGATCCGAAGACGCTGAAGGCGACGATTTTTCGCTCGCCGAGCGGCATGTCGAACGGGTTGAAGTTCGACGCCAAGGGCGACTTGCTTGCGGCGGAAGGTTCGGATCACGGCGGCCGGCGCGTCACCCGCACCGACATGAAGACGGGCAAAGCGTACATTCTGGCCAGCAGCTTCGAAGGCCGCACGTTCAACTCGCCCAACGACCTTACCCTCGACGAGAAGGGCCGCATTTACTTCAGCGACCCGCGCTATCTCGGCCACGAGCCGATCGATCAACCCGTGCAGGCCGTGTACCGCATCGACGTCGACGGCTCGATTCACCGCATCATCACAGACGCGGGCAAGTGCAACGGCGTGGCGGTGTCGCCGGATCAGAAGTCGCTGTACGTGGTGAGCAACGACAACGGGAACACGGGCATCGGCCGCTTGCCGAAGGAGACTCCGGCCCGCAAGGGCGCGATGGCCCTGCACGCCTACGACCTGGCTCCAGACGGCACCGCGAAGTTCCGCAAGACGTTGGTCGACTACGCACCGCAAGACGGACCCGACGGTCTGGTGTGCGACAAGGATGGCAACCTGTGGGTGGCGGTGCGGGACGAGACGAAGCCGGGCATCCACGTCTATTCGCCCGAGGGAAAGGTGCTGTCGTACATCAAGACGGAGTTGCCGACGAACGTGGGGTTCGGTCGCGGAGCGGAGAGCAAGACGCTGTACATCACGGCGGGCAAGAGCCTTTACCGCATCAAGACGAACAAGGAAGGCTATCAACTTCCCGCGAAGTGAGCGGGCATTTAGGAACGGGCACCGAATAACCTCCCGTTTTGGTAGTCCGCACTCTCCGAGTGCGGTGCGCTGAACGAAACATTCACGTTTCTCCGAAATCGCTGGCCATGGTCCGCACTCGGAGAGTGCGGACTACCAATCAAAACGGGAAGTTATTTCGTAACCATTCCTTAGAGGAGCGGCCGCGTGCCGATGCGAGCGGGCCAGATTTTCACGGGGTCGGCACCGCTGCGCCGCGTGTAGTACTTCACCCGCGTGAAGGCGTTGATCGAGGCGTACATCGCCAGGAACCGCTCGAGCACGGACGCGAACAGGAACGCGCCGATGCCCTCGAACTTTTCTTCGTCCAGGCCCACGTGGATTTGCAACCCGCGGGCGTAGGCGGTTCCCGCGCGGAACGGGATTAGCTCGACGTCGGACTCGCTCTCGACGCGTTCGAGCCCCTCCACGACTTGCTTATTCACGGAAGCGAGGTCGGCATAAACGCGAGGGTCGGCGTAGTCGTAGAGGCGGAGGTATTCGCGGAGGGCGTCGCGACCGTCCTCCGGATCGGTAATCGAGAGGTGGTTGAGCGCGAGGTGCGAGATGAGCCGCCAGTAGGCACCGGTGCGGGGTGGCGGTCGCAGCGTGGGCGTCGGCGACTTCACGATTTGAACCGTCGCCGCGTGACCTTGCAGATCGAAGCGCAGCGGGGTCGGGCGCGATTTCTGAGAAGGCGGCGGCATCGGCAGATCGCGGTTCACGCACATCACCCGAACTGTGACATCGTGTTCGGCCGGAACCGCGGGATCGAATCCGAGATCGACGAAGCAAAGATCGACCTCGGTGCCGCGGTCTGGATTCTGCTCGCCATCGCGGATGATGGTTCGGGTGGAAGCGCGTCGCCGCGCGTACCAGTAGGCGCGACCGCGTTCGTGCGACCGGTGCCGGAACGAGTAGAACGGATCGTACTGAAGTTGTTCCTTCGTCCTCAAATTGTTGTGGACGACTTCTTCGACCGAGTAGACTTCGAACGCATCGGGATGGGTACGTTCGGGCACGATGGGATACTCGTGAACGCGGTGCGAGAGCGGGATCACCTCGGCCAGTTTCTCGAACAGATTCACGGCGGGCGTGCAGCCGAGGCGGAACGAGACGGCACCGTCTTCGAACGATTTTTGCAGGGCGGGCGAGACTTCCCGATCGAGGAAGAGTAGAACCTCGACGGAGTTGCCGTTGAGCGCGCCGGCCGAGCGGGCTTCGGCCCATCCGCCGAGATCGGCGAAGAGGAACTTCTCGCGGTAGGCGAAGAACTCGGTCAATACCCGGTAGCCGGGAAAGGCTTGCCGCGGGTAGGGAAGCAGCGCTTCGTCGGGTTCGAAACCGACGGGCCGAATCCAATCGTGTGTGCGCGTCGCGCGGTCGGCGTCGCCGACGGCCGGCACCGCGCCCACCTCCGCGTTCGGGTTGCGAATCACCACGCGGGATACGTCGTTGAAGAGGTGCTCATAGAGGGTCGCGGTGGCGGAGGCGTCGCCGGCAAGGAATAGCCGTAAGGGCGGTGCGGCCTGGGTGGGATTGGCTCGCTTCGCGTTCCAACGCCCCGTGGGAGTGGGGGCGACGGGTGGAGCTTGGCCGAACGCGGTCGGTTCGAGCGAGGGGGTTCCGATCGCGCGGAACTTGAGGGAGAGGACGGCCTTGGTTTCAACCTGCCGCGGGTCAGGGGCCAAGTCGTTGATGTACGCGGGGAACGGCCGGGTGCGGATCGAGACGTTCGCAATCTCGAGGGGCCAGAGCGTCACGGGGTAGCCCGAGCGATAGGGGCAACTCACGCCCTCGATCGGGTCGGAGGCGAGCCGCGCGTGCTTCGGGATGGTCATGCCGTTGACGAGATCGGCACCGCCGGGCGGCGAGACGAACTGCACCACGGCCATGGACGGCACCGGCGAGAGCAAGTGCGGATAAAGAATGCCGAGGAGCGAATCGGTGAGTTCGGGGAATTCGTCGTCCAACTTCGCCCGGACGTGACCCGCCAGGAAGGCCGTGCCTTCGAGCAACCGTTCGACGTGCGGATCGGCGGCGGGCTGCCCCTCGCGAATGCCGAGTGCATCGGCGCGGCCCTTGTAGCGATCCGCGAACTCGACGGCCCGCTGCCGGAGGAAGACCAGTTCTCCCTCGTAGTATTGGAGGAGTTGATCCTTCGGGCTGAGGAGCTTGTCGGAGTTCATGGTGGAACCGGGCTCGCGGACGAATCAGGACGTGGTAACTTCGTGGTGCCCGGTCGTCCATTCGAATGTGTTTTCGAAACCGGAAGACGATTCGCCGGCGGGGCCTCGAATGCGTGCCGCGATCAAAAAGCTCACGATCGTCATCCGCCGATTCGGATCCGATTCGTTCACTTCTTTCGGATCCACCTTCACCGAAATGAGCCGCGGTTCGTAGGTGGAGAGCACATCTTCGATGTGCTTGGCCACGAGGACCCGCTCTTCGTTTTCCATCTCGGCAAAGGCGTAATCGCGCAAACCGAAGTTGATCATCGAGGCCGGGAGTTCCGCGAAACCCGCGGTGAATTCCTCGGGAGGCCGGCGGGCGTTGAGCAGCGTCTGAATGTCGAAGCGAATGCAGGATTCGAGATCGGCTGGTCCGGTACGGCGGCCGATACCCTGGGTATCGGGCACGCGGCTCGGCGCGAGAATGTCGAGGAACGACGCCATGGGAATGTGTCGACGACAATGGAAAACGCCGGATCGAAGCATCGACCCGGCGCGGAGTGAGGGCGAGCCGCAGCCTAAACCTTGTCGAGCTTCTTGAGGTCGTAGCCGGCCTTGATCGGGCTTTCGAGCGTACCGTCGGCCTTCTGGGGCTTGTACTCGGTCTCGATCTTGGTGTAGTTGAAGGCGACCTGATCGGTGGGCTTGTGGTCGTCGCCGGCCGCGCCGCTGATCTGGTACGACGAGATGATGAGGTCGGTGAACTTGATCGTGAGGTAGACCTGCTGCTCCTTGCCGGCCTCGCGGCAGGTGAGCAGAGCGTCCTTAAAGTGCTCGCCGGTGGCGCAGGCGAGCCACAGCTTCGAGGTTGCCTTGTTGATGGTCATAGTGAAGTTGAAATCTGACATGCTCACTTTGCCGGTGCCGCCGCCGCCGCCGTGCGACATCGAACCGCTGTTCGATTCGCCCCAGCTCCACGATAGAACTTCGATGTGGTTCTCGACGCCCTTCTTGGTGGATTCGCCATCGATGCCTGCAATCTTCAGATAGTAGTCGACCGCCATGGCAGTTCTCCTCGATGCAGCGGCCAACCGGGCCGCGACGGTGGGAACCGAACTCGACGTCCGATTCCCGAGGGGTGTAATCGCTCACGAACATCGTTCGGCCCGAGGCCGTTATTTCTTCTTCGGCAGTTCGGCCACGAGCCGCATGGACGCATTCAATCCTTCGAACTGGAAGTGCGGGCGGAGGCGAGCCACCGCGCGATACCAGCCGGGCTTACCCGGTACCGATTCCACTTCCACATCCGCGGCGCTGAGCGGGTTCTTGGCCCGGGTCTCTTCGCCCGCCACCTTCGGATCGCATACGTACTGGTTGATCCAGTTGTTGAGCATCTGCTTCATGTCGAACTCTTCCATCATGGAACCGATCTTATCCCGTGCGATCACCTTGAGGTAGTGGGCGAAGCGCGAGGAGCAGAGCATGTACGAGAGTTTGGCGGAGAGTTCGGCGCTGGCCGAGGCTTCCGGGCTCCCGCGATAGGTCGCGGGCTTGTTGCAGGAAGCGGCTCCGAGGAACGCGGCGTAGTCGGTGTTCTTGCAGTGCAGCAGCGGCAGGAAGCCGAGGTTGGAAAGCTCGTTCTCGCGTCGGTCCGGAATGAGGACTTCGGTCGGGCACTTGACGGCTTTTCCGCCGCCTTCCTGAAACACGTGGATGGGGAGCCCCTCGACCTTGCCACCGCTCTCGACGCCGCGGGTTCGCATGAACCAGCCGTCCTTGGCGAAGGCGTCGGTCACGCGCGTGGCATAGGCCCAGGCCGCGTTCATCCAGCAATACTTCTCGTGGTTCGTGCCGTCCACGCCTTCTTCGTAGCGGAACTCATCGACCGGCTTCGTGGCCTGGCCGTAAGGCAAACGGGCCAGCACGCGAGGAAGGGTCAGCGCCACGTACTTGCTATCCGGCGAGTCGCGGAAACTGCGCCACACCGTGTAATCTTCGCTCTCGAAAATCTTGGCGAGGTCGCGGGGTTGGTTCAGGCCGGTGTAGCTCTGAAGATCGAGCATCTTGGGAGAAGCCGCCGAGACGAACGGAGCGTGGGACGAAGCCGCGACGCCAGCCATTTTCTGGAGAAAATCCATGTCCTCGGGATGGGCGCTGAAGTCGTAGTCGCCGACGAGCAAGCCGTAGGGCGTGCCGCCCAACTGATCGTATTCGGCCGTGTAAATCTTCTTGAACGTGAGGCTCTGATCGAATTCCGAGGCGTTTTGCAAATCGCGGAGCAGCGTCTTCTTGCTGGCGTTCAGCACGCGGAGCTTGAGGTAAGTGCTTGTCTCCGTGTTCTTGACGAAGTAGTCGAGCCCGCGCCACGTCCCTTCCAGCTTCTGGAATTTCTCGTGGTGCAGGACCAAGTTGAGCTGCGCCGAAAGTTTGCGGTCGATCTCCGCCTGCCAGAGCTTGATCGTCTTCTCGACGTCGTTGGCGATGATGGAACCCGGGGAGGCTTCCAGCGCCTGCTTGATGAGCGACTCAATGACGGACTTGGCCCTGTTAGCTGCCTCGGCCTCGGGCTTGCGAGTCCGGGTGAAGGTCTCGATCGCCTGGTCGAGGAGCGATGGAGCGGCTTCGGTCGTACCCGCCGCTTGTCCGGCTGCAGCGGTCGTGGATTCTTTCGCCATGGCTTACGCGTCCTGACGGGGTTACTTGCCTGGAGTGGGGGTCGATTCGGTCAGGCCCATTTCCCGGGCCATCTGATGGACTTTGTCTTGGTTCGCGAGCACTTCCTGGAGCAGTTCTTCGAGCTGAGTATTGGTCGAAAGCTTGGAGAGCGCCTCGTCGAGCTTGCGACGCATGTCGAGGAGTTCTTTCAGAGCGGGAACCTGTGAGGCCACCGAGGCCGGGCTCAGATCCTCCAGCTTCGAGAAGGCCAGATTCACGCGAAGTTGGCCTTCACCCGTCAGCGTGTTGTCCACGGTATACGAGAGTCCCGGCGCGGCATCCGCCATCACGTCGTCGATGTTATCCCGATCGATGTTGACGAACTTGCGGTTGGGATCGCGGAGCGCGGGCAAGTTCTTCTCGTTGTCCCCCGAAAGGTCGGCCATGATGCCGACCACGAACGGAAGGTGCTTGTCCTTCTTCGCACCGTTCTCGTCCACGTCGTAGGTAATTTGCACGCGCGGCGGACGGACTCGATCGAGCTTGTGCTGTTGGCTTTCATCCGCCATGGCTGGCACTCCTCATCTCGACCATCGAGTGGCCTGCGAGAGCAGGTAAGCGATGATCGTGCATTGAAACTCGGATTTCCGATCCGCGTGGCTATCGATTTCCACTCACGGTACCAAATCGCACCGCCGGAGCAATCGTTAATTTCGCGGAATTGTTCAGGACTTCACCAGAACTACCCATTTCGGGTCTGAATGCAGCTCAAAGTGATACGCCATTATTGATACGACCCGTGCAACAGGTCGCGAGTGGCGGGTGGTTCGTCGACGTTTCGGATTTGCCGGGTGAGAGTAACTGCGGAGTTTGGGTATACTATTCGGGCAGAGCCTCGGCCCACACATCCCGGCGAGAAGCGACCATGCGGGCTCCCCCGCGAATCTTTCCCGTGCGGCTTGCGACAGGGCTCATTGCTCTTTTCGCGGCGAGTGTCGGCCTCTCGGCTCAGCCGCCGAAGGCACCTCTGCCGCGCGAAATTTCCAAGCCCGCGCTTCCCCTCATCCAGAAACTTCCCGACGGGACTTACTCCTTCGCGGAACCGAATCCGGTCGATGGCGAACGGATACTGCTCACGCCGCAAGAGCATCAGAAGCTCCTCGACCAGATCGAGCAGTTGAAGAAGCAACTGGCGGTGCGGAAGGCCGTGTCGCCGAGCGGGTGCGCGATTCGCGTTAAGGTCGAGAATCGCGGCGACTCCACGGTGGCCGCTCTGAAACTGAGCTATTCGTTCCGAACGGCTACTCCCGGTGCAGCCGTGAGTCTTGGAGCGAAACGAGGCTTCCTCGTGGCCGCGAGTCTCGATGGAAACAAGTTGCCGGCATTGGAGGCCACCGAAGACGGCTTCGCGGTATTCGTCGAGTCGATCGGCGACCACACGGCCGTATTCGATCTGGAGTGCCCGGTGCTAAACCGGGGCAACAAGCCGGAGATCGGCTTTGAAATCGGATTGCCTCGGGCCGCGATCACCACGCTGATCTTCGAACCGCCGGCGAACGTGCCGCGCGTTTCGCTTGTAACGCGATCGATGGATACCGCAACGAAATCGGTCGACCCCCGCCGCATTTCTGGGCTCGATGTCAAGTCGCTCGCTCCTCCTCAGCCAAATCGGGATCCTTACCCACTTGGGCCGATCGATTCGCTCGAAATCTTGTGGGAGCCTCTCGCGGCGGCAACGGCCTCGGAAGTCGTGCAAACCGCGGAAGTGGACCTCGTCTGTTTGCTCTCCGAGAGTTTCGTGGAAACCTCGGCCAAGTTTCGGCTGAAAGGTACCGCGCGAACGTGGCGATTCGCCGCGCCGGCCGACGCAGCCTTCACCGTGGAACGCGCAGCTGGATCGAGTCTCCCTCCCGATGCGACTGCCGGGGGCTTGCCCGTCGTTTCGAAGCCGACCGACGCGGCGAAGGCGGTGTGGAAGGTCGACCTTCCTCTCGCATCGTCCGCCTCGGACTGGATCGTTTCCGTCGTCGTTCGCACTCCGCGGCCGAAGAACGGCGAGCCCACTTTCAAGGGCCCGTTCTCGATCGGGCCGCTCGCGGCGCTCGACGTTGCCCGCCAAAGCGGGAGCGTGAAGGTCACGGCACCACCCAATACTCGCCTCGCGGTGAAGCACGGCCCCGAACTGCGTCCGGAGCCGGGGCCCGTCGCGGGGGATGGTGAATCCGCCGCCTACTTCAAGTTCTCCAGCGTTCCGGCCAGTGGCCCGTTTTTTTCATTCGAGGCATACCCGCTCTCAGGCAAGCTCGCGATTCGTCCGGTGTACAAAATTGCCCTCACCGACGCAGGCTGGTCGGTTCGTGCCGAGCTTCGCATCTCGCCCATCCGGACGGCTATCGATGCGTTGACCATCGAACTCCCGCAGGGTTGGCGCGGAACGGAAGTCTCGCCGCCGGAACTCATCGACAGTTCGCAAGTTCTCAAGTCCGACGGGGCGCGTCAGATCCTGGTCGTTCGGCTGGCGGCCGAGCACAAGCAGCCCTTCGATTTAGTATTCACGGCCACGGTTCCCACGACGTCGGCGCGCGAACTCGCGCTGCTGCTCCCGCGATTTCCCAATGCCGTGGATCGCGATGCCTCGGTGATCGTGTCCGTTCCCGACGGTCTCGAAGCTCGCTGTACCGGCCGAGAGTGGGACGGGGAGCAGCCCGCGGTCTGGGGTCAGCCCCTGACAATTCTGCCGGGAATGGATGGGAAGGAGCCGAAAGTTGCGAACGCGATCGGGGGGAAGTTCGAACGCGGCGTCGCTCGCCTCGATCTCGTCTGGGGAGCTTATCGGCCGCTCCTCACGGCAGACGTGCGGGCGGAGATCGTCGTTCACGACTCGCAAATCGTCGTGACGCAGCGCGTGGCACTTCGCTCCGCCGAGGGGCTTCCGCGCTCGGTGCGCTTTCAGAGTGCTATCGAACTGAAGGGACTCGCCCCGTTCGATTTCGTTTCACCCGGAGTTTGGACGTATTCCTCGACCGGCGAGGTGAAGGAAGCGAATGTGAAGTTCGAGTTCGCCGTGCCGCTGCCCCGACCTTCGGCGGACGGTTCGCCGCGAAAGGTTCCCATTGCCTTGGTGCTTCCGATGGGCACGACTCGGTCGGAGACGCTGGCGCGGGTCTGGGTGAGTTCCGGTGCGGGGCGCAGCGTTGCGATCGACCTCGGAGCCTGGCGCGAACTCGCTCCCGAGCCGTCGGTCGATCGCGATCTGTTGCCGGCCCTCACGCTCGCTGGGTCGGGCAGCGACCTGCCGTTGATGCTCGAAATTCGCGAAGCGCCCGAGACGGGTGCCGCCGCGGTGTGGGTCGAGCGCGGCCTCCTTCAAGCCTCAGTCGGAGATGAAGGTACGTCGTTTCGGGCGCGGTTTCTCTTGCGCCGTTGGCTCTCCGAAAGCGTGGAAATCCGCCTGCCCGATTCGCTGGCGAGCGTGGTTCCCGAAGTTTACCTCGACGAGCCGCCAAAGCGCGCCCACGCGATCCTCTCGACTTCGGCTTCCGGCGTTCGATCGCTTCGCGTCTCGTTGCCCGAAGCGAAGCCCGGTCGATCCATCGTACTGGATCTCCGCTACCAACTGCCGAATTCCGCGGGCGAAGACGGCGTCGTGTACGCGGCTCCTCAACCGGTTGCCGCCTTTGCAGGCCCCGTGCGATGGCACGTGATGGGTCCCGCGGGCACCGTGCCGCTCGCGGTCGGAGGCGGACGGGCCGAGCAGCGCTGGCGGACCCGCTTCGGCGTGCTCGTTCCCGTTTCCGCCTCCGCGGACGAACTCGAAAAATGGCTCCAGGTCGGCAATGGAGAAGATCTCAACTCCGGGCCGGCCGAGGCACTGGTCGTGCGCGTGAATGGAGCGGAGCCCATCACAGTGGCTCATGTGTCGCGATTGAATCTGGTCATCGGGTGTTCGGTGGCGGCGTTGTTGTTGGGGTTGCTCGCGTCGCGTTTGCCGAGCGTCGCCTTGGGGCCGATCGTGGCCGCGTTCGCGGGCGTCGTGGCGGTCGGGGCCGTGCTCTATCCGCAACCGGCGTCGCAGTTGGCGGCCGCGGCCGAGCCAGGCCTCGCGGCACTCGTGCTGGTGCTCGCCTTCCAGACCGCGACGCGCTGGTACTATCGGCAACGCGTTACGTACTTGCCCGGGTTCGCACGATTGCGACCCGAGGCGGCGGGAACGGCGTCGACAAGTGGCGGAAGCCAGCCGAACCGCGCTCTCCCGGCCGCCTCGGGTTCCGCGAACGCCAAACTCTCGCCGCAACCGA
>JAYTUG010000354.1:0-5919 GCA_043744695.1 Gemmataceae bacterium
CGCTCCCCTCCGCGGACTCCGGGTCGCGGCTAAACGGTATTGTACCAACGACTCGGGCCAGAGGAGGCACCTCTGGCCCTGGATTTACCGTACTCGCGAGAGTCGAATCACGCCACCGATCCCGCGACCTTGGACTTCTTGTCGTCCTCGTCGATCTTGGTGATCATCACCTCGGTCGTGAGCATGAGGCCCGCGATGCTCGCGGCATTCTGCAACGCGCTGCGGGTGACCCGCAGCGGATCGAGGATGCCCTGCTTCAACATATCCACGTAGTCGTCGATATTGGCATCGTACCCGATGTTCAGGTTCTTTTCGCCGCGGGTCAGCACCTCGTCGGCGATCACGGCTCCGTCCTTGCCGCAGTTTTCGGCGATGGTGCGGATCGGCTTGAGAAGGGCACGGGCCACGATCTCGGCCCCGATCCGCTCGTCGCCCTTGAGCTTCTCGGAAAGTTCTTCGATGATCGGCACGCAGCGCAGCAGCGCCACGCCGCCACCGGGCACGATGCCTTCGGCTACGGCCGCACGGGTGGCGTGCAGGGCGTCTTCGACGCGGCCCTTCGTCTGCTTCATCTCGGCTTCGGTCGCGGCCCCGACCTTGATGATCGCGACGCCGCCGACCAGCTTCGCGAGCCGTTCGGAGAACTTCTCTTTGTCGTACTCGCTCTCGGTCTGGTCCATCTGCGTGCGGATCGTCTGCACGCGCTTGCCGATCTCTTCCTTCCGCTTCTTGTCGACCTTCTCGTTGACGATCGTGCAGTTTTCCTTCTCCACCGAGACGCGGTCGGCAGAACCGAGCATTTCGAGCGTGACGTTCTCGAGCTTCATGCCGCGATCTTCGCTGACGAACGTGCCGCCGGTGAGCACGGCGATGTCTTCCATCATGGCCTTGCGGCGATCGCCGAAGCCGGGGGCCTTCACGGCGCACACGTCGATGAGATTGCGGAGCTTGTTGACCACGAGCATGGCCAAGGCTTCGCTCTCGACATCCTCGGCGATGATGAGCAGTGGGCGGCGCGTCTGGGCGACCTTCTCCAACAGCGGGAGGAACTCGCGGACGTTGGAGAGCTTCTTTTCGTAAAGGAGAACGAGGACGTTTTCGGGTTCCCACTTCAGGTCCGGCGTGTTGACGGCGAAGTACGGCGAAATGTAGCCTTTGTCGAACTGCATGCCTTCGACGAATTCGAGCGTGGTCTCGGAGGTCTTGCCTTCCTCGACGGTGATGACGCCGTCCTTGCCGACCTTGTTGAAGGCCTCGGCCATGAGCTTGCCGATCTTGGGATCGTTGTTCGCCGAGATGGTGGCGACGAACTCGACGTCCGCGGGCGTCATGGTGCGAGGGGCTTTGGTCAGTTTCGTTTCGACGTAATCGACGGCCTTGGCGACGGCTTTATCGATGCCGCGCTTCACGGTCATGGGGTTGGCCCCGGCCGTGATGTTGCGGAGGCCTTCTTGATAAATGGCGAGGGCGAGGATGGTCGCGGTCGTGGTGCCGTCGCCCGCGACATCCGAGGTCTTCTGAGCGACGGCGTTGACGAGCTTCGCGCCCATGTTCTCGAACGGGTCGGGCAGGTCGATTTCCTTGGAAACCGTGACGCCGTCTTTCGTGACGGTGGGCCCGCCGAAGGACTTGTCGATGATGACGTTACGGCCGGTTGGCCCGAGCGTGATGCCGACCGCATGGGCCAGCTTCTCGGCTCCGGTGAGGAGCTTCTTCCGGGCGTCGTCGGTGTAGAGCAGTTGCTTGGCCATCGTATTTCACCTGGTCAGGGGTCTGTGTTTGATCGGTCCGACACGCCGCGTCGGCCCGTTATTTTTTCCGCGTCGCCAACCAGCGTTGCAGAGACCTTTTGGTCTCGCCGCTGGCCCGGCCCGCCAGCAGTCCGTCGATCCCGATGTGTTCATCGAGATCCGCCCATTCGATCGCGTAGCCGTTGCCGAGCAACCGCCAATTCCGCCGTTCCGAACGCGTGCCGTGGAACAGTCGGGGATACCACTCCAAAGGTACGCTGAGGGAGCGGCCGTCCACCAACTCCACCGTCAGTTTGCCACCTTTGACCGCCACATCGGCTGCGGCGGGTTGTCGGCTACGCGCCAAAGTACTCATGCCAAGCCTCCAGCAGTTTCTCTTCGTTCGCACGGACCAATCGCACGACTCGCCGAAGCTCGGGCTTTTGAAACCCTTGATTGGCTGCGGCTTTCACCGGGCTCAACCAGTACTTCGCGATCCGCCGATCCCGCTTCACATGAATGTGAGGCGGCTCACCTCCGTCCGAACTGAAAAAGACAAAACTGTAAGGCCCGATTCGAAGCACCGTGGGCATGAACTATTTCACAACCTTCGCCAAGATGTCGGACTCGCGGAGAATCTTGAGTTCGCGTTCGCTCACTTCCACGTCCGAGCCGCTGTACTTGCCGTAGAGAACGAGGTCGCCGATCTTGACGGCCACAGCGGTGCGAGTGCCCTTCTCCGAAAGCTTGCCGGGGCCGACGGCCACGACCTTGCCCTGCTGCGGCTTCTGCTTCGCCGTGTCCGGCAGCAGGATCCCGCCAGCGGTCTTCTCTTCGGCTTCGGTCGGCTCAACCACCACGCGATCATCCAGCGGACGAAGTGCGAGGGTCGCTTCTTTCTTGGCCATGATTCTGTTCCTTGCGATGTATGTGTTGTTGGAGCGGTGTATTAGTCAGTACCGATGGTCGTTATTTGTTGTTGGTTATTCGTTATTCGCGTTCACCAACAACGAATAACTAACAACCATTACATCATCCCGCCCATGCCACCCATACCTCCCATGCCGCCGCCCATCCCACCCATGCCTCCGCCACCGCCGTGATCGTGGTCGTGATGGTGGTCGCCGCCCGCCTTCTTCGGCTCGGGGATGTCCGCGATCATGCACTCGGTCGTGAGCAGCAGGCAGGCCACGCTGGCACCGTTCTGAAGCGCGCTTCGCGTGACCTTCACGGGATCGATGACGCCGGCCTTGCGGAGGTCGCCGTACTCTTCCGTATCCGCGTTGTAGCCGAAGTTCTTGTCCTTGCCCTTGAGGATCTTGGAGACGACGACGGTGCCGTCGAGCCCGGCGTTCTCGGCGATGAGCCGCGTCGGCATTTCGAGCGCCCGGTAGAGCACGCGAAGGCCTTCCGCCTCGTCGCCTTCGAGCTTCACCTTATCGAGCGACTTGCGAGCGTTGAGCAGAGCCACGCCGCCGCCAGGAACGATGCCCTCGGCGAGTGCCGCCTTGGTCGCGTGCTGAGCGTCCTCGTAGAGGGCCTTGCGCTCCTTCATTTCAGTCTCGGTCGCGCCGCCGACCTTGATGACGGCGACGCCGCCGGCCAACTTCGCGAGGCGCTCCTGCAACTTCTCGCGGTCGTACTTGCTGTCGGTTTTCTCGATTTCCTTGCGGATCAGTTCGGCTCGGCCGTCGATGGCCTTCTGGTCGCCCTTGCCTTCGGTGATGGTCGAGTTCTCGGCATCGATGCGGACCTTCTTGGCCCGGCCGAGGTACTTGTCCGCGACCACGGTCGGAACCGTTTCGCCCTTGGCGTTCGTTGTCGTGGCGTCGAGTTGGACGCCGAGGTCTTTGAAGATGGCCTTGCCGCCGGTGAGTACGGCGATGTCTTCGAGTTGGGCCTTGCGGCGATCGCCGTAGCCGGGTGCCTTCACCGCACAGATTTGCAGGATGCCCTTGAGCTTGTTGAGAACGAGCGTCGCCAGGGCTTCGCCTTCGAAGTCCTCGGCGATGAGCACCAGCGGTTCCTTCTGCTTGCTCGCCCATTCGAGAATCGGGATCAACGTCTTCACCGTGCTGATTTTCTCTTCGAAGATCAGGATGTACGGGTTCTCGAACTCACACGTGACGCTGTCTTGATTGTTGACGAAGTGCGGGGACAAGTAGCCGCGATCGAACTGCATGCCCTGCACGACGCGAACGTCGGTCTCGGCGGTCTTGCCTTCCTCGACCGTGATCACGCCGTTGGCCCCGACTTCCTTCATGGCCTTGGCGATGTTCTGGCCAATTTCCTTATTGTTGTTCGCGGAGATGCTTGCGACTTCGGTGATGCTCTTGTTGTCCTTCGGGTCGATCTCTTCGGCGATCTTGTGCAGTTCGGCGACGACGCGTTCGACGCCGGCCTGGATGCCGCGAACGAGGGCCATCGGGTCGTGACCGCCAGCCACGGAGCGAAGCCCCTCGCGAAAGATGTGCTCGGCCAGAACGGTCGCGGTCGTGGTGCCGTCGCCGGCGATGTCGGACGTCTTGCTGGCGGCTTCTTTCACCAACTGCGCGCCCATGTTCTCGAACGGGTCGTTGAGTTCGATATCTTCGGCAACGGTCACGCCGTCCTTCGTAATGGTCGGGGAGCCCCAACCTTTATCGAGGATCGCGTTGCGGCCGCGTGGCCCGAGCGTGGAGCGAACGGCGCGGGCCAACTTGCTGGCTCCGGCGAGCAGCTTCTGACGTGCATCGTCGGAGTAAGAGATTTGCTTGGCTGACATCGTATCGACCGCCCCTGGAGGGAATGGAGTGACGTGGCGTTCCCAATAGCAATCGGCGTGCCCAGGGTGCGACCGTTCCGCAAGGGGCCTACTGGAAGCGGTTTATGGCGAAGTCGAGTTTGCGATGGTGGCTGCCGGTGTCAATGTGGCAGGAACGAGTTGAAGAGCTGAAAGCGGAAATGGCAGGGTCGGTGGATGCTGCGCTCGAGAATTGGTGGTGCGTCATTTCGCCGGGGTGAACTTCTTGAGCTCGTAGGCGAGTTCCCACTCGGTCGAGCCGTCCGCGACGTTCTCCCAAGTAATCACCCGCTTAACAATACCGACTCCGGCGGTGTACCAGACCGAGCTCTTGATCCGCTCGGTCTTAGTGAACTCGACGGTCCGGACCTCAACGGTCTTGAACTTGCCCGCCGGGACCGTGACCTCGGCCTCACCGACTACGGTGACGTCGAATGTGCGGTCCGACGCCTGGGGCGGCACCGCTTTGAACGTCACCGACCACTTGTCTCCGGTCTTCACCGGATACTTGAGCAGCGGCACTACCCCGTCGGTCGCCTCATGGGAGACGCCCTTTTCATCCGAGTAGATGTAAGAGGTGCCGGGATCGATCCCCGAGCTGCTGGTCACGGTCGCGGTGGTCTTCCCGCCCTCGGTCGCGACCTTCCAAACGTCGAAGCGTCGCTCGCCCACTTCCTTGCCGTCGCGGAGTTCACGGTAGACCCACTTGGTCCCCTTGGCGAGGGGGTAGTAGTCTGGCGACTTTTGCTTCTCCTGGCCGCCGGTCGCTGCGGCGGCGGCGAGGACGAACACGGCACCGAGCAGGTGATTCCAGAGTACGCGGTACATGTCACCCTCCAGCCTGACCGAGCGTGGGGAACCGAACTTCGGCGCGGCGGTCGTCTCAACCGATCATAACAGACGTTCACGGCGAAGCAATCCATCTGGTTAGGGGGTAGTGCATCACTTTCGATTTCCAACTGACCTACCCCGGCTTGCCGGAACGCCGGTTGCCGGGTAGCGTCAAGGTATGGCAAAGACTCCCGCGAAGAAGAAGCCCGTCAAGGTCCGCCAGGACTTCGCACAGAATGCTTTCCGCGTCGTTCGGGAAGCGACGGGGCAGGCCGCGAAGACGCCTGCGCCCAATTCTAAAGTGCGGCGCGAGAGCAAGAAGAAGTCCTAGCAGGCTGCTGAAAAACCCGGTTGAATCGCGATGGTCTTGGCGCTAATCTTTCCGGAACGCGTTTCTGGAGAGCAATCATGCGTGGCCAGTCCGACGATCAACTCCCGCTGTTTCATCTGTTCATCGTCGAGGACCGCATCCGGCCCAACCATCCGCTGCGCGACATCAAGCGTCGCGTCGATCGGATCCTGGCCGAGATGTCGCCGCAATTCGCCAAGGCGTACAGCGCCGTCGGTCGCCCGAGC
>JAYTUG010000355.1:0-22684 GCA_043744695.1 Gemmataceae bacterium
GCCCACCGGCGGATGCAAGTGTCGGTGGGCCTCGCAAAGCCTCGACCCACCCTACAAAATCACTTCGGGCGGTACAATTCGTTGAACTTGCGCGCTTCCATCGGGTGCAGATCCTCGACCGTGAGGCCGAGCTTCTTCGCTTCTTCCAGCGTCTGATCGCGCAGTGCCCGCTTACTCGCGTTCAAGTCGTAAGCCCAGGCGAGGTGGAACAGATAGACGGCCCTGCGCTGTTGAATCAGAGCGAGGTTCAGGTCCGAAGCGGCTTCTTCGGTCTTGCCGCCCTTGACGAGGAAACACACGGCTCGGGTGTCGAGGAACGCGGGTGCCGGGCCGCGAATCGCGATGACTTCGTCCATCATCTTGATCGCGCGATCGGCCTCGGCCGGCCGATACAGGGCGAGCAGCATCGCGAGGTTGTTCGCGATCAGTTCCCACGCGAAGTCCTTCAGTTCCTCGGGGCGCGCCGGCTTGGCTAAAAGCAGCGCATCTTCGTACCCCATGATCGCCTTGTCGTACTCGCCGGTCCCTTCGTAAAGTTCGGCCTTCGACATGAGCAGCGAGAGGTTCTCGAACTTGTTGGCGGGGCTCTTGAGCTTGATCTCCAGCCACGCAGCTACTTCGCGTTCGATGGCGGGGCTCGGGCTCCTCATGCGGATCGCGCCCGTGAAGATGCGAGCCGTGAGGGCCGGGGGCGTCGTCGCGTCGTACTTCTTCGCCAAGTCGATGGCATCCGCCGTTCGCTTTTGGCGAATCAAGAACGAGGCCAGCGGGAAGTGCGGGTTCGGTTCCTTGCCTTCCGTGAGCAGTCGGGTGTAGTGCGTTTGGGCTTCCGGGATGAACCCGAGTTCTTCGAGCAGCGGCCCCGACCGCGTGCGAACGAACGCCTCCGTCCGCGCATCGGGGAAGTTTAGAATCAGATTGCGAGCCTGGTCGGTGAGTTTCTTGGCTTCCTCGGCGTTGCCGTTCTTCTCGGCATCGAGGGCTTCGCGGTGGAGGAGCCGGGCTTCTTCGCGGGCACCGTCCCAACTGCGCGGCGCGAATTTATTCAACCGATCCAATGTGGCTCGGGCCTGGACGAGCTTGCCGATCCCCGCATAGACGCGAATCAACCCGGCGAGGTGCTCGGCGTTCAGCCCGGCTCGCGGCCGCGCCGCCTTCTCGAAGTAGTCCACCGATTCGTACACCTTGCCTTGCTCGAAGTTCAACCGCCCGAGCAGGAGGAATTCATCCGGCGTCAGTTCGCCCCACTTCGCGAACTCCTTGAGCGTCTTCATCCCCTCCTCGCGAGTCACGGGATCGACGGTCTGCACCACGGCCTTGCACTTGACATCCTCGGGATCGTTAGGGCTGACGGCGATGTTGCGTTCGATGAGTTGCAGGGCCGCGTTCCGCTGTTGGTAGGCGTCGCGGCGGGCGAGCAGGGTCATGGCGAGGTGCCGCCGCGACCAGCGGGCGATGTCTTGGGCGGGGTCGTCGGCCATTCTTCGCAGCATGGCCTCGGCCTCGGGTTGCCCGGTGCGTTGGAGGAAGAGGAGCAGTTGCCGATTCGGGTTGAGTTCGCGCGGCGCGACCTTCACGGCCTCGCGATAAAGTTCTTCGGCTCGCTTCGCGTCGCCGATCATCTCGCGGCAACCGCCGATGGCGAGGATGAGTTCGGCCTTCGCCGCGGGAGTCTTCGGCGGGTTCGTATCGACCTTGCTTTCCGCTTGAAGCGTGGCCCGTTTTGCCTCCTCGGTCTTCCCTAGGCGGACGAGATGGGTGACGAGTGCGCCCCAGGTTTCCGGCACGTTGTCGCCGAGGGCCACGCCGCCGCGGAAGGCGACCTGCGCGTCGTCGTCCGCACCGATGGCCGCGAGGAGCGATCCGCGGAGCAGCAGGATGCGCCAGTCCTTCGAATCCGCGGGGGCAATGCGATCGATGGTCGGCCGCTCGCTGGCCGGGATGTTGCGCGAAAGTAGATCCTTGATCGCGCGGAAGCGTTCGAGATCGTCCGGCAGGTTGATCTCGGTGTAAAGCGAGTTCAACAGCAGGGCGGCCTGATCGTCCTGACGGCGCTCCCGGTACAAATCCACGGCCCGGCGAATCACGAACTCCTGCCGCTCGCCCTTGTCGATCGCTTCCTTGTAGTTCGTGAGTGCCGCGTCGTTGAGGCCTTCGAGTTCGTCCAGTTGAGCGAGCGCCACGAACACGCGGCTCCAGCCGGGGCGGTCCGCCTTCGCGCGATTGGCCAGAGCGCGGAGTTCGGCAATGCTCGCCGCCCGCGAAGCCTTGTCTTCAATTTTGCGAATGTCCGGCAACCGCCGAATCACTTTCGCCAGTGTGCCGATCGGGCCCTTATCCCCTTCGAGCTTCGCGATCTGCGCGAGGGCGGCTTCGACGACATCGTTTCGGCCGGCGAGGATACCCAGATCGACGAGCGTGGCCCGCGCGATCAGATCGCTGGGTTCGAGTTCGGCCGCGGCCTCGAAGAATTCAATGGCCAGGTTCCGCATCGCGGGAACGTCTTTGTCCTCGACGAGTAAGGCGGAGCGCGTCGCGGCTTCGCCCAGGCCGAGGAACAAGCGGCGACGGTCGGCCTTCTCGAAGTCGCCAGCCTTCACAGCCAGCGCCTGGAAGTCCTTGACCTCCGGCTTCCGGAGCCGGTTCACGAACACGAGCGAACGGGCGAGGCGAAGCTCGACCGAGTCGCCAATGGCCTTGGCGGCTTCGTCCAGCATCTGATTCGCGGGGCCGGGCACGCCCTTACTGGCGATGCGAGCCAGCGTGAGCCAGGCGAGCGCGTTCTTGGGATCCTTGCGGATCACCTCGTCGAGAATCTTGCTGGCCTTCTCGAAGTCGCCCCGAGCGACGTGGGCCTCGGCGGAAAGAATGTGGAGTTCGGAGGTGCGGTCGGCCGCTGGCCCGATGCTCTGTTCGAAGGCTTCCCAGGAGCGGTTTGCGGCCGGTTGAGCGGCCGCGGCGCGGAACTCCAGGCGGGCGTACGCGGGCCGGAACGACTGCAAGCCGTACCCGTTCACGAGCGTCTTGTACTCGGCGAGTGCCTCGCGCTGCTTGCCGAGCCGGAGGTAGGCATCGGCCAGACCGATGCGTGCGGGCAGATAATACGGATCGTCTTGCAGTGCGGCGGCGAAGTATTCCAGTTCCTTATCCGGGTTCTGGATCGCCGCGTAGCACTGCCCCAGGCCGACCATGGCTTTCTTGTGAAAGTGAGGCAGGCGGACCAGCACTGGTGCGATCTCGTCCAGGAGTGGCCGGGCCGTGGTCCAGTCGCTCTTGAGCAAAGCCAGACGCCCCCGGAAGTACTTCACAATGCGTTCGCGGTCCACATCGTTCTTCGCGATCTTCTCGATGAGGCTCACGGAGAGTTCTTGCTCGTTGAGGTCGATGAGCCGATCGACGAGCCGCTGCGTGAGGTCGTCGGTTTCTCCGAGGGCTTCGGCGGCGGTGCGGAGTACGTCGATCGCGGCTTTGACTTCGCCTAGGTCGGTGAGCGTCTCGGCGAGCATGAGCCCGGCGCGGATGTTCTTTTTGTCCTGGCGAAAGGCCGTTTCGAGGTGGACGCGGGCCTTCTTCAACTGCGGAATGATGGTCTCGGGAGATTTGATCTCGTTGCGCTCGAGTTCGGCGGCAGCCATGAGCACCTCGGGATGGGTGGCCCCGCCGGGCATGGCGAGCGCGTCCGCGATGTGCCGGCGTGCGTTAAGGGGGTCGCCCGATAGCAGTAAGAAGCGACCCGCGACGATCCGCGCCTCGATATCCGAGCGGTATTCTTCCCACTTCAGCAGGATTTCGACGTACTTGGCGGGCGTGAACCGCGGATCGTTGTAGGCCCGGGTGCCGTGCAGGAGCCCCAACATCCGTTCGACGACGCGGGGGGGAGCTTTGCGAGTCTGGATGGCGTCGTCGAGATCTTTAACGGCCCGGGCAATGTCGCCGCCGAGGCCGATCTCGCAGGTCGCGGATTTATCGAGGAGATCGACGTCCTGTTTGAAGTCGCCGCGGCCATCGAACAAAATCTGGATGTGCTGGCGGGCCGACTTCAACGAGGCCATCTCGATGTACAAGTCGATGAGTTTGCGGCGTTCCTCCGGATGATCGGGGAACTGCCGCAAGAACTTCTCCACGGCCTCGGCTGCCGGGTGGGCTTGCTTCGGGTCGGCCTTGACGCGATCGAGGTTCAGGTTCGCGTACTTGCGGAATGCGTCTTCGTCCTTGGGCTTGTACTTCAGGTACTGATCGAGGAGCGAGATCGCCTCATCGTTCTTGGCGGGGTCGGCCTTCGATTCGGCGAGGATCTTTTCGGCGCGATCCTTGAGCGAGGTGGCGTGCCGCCGAATTTGCGCAATGTGGATGCCGTAAGTCGCGGCGCTGGCGGTGAGGAGCACGGCAAGGACAATTAGCAAGCGCTTCCAGCTAATGATTCGGCGCACGGAAAAATCCTCGGAATCGCAGACAACTCGCACCGGCTGGAAGCCGGTGCCACCCAGAGTCGAGCGCAACAAAAAAACGGGAGCCGAAGCCCCCGTTTACCGTAGCACAAGGATCGCGGGATGGGAACCATCCCGCGAGTTGGAATCACGCGGTCGCTTCGGTCACCTTGCGGCGAAGGGCGCGACGGAGGCCGAAGACGGGAATCGCGGCCAGGGCCAGAAGCAGTCCGGCCGGCGCGGGCACCGGAGCCGCATTCGTCAGAACCGTGGAACCGACCGTTCCACCGACCGTCGAACCAGTGGCGATCGCGCCGCCCGAGTTCGGCGTTGCCCGAACGACGATCGATTGTTGGATCGAGAAGTTCGCGGGGAGGTTCGAGGCGTTGGCGGAGGTCGAGGTCGTCGAACTGCTACCGGGGCGAATGTCCGTGGCCTGGGCGGTCGGAGGGATGATCGCCGTGCCGGTAGCGAGCGACCCCGTCTGGTTGGCAGGCGTGGTCAACGGAACGTTGAGCAACTGGGTCGTGCCCGTGATGCTGTTCGTTCCACCCACGATGCCGCTGGAGGCACCGACATTGTTGTTGATCGCGGCGGGTTGACCGGGGAACGGGTTGATAAACCCATCGCTGGTCACGATGACCTGCAACGAGTGCGTCGGGTCGAGTGAAGACGAAAGGGCCGCAGTGACCGAGGTATTCAAGGAACTGATGGCTCCGGTGTTCGGAGTCGTCGTGACTTGAATGTTCTGGAAGTTCGCGGTCGAGAAACTGGCGGAAGTACCGGTGAAGTACTGCCCGCTAACGGGATTGCCGCCGCCATCCAGTTCCTGGATCAGGATCTGAGTGTCGGCCATGGAACGGGAGGGCGCGCCGAGAGTGGCGGCAGCGGCCAGGATAGCTGTACACAGCCATCGCATCTTTCGCAGGAACATGACGGGAGGCTCCTCGAAACAGGATCGATCTACAGGTTATACACTTCGGGCTCGAATTCGACCAGACAACCTTTGCCTAGCCCACCGCATTAGGGAGCGATTGAAGGATTCATCACTTCCTCGGCCGAATCGCAGGGGTCGATCGCGGGCAATGCGGTCTTTTTCGCGAGTGCGTCAGCGTCTTCTATCAGCAAAGCGGATAGTCACCCACCTTGTCAACTCAAATTCGCCGATCTTGTTGGTTTAACCATGCAAGGCGGGTGCCGAGCCCGCATAAAACGAGCGACGAGCCGCCTTAGCACACAAAGTCCTGGTTGCAAGCAACTTAAAAGGCGAAGTGCCGAGTATTTTCCGGCGCGAATCGTACCGGATGATGCCATCTGACAGCGACCCACTTGGCGCGCGTGTATCGAAAGGCTTACAGCATTGCGGCAACCGCTTCGCAGACTTTGAACTACACTGATCCTTGACTCCATTCTGGCGAACGGAACACCTCGTGACGATTTCGGTCGAAGTCGATCTCCCATCCGCCATCGCCAGCTTCGATGTCGAGGAGCACTTTCGCATCGAGGCCGCCGTCGGGTTGAAAATCGCCCCGGACGCGAGAGCCGAATACTCTCGCCGAATGGAAGCCTCGACCCGCGGGCTGCTGGATCTCCTCGCGGCCGCATCCGTGAAGGGCACCTTCTACATCGTGGGTGAAATTGCCGCCAGCCATCCTTCGCTCGTTCGCGCCATTCACGACGCGGGCCACGAAGTCGGTTCCCACAGTTGGGATCACCGGATGGTGAGCCACTTTAGCGTCGAGACATTTCGTGAAGACCTTTTGAAAAGCAAAGACGCGTTGGAGCAGGTGACGGGCCATGCGGTCTTCGGCTTTCGGGCTCCGACCTTCAGCATCGGCCGCAATACCCCTTGGGCCATCGACGTGCTCGCCGAGTGCGGCTTCGAATACGATTCGTCCATCTTTCCGGTTCGCCACGATCGGTACGGCATCCCGGACGCACCGAGGCAGCCGTTCGTGGCCGTCGGAAAGGAACGCGAAATTCTGGAGCTACCACCGCTAACCTTCCGCCTAGCGGGGTTGAACTTGCCCGTAGCAGGTGGTGGTTACTTCCGTTTGTTCCCACTCGGCATGATGCGAGCCGGCTTAAGGCAATCGGCCCGCTCTGAGCCGCCCGCCGCCGGGATGCTGTACTTTCATCCGTGGGAGTTCGATCCCGACCAGCCGTGCTTGCCGCTCAAGGGGTTCAAACGCTGGCGAACTTACGTGGGGATGAAGAAGACAACCGGGCGGCTGAACGCCTTGTTGAAGGCGTACCCATTTCGCCGTGCGATTGACGTGGTCCGCGACATTCGCGCGTCGGGCGTGAAGTTAGAGCGGTTTAAGGTGTAGAACCGCGAGCGGTTACCGATCGATCTCGCCCATCACGACATTGACTTGACGATTTTTGCCGTGTTTTTTAAGGTATACTGCGGGCAATGCACCTTTCATGCACCTTATCCTACTTGTGCAGGCCATCTATGAAGCAACCTTACCCTGGTTCTCGGAAACTCGCTCTGGCGGTGGCTGGTTCGTCAAGATTCGTGGCGATCAAGTCTTTCTGGGCAAGCACCCTGATGGTGCGTCGAAGCCGGTCAAACGCAACGGGCGTTGGAACCCGCCCAGCGAGATTCTAGCAGAGTTCCACACGCTCGAGGTCCATCGTGGAATAGTCCGGGGACACTTCCTTGTCGGCGTCGTGTTCGTCCCCGTCATCGTCTGGAGCGGCGGCTGCCACCTTCTTCCTGCCGCCCTTCTCGCCACGCTCACGGATGAACTCCAACACGTCGTCCCTACGAACCTCGTAACTGCCGGGGACACGCCGCCCGTTGGCTTCGGCGATGGCGTCGTCGGGGATGTTGAAAGCGTCCGCCAGCGAACCCTGGAGATTGCGAACCGTCGCCCCTGCGACCTCGAACACGCCGTCATTCGCCCCGTGAATGACTCTCACGCCACGTCGTTCAGCAACCATGACCTTCCTCCAAAAAGCAGAATTGGCCGGGTAGCAACAAACTCCCCGTTTCGCCATCGGTGCAGACTTCTGCACGTTTGTCTTCACCAAAAGAGAGAGGGCCGACCGGCTGTTTATGCTGTGAGCGGCCGAAATTGACGCACTTACGAGCCGGAAGCGTAAGCGACGGATAGATAGAATGGCTCGTGGCAACAACCGTCGCTAACGCTTCCGGCTCGTGTGTCTAACTTGGCCGCTCACAGCATAGAACGGGACTTTTTCTGGGTAAGGAGCGAGCGTGTACGACCTGATCGGCGACATTCACGGCCATGCCGATGAACTGGTGCAACTGCTCGACGCCCTCGGCTACGAGAAGGGCCAGGGTTCGTATCGCCACACTGACCGGAAGGTAGTCTTCCTGGGCGACTTCATCGACCGGGGACCGCAGATTCGGCGGGTGCTTGAGATCGTCCGCCCGATGGTCGAGGCCGGTCACGCCTTGGCGGTCATGGGGAACCACGAACTCAACGCTTTGGCCTACCACACGGAGGACCGGGACGCCCCTGGCGAACATTTGCGCCGCCACTCCCCGAAGAACGAGAAGCTGCATCGGGCAACCCTCGAACAGTTGACCCCGCAGGAACTCCGGTCCCACCTGGAGTGGTTCCGCACGCTCCCGATGTGGCTCGACCTCGACGGCCTTCGAGCCGTCCACGCCTGCTGGGACGAGCGGGCGATGGGTCAGATCGCCGACGCCCCGAACGGCCACGGCGGGACCACGACCGAGTTCCTGCATTCGGCATGTCGGAAGGGGAACCCCCTCTTCGCCCCGGTGGAGGTCGTCCTCAAAGGCAAGGAAGGCAAGTTGCCGGACGGGGCCTCGTTTCAGGACAAAGACGGCCACGTTCGCACCGAGATTCGCACCCGCTGGTACTTGCCCCCGGAAGGGCATACCTACCGCACTTACGCCCTCCAGTCCGACGAGATCGACTGCGACCTGGGACTCGATGAGTCCGTCATCGTCGCCGCCGCACCGTACCCGGTAACAGCCAAGCCGGTGTTCGTCGGCCATTACTGGCTCTCGGCAGAGCGGCCCGAACTTCTGGCCGACAATGTTGCGTGCCTCGACTACAGCGTTGCCAAGGGCGGGTTCCTCTGCGCCTACCGCTTGAACGGCGAGCAGAAATTGAGCGACGAGAATTTTGTGTGGACGACGAAGGCGTAGGTAGGGTCACTCGGTTGCAGGGCGCACGAGGAATCATCATGAGCCGGTTCGCTCTGAACAACAAGTTGTCGAGGAAGGCGCATTTCGAGCTTGGTGAATGCCCGGTCTTCGACCTCGTGCCGGAGTCCGGCGTAGCCGAACGTCATCTGCACCGAGGACACGGACGACTTCGAGTGGCCGACGACCGCCGAGGAATCGGCGAAGTTGTGGGTGGTCGTCATCGACAACCACTTTTGAGCATGTAAGGGTTTGGTCATCGCTCATGAGGATTGGTGAACGCCGATGTTACTCGAACCGCAGGATGTCGAACTGTTTTTCAAGCTGCACAGGACGCTGATGTTCATCGTGAACCAGCGCCTCAGAGTAATTCCCAATAAGGTCGCCACGCCGGAAGAATTCGCCGCCCTGTCGCCGGAAGTCCGGCTCAAGGTCCGTGACGCCTTGGTTGCAAACGTCGATCTGATCGAGTCCTTTGTCAGTGAGAACCCGGCCCGCCTGTCGGACGACGATCTTGCCATCGTTCGCTCCTGGCGGCATCTGGTTCCTGGCAAGTTCTACGTCTTCCGTGATCTCAAAAAGTACACGGTGTTCCTTTCGACCGACAAGCAGCCCGTCGCTTACGGCGTCCTGGCGCTATCCCAACCGTTCGAGGACTTGATCGGCCCCTACCTGCCGGTCCTGACGCAGACGGTGCTGTTGCCATTCAAGGACAAGATCGTTTACGACGGCCTGATGACCAGCTACCGCATCTCGTTCGGCCCCGGCATCCGGCGAAATCTGATCCAGGATTTCAAAGAGGCAAAGCTGCGGCACGGCATCGCCACTTCGCTACCGATGTCGGACGAGCCGATGCCTGCGAAAGCGCCGAAAGCCAAACCCATCCCGATGCCGCCGTCGAGGGAAGAGAAGGATGAGTCTCTGGTGGTGATCGTCGGATTGATCGACCAGTTCTGTCGTGAGCATCTGAACGACGAGTACGCCGTACTTTGTCGGAGGGTGGCCGAGAAACTGGCCCGCAAGCGGCCCTCGCCCTTGCTTCACGGCAGTCCGAATGCTTGGGCGAGTGGCATCGTTCGGGCGGTCGGCGGCGTCAACTTCTTGCACGACAAGAGCCAGACGCCTTACATGCGGTCAACCGACATCGACCACTATCTTGGAACCAGCCCCAGCAGCGGGGCGGCGAAACTGGCGGCAATCCGCAAGATGCTGGGGATGCACCAGCTTGACCCCAACTGGAGCTTGCCGAGCCGCCTAAAGGACAACCCGATGGCGTGGATGCTTCAAGTCAACGGGTTCATGGTGGACGTTCGCCATGCTCCCAGGGAAGTGCAGGAGATCGCCTTCAACAAGGGACTGATCCCGTACATCCCGGCAGATCGGCAGTAAGGAGGGTGAGCGATGGAGGATGGAAATGCCATGTGGTCCGAGAAGGGAGCCACGATGAGCGACAAGTCCGCTCGACAGGAGTTCGGTCTGGCTCAAGAGGAAATCATCGCAGCGATCCGTGTGGGCAAACTGCAATGCCGTGTCAGCAACATGCACGGAAACCCGTGGTATCGGCTGCTGCGGCATGAAGTCGAATCTCTCGTCCGGGAAAAAAGCGGGCCGGACCACCTGCACAAGAAGAAACTCCAAAAGGAGTTGGCCGACCTCAACAAAGAAGCCAGGACACTCACGACTCGCTTGAAAGCCATTGAACGGCGAAGGGCCGAGTTGATGAAGGAACTTGAAGGCTAACTTGGACGAGTTGGAGAAGCACCGTGGCGAAGTCAAAACCCAAACCGTCGTCACCCTTCATGGGCCGCTGGCGGATCGTCTCGATGAGCGCCTGGGAGCAGGACTACATCGACGAGGAAGAGGAAGGCCACTTCGAGTTCGACGACAAGGGCGGCGGTGAGTTCCACTTCGGGTACGTCCACGGCCAAATGGACTGTCAACTGACCACGAGGGACGGTGAGCCAGCCGTCGAGTGGACCTGGGACGGTAACGACGAGATGGACCCGGCCCAAGGCCGGGGCTGGGCCGTCGTGAAGGGCGACGAACTCCACGGGATGATCGTCTTCCACGGCGGCGATGACTCGGAGTTCGTGGCGAAGCGGAAGGGCCAGAGCCGGAAGAAGCCGAAGCCATGACACCCGCCAGCCTCTTCGCCGACATCCCGCACCACCTGCCCGACGAGCTTTTCACTATGCTGCTCGAAGCCGACGACGTGCGCATCGAGCGGATCGTCTCGCAAGGCCAGACTTCGCCCGAAGGCTTCTGGTACGACCAGGACCGGCACGAGTGGGTGATCGTGTTGAAGGGGGCGGCGAGGCTCGGGTTCGAGGATGGCGTGGTCGAGATGAGGGTGGGTGACTTCATCCATATCCCGGCCCACCGAAAGCACCGAGTCGAGTGGACGACGCCCGACGAGCCGACCATTTGGCTGGCGGTGCATTACGGGGAAGTGACAGCGACAAGGAAGGATTCAACAGCCACATGATGAACGCCATCGTGATCTACTTGAGCCTCGTCCTCGTGATGAGCGCCGTTTGCTTCGCCGCTTACGGTCTGGACAAGCGCCGGGCAGCAAATGGTAGCCACCGAATCCCGGAACAGACTTTACACATCCTGGCGCTCTTAGGCGGCTGGCCCGGTGCGTTGCTGGGACAACGGCAGTTCCGGCACAAGACAAAGAAACTGTCTTTCTTGATCGTGTTCTGGTGCGTAGTCGTGTTGCACGTCGCAGTCGTCGGCACGGCGGCGTATGTGTTCTTCGGCAACCCACTGCGAAACGCAACGAGCCAGGGATGAGCAACACCTACACCCCCGGCCCCACCCCGAATACCGTCCGTGCCGCCGATGGCAAAGTCCTGACCGTCCCGGACGGGTGGGTTCTGCTGCCGCCCGGAGATGCGGCACTTACTCGCCGAGTAAAGGCCGCAGGCGATCATTGGGTCGTCGCCGAGAAGAAGGGCCGGAAGGTCTTCTCACGAGGAATTTGGGTAGCGAAGGCGACTGTCGAGCGAATTCGTGCCGACCTCGAAGCCGAGCGATCAACCGAAGGGTTCGCCAAGAAGAAAGAGGCCGACGCCCGACGCCGGGAGAAGGCTCAGGCCGAGTACGTCGAGGACTTTCACGGGACGGTCGTGGCGTTCCTCGGCTTTAACTCGGCGCACGCCGACCTCGCCGACCGGCTGGCCCGTGCTGTAACGAATCACGCCACGCCGGTCGGGAGCGGCACGGTCGCTCGCACGAAGCGAATCCCTGTCGAGCAGCGGGCCGAGGCTGCGGTGATCGCCTGGATGCGACACAGCACGACGGGATACGACTCGCTCGTGATACCCAGGGTGAAGGGCAAGCGCCGAGAGGTTCGCCGGATGCTCGCCCAGCGGTCGAAGGAGTTACTGGCCCGGTATCGGCGGGGCGAGGCGGTCGGCGAAGGGTGTCCGCTCAAGAAAGCGTTGCGAACGTCTACTTCGACGCAGCCGCCTGCCGGAACGCAGTAAGAAACGCATCGGGCGACTGCGCCCCGGACAACGTGACCTTCCCGTTGATGACGAAGAACGGCACGCCTTCCACTCGATGCCGACGAGCCAGTTCGTCCGCCTCACGGATCGCCTCCTGTCCGCCACCGGTCAGCACGCCCTCGGCCTTCCCTCGGTCCAGCCCTGCCTCGGCCACCACGTCGAGGAGCGTCTGCCGGTCGCTGATGTCCCGGCCATCGGTGAAATACGCCCGGAACAGCGCCTCCACGACCGCATCCTGGACGCCCTCCGTGTCGGCCAGCCAGATGAGCCGATGGGCGTCGAGCGTATTCGGCGTCCTTTCCATCCGGTCGAAGGCGAAGAGGATGCCTTCCGCCTCTCCCGCTGCGGCTACCTGTGCGTCCAGTTCCAGCGACCGCTCCCAGCTTCCGAATTTCTTCGTGCGATATTCTCGGCGGCTGATCCCTACTTTCGGCATCTGCGGGTTCAGTTGAAAGGGGAGCCAGCGGACCCGGACCTCGTGCGAGCCGTCGAGGACGGCGACGGCCTTCTCCAGCCTCCTTTTGCCGATGTAGCACCAGGGGCAGATCACATCAGAGATGACTTCGACGGATACGTTCATTGCGGCCCCACGATCCATCTGTAGGTCAAGTTGATCCGCTCGCCGACGTTCTCGGTGGTCTTGGGGACTTCGTGCTTCCAATACTGCTGCATCGTCCCGGCCATGATGAAGAGCGTGCCATTGCCGACCGGGAAGCTCCTCGTCTCCTTCGACTTGTTGTGCTTGATGCGGAACGTCCGGGTCGCCCCCAAGGACAGCGAGCCGATCACGTTCCCCAGGCCCGGCTCGTCGTCGGAGTGCATCCCCACGCTGTCTTGTCCGCTGCGGTAGCGGTTCAGAAGGCAGTAATTGTATTTGCCACGGACGGCCTCGATCTTCTGCTTAATCTCCAGCAAAGTCGCCGTCCAGGGGAACGCCGTGTTCACCGTGCCAGAGTAGGAGTACGTCACGCCGTCGTCGCCGTAGGAGGCGGTGAGCCGTGGCTGCATGTGGCCGAACGCCCCCTTCTGCTGGACCCACGCCGACGTATCCCGCAACTCGGCGAAGTAATGCTCGGCGAGGTCTGCCGGAAGGAACGCTTCGTCGTAAAGGATGATGCCGCCGTCCGTCAGTTGGATGGTTTCCATGCCGTGTCCTCACGCTCTCAATCGGCTGTATACCCGACTCACTAAGTTTCGTGCTTTTTCAGTTATTTTGTTCTCCATTTTTCTTTTTCCTCACTCTTACAATTAACGAGGCTCATCAACTACATACGGTGGAGGCAATGGGGAATCGCAGGCGGGCAGGTCATTGTCGATCTGCGGGTGCTGGTACTCAGCCGGGT
This sequence comes from Gemmataceae bacterium, assembly GCA_043744695.1. Classification (GTDB taxonomy): domain Bacteria; phylum Planctomycetota; class Planctomycetia; order Gemmatales; family Gemmataceae; genus Urbifossiella. The sequence continues at coordinate 13,433 of JAYTUG010000355.1, forward strand.
GTGGGAGCGAACGTACGCGGCATATCTGAAGGCTCAGCCCCAGACCAAAGAGGTGAGTTACCGGCCTCGCCCGACGAATACCCTTGCATTTGCTGCGTAAAGTTGCCGATTGGGGCGACGGCACCCCTTGGGAGAAGGTTATCGGTGTCGTCGCTGCCACCGAGCGAATGCGGAATGATATGCTCCACCCACCAGTCGTCGGAGATGCCCATTGGAAGACCACAACTGTAACAGCGTCCCGCCGTGCTCCTGAGGATTTCCTCCCGCAACGATCTAGTCCACACTCTTCGGCGGCGGTTCTTGGCTTGCGCCGGGTTACTGTCGCTGGAGTGATCAGGCATAACTGTCTCAGGAAAAGGTGTGGAACTTGTGTGTCGAAAGAATACCTGCATGCCGGGGGTGGACACCTCAATCCTTCCCGCGGATTTGCGCCTTGAGTACGTGCCGCAGGCGGCCCTCGATCTTCTGATGGGCCTTCTCGATTTCCTTCTCGCCGAGCGTGCGGTCCGCAGCCTGATAAACCAGCGCGAAGGCCAGGCTCTTCGTTCCCGCGGGGATGCTCTCACCCTTGTAGACATCGAAGAGCACGGCGTCGGCGAGCAGGTCGCCACCGGCGGCGCGGAGTTCGCTCAGCACCTTCTCGGCGGGTGTGCCGTCGGGCACGATCACGGCGATGTCGCGCTTCGCCGCCGGCATCATCGGAAACGGCTGGTACGGGAAGCGGTCCGGCACCGAGGCGAGAATCACTTCGAGTTCGAGTTCCGCGATCTGCACGGCACGTTCTCCCAGGCCGTAACTCGCCGCGAGTTTCGGGTGCAGTTCGCCGAACGAGCCGACGGCCTTGCCGTTGATTTGCAGCACAGCGGCGCGGCCCGGATGAAGTTGCGTCGCGTTCGGGAATGGATGAATCGTGACCCCCGGAAGGTGCAGGTCGGCCGCGAGCGATTCGACGATGCCCTTGAGGTCGAAGAAATCGAACGGTGCGGGCTTCACGCCTTGGGGGTCGTCCCAGGCTGCGGAGGAACGCCGACCGCAAAGCACGATGCACAGCGAACGCGGTTCGTCGGGCAGTGCGTTGTGGGGGTTCTTCACATAGACCGGCCCGACTTCAAAGATCGCGACGCTGTCGGCGTTCAACAAATTGCGGGCGGCGACATCGAGCAGACCCGGCGTCAGTTCCGTTCGCAGCACCGAGCGATCGGGCGAAATGGGATTGAGTATCTCGACAAGCCCTCCCGGGGCAACGGGTGGGCGAGCCCCCATCGAATACGTGATGCACTCTTGCAATCCCCGATCGACGAGCAGGTCGCGAACCTTCTCTTCGAGTTCGAGAGAGCGGTTGCCGCGCTGTTCGGGCAGTGTGATGGCCAGTTGCGATTCGGGAAGATGGTCGTAACCGAAGACGCGGGCCAGTTCCTCGATCAGGTCCGCTGTACCAGCCTGAATGTCGAGCCGCGTCGGTGGGGTGGTTACGGTCCAAGTGTAGTCCTCACACTCCGTGTGAGGCGAAAAGCCCGCACTCGGAGAGTGCGGACTACCTACTACTTTGAATTGCAGCGCCTTGAGAACGCGTTCCACTTCTGCGGCGGGAATGTCGAAGCCGAGCAACCGGCGAATCTCGGACGCCTTCAACTCGATAACCTGAGGCGGGATCGGTGCCGGGTAGTTATCCACGATGCCGGCGAGGATCGTGGCACCCGTGGTTTCGCGAAACAATTGGGCCGCCCGGATTGCCGCGGTCGCCACGATCTCGGGGTGAATGCCCTTGCTGAAGCGGGTGCTCGCCTCGCTGAACAGCGTGAATTGCCGGGCCGTTCGGCGAATGCTCACGAAGTCGAAACTCGCCGATTCGAGCAGCACGTTCTTGGTCGCGTCGGTCACTTCGGTTTCGAGCCCTCCCATGACGCCGGCCAATGCAATCGGGCCAACGGCGTCCGCGATCACGAGATTCTCAGCCGTCAATTCGCGATTCTGACCGTCGAGCGTCTTCAACTTCTCACCCGGCCTCGCAAGCCGCACGATGATCGCCGGCACACCACCCGACTCATGACGGAGTTCGGCTCGCTTCACCAGTACGTCGTAGTCGAAGGCGTGGAGCGGTTGGCCGTACTCGAGCATCACGTAGTTCGTGATGTCCACCACGTTGTTGATCGGCCGCATCCCGGCGAGTTGCAGGCGGCTCCGCATCCACCGCGGAGCCGGGCCGACGTTGACATTGCGAATGATCGTCGCGGTGTAGCGGGCGCACAACTTCGGGTCGGCGATCTCGACCGACACCTTGCCGTCGATGGTTTCGGCTGAGGCCGCGACCTTGGGTTCGTGGACGGTGGCTTCGACGCCGGTGAGCGCCGCGACTTCCCGGGCAATACCGATCAGCGAGAGGCAGCGGGCCATGTTGGGAAGAATGTCGAGTTCGACGACGATGTCCCCCAGCACGTCTTGAATCGGGGTGCCGGGCGCGGGGTCGGCATCGTCCAGAATGATGATGCCTTCGTGCTCGTCCGAGATGCCGAGCTCGAAGTTGGACATGCACATGGCATCGTTCATGATGCCGCGAAGGGCCTTGGGTTCGAGCGTGAAGGTGGTCTTTTTGCCGTCCTTATCGTTGTAAAAGTAGCGAGTGCCGCGAAGGCCGAGGACGACTTTCATGCCGCTCTGACCCGGCGCGATGTTGGGCGCGCCGGTGACCACGGTCTTCGGTTCTCCCGCACCGTAGTCGAGCGTCACCAGCTTGAGCTTGTCCGCGTCCGGGTGCTTCTCGATTTTGAGCACTTTGCCGAGGAGTACTTTGTCCCGTTCCCAAACCAACCCGGCGTCTTCGGGTTTCACGCGAAGCCCGCCTTCAAGCGGAAGCCCGAACACCTTGGTGCCCGAGGCCTCGAGCCCGGCGATCGTCAGCCGTTCGATGAGTGCGGCGGGGTCGGCAGGCAGCGGGACGTAATCGCGGAGCCAGGACAGCGGAACGAGCATGGAGTGATTCCAAGTAAAGCGAGTCGCCGGGCGCGGCCCGGTCGTGGGGATATGGTAGGGAGCTTGCGGAGGAACAGCACGTTCGGAGGTGTTAGATGCTGTCGGGGTCGATGCCGAGTTCGCGGAGTTTCGCAGCGAGCTTCGCAGCCTGCTCAATGGCTTCATCGCGCTTTTGCACGGCTTGATCGTGCTTTTGCACAGCTTGATCGCGCTTTTGCACGGCTTCATCGCGTGCCGCGGAGGCGTTGCGGAGCAGTTCGAACGCACGATCGCGCTCGCGGGCTGTTTCGATCGGCGTGCCGAGCTCCTTCCCGTTCGAGTCGAAGACGAAAAGCTCCCCCTTGCGGACCTCGAAGCGAAGTCCCGTTCGCGGGCTCACCCAGTTCGCGACATCCGCCACAACGACGAGACGATTCCCTTCACGCCGCCAGATTTCGATGTTAGCCGGTGTTTCAGGGTGGACGATATAGTATTCTTGGGCACCGTACAGTTCGTAGAACTCGAACTTCTTTTTCATCTGTTCGGGACGATTGCTTGGAGACCACACTTCGAACACGACCTGCGGAAAGATGTCGCTTTCCATCCACACCTGGTAGCTCCCGCGTTCGCCTTTCGGACGCCCAAAGGCCACATAAACGTCCGGCGCCACGCAGATCTTGTTCGAACCTTCCACGGGGTAAATCAAATGATCTCCAGCCACAAAAATCCGCGGATCGTTCGCGAACTGATAGTCGAGACTCCACTTCAGGATCGAGATCCAGTCGAACTGGAGGGTGTTATCCGCCATCGGTTGCCCGTCGCTGTCGGGATAGTGAATGGTTCTCGAACGGATCAGAGTCGTGGACACGAGCCTTACTCCTGTTGGATGCTGTCAGTATCGCGCGCTGGGGAGCTCGTGGGAAGGGTTCTGGCTCCAAATTCTCGTCGGGAGGCATTCTTTTACTTCAAAGCGACATCGAACCCTTGACGGGCCTGGCCGCGCCTTCTACTTTAGGTCTTTCCCAGCGGTCACAACGTAGGCGGGGTCGAGGAGAACTGGCGTGGCGGCGAATACGAGCGAACGCATCCGAATTCGAATGGAAGGCTACGACCACGAAGTCCTAGACCGGACGGCGGCGGAGATCGTCCTGACCGCGAAGGAAAGCAACGCCGAAGTTCACGGGCCAATCCCGTTGCCGACGCGAATCGAACGATACACGGTGCTGCGCTCGCCGCACATCGACCGCAAGAGTCGCGAGCAGTTCGAAATTCGGACGCACAAGCGGCTCATCGACATCCTCCGCCCGACGCAAAAGACGATCGAGGCCTTGAACAAAGGTCTCAACTTGCCCCCTGGTGTGGACATTAAAATCCGCGTCATTACGGGCGGCTGATAGAGAACCTGCCGTATACGGTGGGAGCCTCGGGCAAGCCTGAGGCGATTTGCTTCATACTTTGACGACCCCGTTTCGCCGTGATCGATTCTTCGAATCGGTCGATTCAACGGCACTGCCGGGCAACTGGCACTGGCGGGGTCAGGAGTGGTTCCCATGTCCGAAATTAAGAATGGCACCCCCGCTCCCAAGGGAGCCGGGAAAGGAAGTCGCGTCACCGAATACACGGACGCGATCTCGGTTTCGGTCGTGAATCGCTCCGGCGCTCAGGTCGGTACGGTCAGCATCGATCCGAAGGATTTCGGCGGCAAAATCAGCAAGCAGCTACTGCACGAAGTCGTCGTCATGCATCGGGCCAACCAGCGGGCCGGCACACACAGCACGCTCCGTCGCGGTGAAGTCGCGGGTAGCACGAAGAAGATCTTCCGCCAGAAGGGCACTGGCAACGCTCGCGCCGGCAGCAAGCGCACGAATAAGCGAGTCGGTGGTGGTACCTCGAAGGGTCCGAAGCCCCGCGACTATTCCTACAGCCTGCCCAAAAAAGCCGTCAAGGCTGCCACGCGGATGGCCATCTTGTCGAAGTTCGTCGACAATGAAGCCGTAATCATCGACGATCTCATCCTCGCCGCACCGAAGACGAAAGAGATTCTCGGCGTACTCAAGGCCATCAAAGTCGGCAAACTCGCGACTGAGAGCGGCGAGAAGGAAATCGCCCTCGCCGACGGTACGGTCCTGATCGGCACGCACGGGGTGAACGAGAACGTCTACAAGTCGGCCCGCAACATCGAAGGCGTCAAGGTGCTGCCCGCCGCCGAGTTCAATTGCTACACGCTGCTGAAGATGAAGCGATTGCTCCTCACGCGTGCGGCCCTCGAAGCCTTAATCCATCCGGTGAAGGCGGAGCCCGTGGCCGTGGTCGAGGAAAAGCGGATCGCTCGCCGCGGTCGAGCCGGGCGCATTCAGAAACAGAAGGCGGCGAAGTAATTTTTGAAGCCCGGTTTCTGCTTTGGAAACCGCGTTTCTCAGGGGTTCAGTTGGCTGGAGCGTTCCGACATGGCAACACCTCGACCCAAACCGAAGAAATACGTTCGCAGGCTTGCGATGCGGAAGCCGTGCGTTCACGGCGAACCGGGTCTCGATCTCCGCCCCTATCAGATTCTGCTTCGCCCGCTCGTGACAGAAAAGGGTACTCACCAGAGTACGCGCTACAACGCCTACTCGTTCCAGGTGAATCCGGTCGCGACCAAGAATCAGATCAAGGCCGCCGTTGAAGAGCTTTTCAGCGTGCGAGTCGAGGCGGTTCGCACTCTGAACCGCAAGGGCAAGAAGCGTCGCTTCCAGCAATCGATGGGCACGCTGCCCGCCTGGAAGAAGGCCATCGTCACGCTGCACACGGAAGACAAGATCGAGTTCTTTTGATGAACAAGCCCACCCTTTGCAACGGGTGGGCTTTGAGGTGAAGTCATGGGCATTAAAGTCTACAAACCGACTTCGGCGGGCCGACGCGACGGGAGCGTTTCCGACTTCGCGGAATGCACCTATCCGCGCGAGAACCGGCCCGAAAAGACGCTGCTCTCAGCCCTTCCCAAGAAGGGTGGGCGCAACCACCACGGCATCGTCACCACGCGATTCCGGGGCGGCGGTCACAAGCGGATGTACCGCAAGATCGACTTCAAACGCAAGCGCGACAACGTCGAGGCCACGGTTCTTTCGGTCGAGTACGACCCGAACCGCAGCGCCCGCATCGCACTCGTCGAATACCCGAAGGACGAGCGGTTCGAAGGCACCAAATACTACATCCTGTCGCCGAACGGCCTCAAGGCCGGCGACAAAGTGATGTCGGGCGAGACCGATGCCGTGGAGCCGAAGCTCGGCAATTGCATGCCGCTGTGGAAGATTCCTACGGGCATGATCGTTCACAATATCGAAATGACGCCGGGCCGCGGCGGGCAGATCTGTCGCAGTGCCGGTTGCTCGGCCACGCTGAGTGCTCGCGAAAAGGACTGGGCGCAGTTGACGATGCCGAGCGGAGAAATCCGCCGCGTGTCGAGCAAGTGCCGGGCCACGATCGGCAGCGTCTCGAATCCCGAGCACATGAATATCAGCATGGGCAAAGCCGGGCGAATGCGATGGAAGGGTCGCAAGCCCCACAATCGCGGAACTGCGATGAATCCGACCGATCACCCGATGGGCGGCGGCGAAGGCCGAACCGCAGGCGGTCGCGATCCGTGTTCGAAGAGCGGCGTGCTTGCTAAGGGCGGTAAGACTCGAAACAAGAGGAAGCCTGGAAACAAGGCGGTTCTTCGCCGTCGGCCGAGTGGGCCGTTCCAGCAGAGCTCATGACTTTGAGCCCGCGAACGAGTTTCGCGGGCTTTGTTGGCCGGACTTTTTGGGAATGTCCGTTGCCGGATACGATTCAAAATCTACATTAACCAGCCCCCTATTGCGCTGAGCGATGGTGGGACGCGGGAAGCTTTTGGGAAGAACGCATGAGCCGGTCGATCAAAAAAGGCCCGTACGTCGATGAACGTCTTCACTCCAAGGTGATGAAGATGGGTCCGGTGAAAGAGCCGATTAAGACATGGTCGCGCGACTGCACGATCATCCCGGACTTCATCGGCGCGACGTTTCTCGTTCACAACGGCAAGTTGTTCCATCGGGTTTACTGCACTGAAGACATGATCGGCCACAAACTCGGCGAGTTCTCCCCGACCCGGACGTTCAAGGGCCACTCGGGCGGTAAGGGCAAGGCTGCTCCGGCCCCCGCGGGTAAGTAATTGCATTTAGCGGCGGGCCTACCCGCGGTGATGACAGCGGGCAAGCCCGCTGCTAAATGAAGAACATTATGGATTACAAAGCTCTACACCGATTCGCCGACATGGGCCCGCGCAAGATTCGGCTGTTCGCCGATCTCATTCGCGGTCGCAACGTAGACGAAGCGCTGCAACTGTTGAAGTTCTACCACAACCGCGGCGCGAAGCTTCTGGAAGTGGTGGTGCGCAGCGCGCTGGGGAACGCCGACCATCTGGAATGCCAGGATCTCGATTCGCTCGTGGTCAGCGAGGCTCGCGTGGATGGCGCTCCGATGTTCAAGCGAATGCAGCCACGCGCTCGCGGTACGGCCTTCCAGATCAAGCGTCGGCTGGCTCACATTCACGTGACGCTGTCCGATCCTCCTGAGGCGGTGCCGAGCGAACCGTACAACCCACCGGCAGTTGCCGCGGCACCGAGCCTACCTGCTGCACCGCCCGCAACCGTTTAGCAACTGGATATTACCGGCTGGGCCGGCGAATGAGCCGGCCCTCGTGTATTTGTTGGATTGGAATCGAGCCGTCTGGCAAACCGTCCCGCATCAGCGGCCGGATTTCAGAGGATGACCGAACCATGGGTCAGAAAGTTCGACCGACTGGATTTCGCACGGGCATCATGCGCCCTTGGCGCAGCACCTGGTACGCCAGCAAGGCCGACTTCTCGGAATTGTTGATCGAAGACTTCAAGATCCGGGCCTTCATTCAGAAGTACCTGACGAACAAGAAGGACCGCAAGGAGCAGCGGCCTGGGATTTCAGAGATTCGCATCGAACGGACCCGCGAACGCGTGACGGTCGTGGTGAGTTCGAGCCGGGTCGGTGCGATCATCGGCAAGAAGGGCGAGAAGATCGACAAGCTGACGAAGGCTTTGGAGAAATTGACTCGCCGGCACATCGAAGTGAAGACGGTGGAGATCACGCGGCCCGAGATCGATCCGCAGTTAATCGCCGAGGACATCGCCGAGCAGTTGGAGCGGCGAGCGAGTTTCCGCCGCACCATGAAGCAAGCGATGCAGCGGGCGATGGAGGGCGGAGCGAAGGGCGTGAAGTTGCAGTTGTCCGGTCGGCTGGGCGGCTCGGAAATGGCCCGGTGCGAGAAGGGCATGGAAGGGAGCATCCCGCTCTCGACCCTCCGCTGTAAGATCGAATACGGGTTCGCAGAAGCGACGACCCCGCAGGGCAATATCGGAATCAAAGCCTGGGTGAACCAGGGTGACTATTTGACCGGCGATATCGCCGATGCCACGGATGCCGCCGGCGCGCCGACGCAACGACGACGCGGCACCCGTCGCGGTCCTGGTGGTGGTAGCGGAGGCGGTGGCGGTGGGCCGCGATAGCTGAAAATGGAGTTCCAAGTTTCAGGTTCCAGGTTTGAACCTTACTGACTGAAACTTCGAACCAGGAACTTAGAACTTCGAGTGACGGGAGATCGTGCCGATGCCACAGATGCCCAAGCGGGTGAAATTCCGAAAAGCGCAACGCGGCGTCACCCGTGGAAGGACGACTCGCAAGAAGTTCCTCGGCCCGATCCGAGGCTTCTCGCATCGCGGCAACTACGTCTCGTACGGCGATTTCGGCCTGATGTCGATGGAAGGCGGTTGGCTCTCCGCCGAGTGCATCGAGTCGGGGCGCGTCACGATGACGCGATTCGTCTCGGGTGAAGGCCGCTACTATATTCGCGTATTCCCGCATAAGCCGGTCACCTCGATCCCCGCGGAAACGCGAATGGGTAAAGGCAAGGGCGAGCCGGAATACTGGGCGGCCGTGGTTCGAGCCGGTCAGATTCTATTCGAGATTGGCGGCTTGCCCGAGGCGGCCGCTCGCGAGTGTCTGGCCCGCGTGGCTTACAAGATGCCGTTCAAGTGCCGTTTCGTGACGCGCCGGCCCAGTATTTGATTTTTGGAAACCCGGTTTCGAGCGGATGGTGATGCGATGCCGACCAAGCTGAAAGACTACCGGGGTATGAGCGATGAGCAGTTGATGCTCACGCTCAAGGACACCGAGAAGCATTTGTTCCAGCTGCGATTTCAGTCGGCGACCGACCGGCTCGAGACTCCGTCCGAGATCCGCAAGGCGCGGCACGAGATCGCACGGCTCAAG